>JBFKPJ010000045.1:0-17505 GCA_041628355.1 Muriicola sp. | reverse complement strand
TTCCAGCATCAAGGGTTCCCTGTATAGTTTGGCCCTCACATATATGGGCTATGGGGGCTACCTAAATCCATTTACCCTGGAGGCACAGGTAAACCAGAAGATCCCCATGTCCAGGTTCCCAGTGGTCAGCTGCCACGAGATCGCTCACCAACTGGGATATGCAGCCGAAAACGAGGCTAATTTCATCGGTTATCTGGCTGCCCTGAACCAGCAAGACCCCCGCCTGAGATATACGGCACTTTCCTATGCGCTGGGCTACTGCCTTTCCGAACTCCGCTTCCTGGATGAAGAATTGTTCCAGCAGGCCTATGCGGGGGTAAATACCGGGATAAAAAAGGATTATGAGGAACTCAGAGCCTTCTGGACGGCCTATGAAAACCCGCTGGAACCTCTCTTTAAAATGTCATTCAATGCCTTTCTGAAAGCCAACAACCAGGCCGAGGGCATCCGGAGTTACAACCTGGTAGTGGCCTTGCTGGTAGCGTACCACGAACAATTCCCCCTCTAGGTGATTTCCTCGGACAGATCCCCCCTTTTTTTGTTAAAAAAAATGTAATGCGGATTCATTTCTACACGGTTCGTTTAATTTTAGCCACTAACTAAAAATCAAGGCACTTATGAAAATAAAGTATTTTGTACTGGCCATTGCCTGGCTATGTACGTACTCCCTGTTTTCTCAGGATTATTTCCCCAAGAACGACGGGGTAAAAGCTGAGAACAACAACTATACTGCGCTAACCCATGCGCGAATTTATGTGAGTCCCACCCAGGTCATCGAGGACGGAACCCTCCTGATCCGAAACGGAAAGGTAGTATCCGTGGGAAAAACCGTGAGCGTACCGCCAAATACAGTACAGATCGACCTGAAAGGCAAGTACATCTACCCATCCTTTATCGATGTGTACTCTTCCTTTGGGGTGGAGCAGCCCAAAAGGCCTTCCGGCAGGGGAAGATCTGCTCAGTACGACCCGTCTCGGGAAGGGTTTTACTGGAATGATCACATCATGCCGGAAGCGGATGCGATCAACGCTTTCAAATATGACGACAAGAGCGCCAAATCGCTGCGTGAAGCAGGCTTTGGGGTGGTCAATTCGCACATACAGGACGGGATCGCCCGGGGTTCCGGGGTCCTGATCGCCCTGAGGGCTGAAGGCAATGACGCTGAACGCATTCTCGATGACAATTCGGCCCAGTATTTCTCCTTCGACAGGAGTGTCCTTAAAAACCAGTCTTATCCCTCCTCCCTGATGGGTGCTATGGCCTTACTCAGGCAGATGTACAACGATGCCTCCTGGTACCAGAAAGGGATGGTGAACACCAAAGACCGTTCCCTGGAGGCCCTGATCGAAAACAGGGGCATGGTACAGATCTTCGCGGCGGGTAATGCGGGCCATGTCCTGCGTGCCGACAAGATAGGCGATGCATTCGGGGTCCAATACGCCATCCTGGGTGGCGGGAACGAGTTTGAAATGATAGACGAGATCAAAGCCACCAATGCCCGGTTGATCATCCCGCTGAATTTCCCGGATGCCTATGATGTTTCAGACCCCTTCCAGGCTGACTATGTTGCCCTCAAGGACATGAGATACTGGAACCAGGCTCCGTCTAACCCCAAGGTCCTGTCAGACAAGGGAGTGGCCTTCAGCATCACCCTCCACGAATTGAAAAGTCCATCTGAACTCAAGGGAAAGCTCTCAAAGGCGATCACCTATGGGCTATCAGAGACCAAGGCCCTTGAAGCCCTCACTACCGTGCCGGCTTCCATCCTGGGCAAATCGGAGCTCATCGGCTCCTTACAGCCGGGGCGTTACGCCAACTTCCTGATCACCTCAGGAAATGTGTTCGACAAGGAGACCACCCTCTACGAGAACTGGGTACAGGGTCAGAAGCATGTCGTAAATCCCATGGACGTGAAAGATATCAGGGGCACCTATGACCTGAGCGTCAGTGGATCGTCCTACGAGCTGAGCATCTCGGGAGAGCCCTCCAAACCAAAGGCTGAGATCAAGCAGGACACGGTAAAGATAGACTCCAAGTTCTCCTTTGACGGCGACTGGATCACCCTGTCCCTGACCACTCCGGAAAAGGACATCTACAGGATGACAGCCCGGGTGACTGCCGATGACGATAACTTCCAGGGACGGGTCTTACTCCCGGACGGAGGGGATTCCATATTTTCTGCGACCAGAAAAGCAGGTCCGGAAGAGAAATCTGCCGATAAAAAAGAAGATGCTGCCGAGCCTCCGGTAGTCATGCCCGTCAAATTCCCCAATGTGGGATACGGGTACGCACAGAAGAAAACCGCAGAGGACATGTTATTCCGAAATGCCACTGTCTGGACGGGTGAGGCAGAAGGGATCCTGGAAAACACGGATGTCTTCGTGAGGGATGGCAAGATCGCCAGGATCGGGAAGAACCTGAATGCCGGTGGTGCCAGGGTGATCGATGCCACAGGGAAACACCTCACAGCGGGTATCATAGACGAGCACAGCCATATCGCCGGACTGGCCATCAATGAGTCTGGGCAGAATTCTTCGGCCGAGGTAAAGATGACCGATGTGGTGGACCCCACTGACATGGACCTGTACCGCAACCTGGCCGGAGGCGTGACCACAGTACAGCTCCTGCACGGTTCTGCCAACCCGATAGGCGGAAGATCGGCTATCTTACGGCTTAAATGGGGAGAATCTGCGGATAACCTCATCTTCGAGAACTCTCCCAAGTTCATCAAGTTTGCCCTGGGGGAAAACGTCAAGCAGAGTAACTGGAGCAGCAATTCCAGATTCCCTCAGACCCGTATGGGCGTGGAGCAGGTCTTCGTCAATTACTTCCAGAGGGCCAAGGAATACGATGCCCTGAAGAAAAGCGGCAAGCCCTACCGTTACGACGAGGAAATGGAAGTACTCGCCGAGATCCTGAACGGTGAGCGCTTTATCAGCTGCCACTCCTATGTGCAGAGCGAGATCAACATGCTGATGAAAGTGGCTGAGAAATTCGGCTTCAGGGTCAATACCTTCACCCACATCCTCGAAGGTTACAAAGTGGCCGATAAGATGGCTGAACACGGGGTGGGAGGATCCACTTTCAGCGACTGGTGGGCTTACAAGTTCGAGGTGAATGACGCCATCCCCTACAATGCGGCCATCATGGCCAGCCAGGGCGTGACCGTGGCGATCAACAGCGACGATGCTGAGATGTCGAGGCGACTCAACCAGGAGGCCGGAAAGACCATTAAATACGGCGGGATGTCCGAAGAGGAAGCCTGGAAGACCGTTACGCTCAACCCGGCAAAACTCCTGCATATCGACGACAGGGTTGGCAGCATCAAAGTGGGCAAGGAAGCAGACATCGTCCTTTGGAACGCCCATCCAATGTCTGTCTATGCAAAAGCTGAGAAGACCATCATACAGGGGGTTCCCTATTTCGACCTCGAAGAGGACAAAGCCTTAAGGGAAGCGATCAAGAAAGAGCGCAGCCAGCTTGTCAAAATGATGATAGACGAGAAGAATGGGGGAAGCAAGATGCAGCGTCCCACCCAGCGCAAGAAAGAGAGATTCAACTGTGACAGTTTATAAAATGAGCACCATGAAAACATTGAGATATATAGCAATAGCCCTGTTGATAGGGTTTTATCAGCATACCCAGGGACAGCAAACCCCGGCACCTGCGCAGTCCGAGGTGATCTCGGTGACCGGAGCCACCGCCCATATCGGTGATGGTTCGGTCATCGAGAACTGCACCCTGGTCTTCGAGAACGGGAAAATTACGGCCCTCGGGGCAGGGGTGAGTCCGCAGGGAAAGGTGATCAGCGCCCGGGGAAAGCACATCTATCCTGGATTCATCGCCCCCGGCAAATCACTCGGACTCATAGAGATCAATGCAGTGAGAGCCAGTGATGACCAGGATGAGATCGGCAGCCTGATCCCCCATGTACGAAGCCTCATTGCCTACAATGCAGAATCCAAGGTGGTCGAGAGCATGAGGCCCAACGGGGTCCTGTTAGGGCAGATCACTCCCCAGGGAGGAAGGATCTCCGGAACTTCCTCCATCGTGCAATTCGATGCCTGGAACTGGGAAGATGCGGCTGTAAAGGTCGATGACGGTATCCACCTCAACTGGCCGAATACCTTCAGGAGGGGTCGCTGGTGGCTCGGAGAAGACCGAGGGTACCAGCCCAACAAGGAATACCAGGAGCAGGTTGAGGAAGTCCTCTCCTTCCTGAGAAACGCCGGGGTATACGGCAAAGGGAAACCCGCCTCTGTGAACCCCGCCTTTGAAGCCTCACAGGGCCTTTTTGACGGGAGCAAGCGACTTTATGTGTACGCCCAGGACGAAAAACAGATCGTGGATGCCATCACTTCCCTCAAAGAAGCCGGTGTAGCGAAAATCGTGCTGGTAGGCGGTTATCACGCGTATCGGGTCACCGATTTCCTCAAGAAGAACGACATTCCGGTACTGGTGAATTTTACCCACAGCTTACCGGAATTTGATGACGATGACTACGATCTCACCTATAAACTGCCGAAGATGCTTGTAGATGCCGGGTTGCTCGTGGCCCTGCAGAACGCGGAAGCTTCCAATTTCCAGACCAGGAACCTGGCCTTTTACGCCGGACAGGTAGTGGGGCAAGGCCTCGAAAAGGAAGCGGCCCTGCAGCTGATCAGCGGAAATACGGCAAAGATCCTGGGGATCGACGACCATTACGGGACCCTGGCACAGGGAAAGAGTGCTACTTTCTTCGTTTCAGAGGGGGACGCCCTGGATATGAGGGGGAACCGGCTCACACATGCCTTTATCGACGGGCGAGAGATCTCCCTGGAGACACATCAGACAGAACTCTGGAAACGGTACATGGGCAAATACAACGCCGAATAAAATCTAAAGGGGCCTTTGAGCCCCTTTTTTTATTCCTCAGCCCGAAAAGGTTCTCTGATCACGGCCCCTTCCGGCATGGCGAATAAGGAAGGGTCTGCCTGAGTGCGATCCAGAGCTACTTCCTGAAACTTCACTGTATTTCCTGCCTCAGCGGGCTCCCCACCTTCTAACGTATACCAGGTGATTGAACCTGGCAATTTGAGTCCTGACACAGGTATCCAGTCGTCATAGCGAATATAATGGACGTCATCAGAAGGTTTCCCTGTACGATAGGTAACCGTATAGCCCAACCATGCCATTACATGGGACTCCGGGTCGTAATACAGGTAATACTCGTCTTCCGGGGAGGTTCCTATACCATCCCCGTAGCGGATCCCAATTCCGGGATAATCTTTTCCCCCAAATGCCAGGGGTTTGGTCTCAAAGTATTCTATGCCCGGGTCAGCCAGCACAAAGGGCATGGCATAGAAATAGAACATCAGGTTGTGGTAGAAGACGGGATCACCTGTGTAATGCCCTTTTGGGTCCCGGAGCCATACCTCTTTCCCGTCGAAGCCCATTTGATAGGTGTAGGTTTCGATGAGGTCTTCCCTTGAGTAGAGGTCGATTTGATGCTTCTCAACTCCGGAGTTCCTGGGGATTTCATAGGTCAGATACCTCTGCTCCCTCCAGAGTTTAAGTCCTCCATGTGCGTTAAACACTTCTTGTAAGGCATCGGGATACTGCGCTTCTACTTCCACAGGATTCCCCGATGAATTTCCGACTGTACGCGACTCATCCCTGGGTACTTGCCTGCAACCTAAAACAACGATTGCCAAAATCAATACTAAAGCTTTTTGCATGGTTATTATGACGATTTAGTAATTTGTCGGGTTAGTGTTCATAAATTTACAGTTTACGATATTTTAGCATCTATGCAAAGTGTAAAACAGATCAGCAGCCTCCAGAATCCACTCGTACGCCAGGTCACCCAGCTCAAACACAAGAACAGGGAACGGGATAAGTCAGGCCTCTTCGTCCTTGAAGGTCAGCGCGAATTGTCCATGGCTGTGGCAGGTGGATACAGGATAGCTACACTGCTGTTCTATCCGGAATTCTTTCCCTGTGAAAAGGCCCTTGAGTTGGCCGGAAGCGGATCAGGTGCAGCGGAGATCGTGGAGGTCTCCAGGGAAGTCTACCAAAAACTGGCCTATCGGGAGAAAACCGAAGGTGTTTTGGCTATTGCCAGCACAAAGGATCACAGTCTCGACACGTTGCATTTGCCGGAAGAACCCCTTATCCTCATAGCCCAGGCGGTAGAGAAGCCGGGAAACCTGGGAGCCCTGTTGAGGACAGCGGATGCGGCGAATCTCGATGCCGTCATCATTGCAGACCCCATCGGGGATCTATACAACCCAAATACCGTGCGTTCCAGTGTGGGTTGCCTCTTTACGGTCCCCGTGGCCACGGGAAATTCCGGGGAGGTCCTGGAGTTTCTCGAAAGTAAACAGATCAGGCTGTATGCCGCCACGCTAACGGATGCCATCCCCTATACCCTGGCCGATTATACAGGAGGCTGTGCCATAGCCGTAGGGACTGAATCCACGGGACTGTCGAAGGAATGGATGAAACGGGCAGATCAGCGGGTGGTCATCCCCATGGAAGGGCAGATAGATTCCATGAACGTCTCCGTCTCCGCAGCAATCCTTATCTTTGAGGCCAAAAGGCAGCGTCAGGCACCTGCCGGATAACTTCCTATCCGTCCCAAATATGAGCAGCACTACGCTTTTTTATCTCATCATAGCCATAGTGGTCGTTGAATTCCTGGTGGAATCCCTGATGGATTACCTCAATGCAAGGCGATTCGCGGAGCCTGTTCCAGGAGAATTGTCCGATGTGTACGACCCTGAGGAATACAACAGGTCCCAGGCCTATAAAAAGACCAATTACACTTTCGGAATCGTTTCTTCCACCTTTTCTCTCCTGCTCATCCTGGGGATCCTTTTCTTCGGTGGGTTTCAGTGGGTAGACCAGGTGGTGAGAGGGTTCACCGATCATCCCATCGGCATGGCCCTGCTCTTTTTCGGGATCATCATGCTGGGAAGCGACCTGCTCATGACCCCTTTCTCTTATTACAAAACCTTTGTGATCGAAGCCCGGTTTGGGTTCAATAAGAGCACTCTGAGGCTGTTCATTACAGATAAAATTAAAGGATGGCTGTTGTTGGGCATCCTGGGTGGGGGAATATTGTCGCTCGTCATCCTGTTCTTCCAGTGGACGGGCAGTTCATTCTGGTTGTACGCCTGGGGACTGATCACTGTATTTTCGGTATTTATGAACCTGTTCTACAGCAAGTTGATCGTCCCATTGTTCAACAAACAGGAGCCCCTGGAAGAAGGCAGCCTCAAAAAACGCATACAGGATTATGCCGCGAAGGTCGGTTTCGAGCTGGAAAGCATCTTCGTGATCGACGGTTCCAAAAGGTCTACCAAGGCCAACGCCTACTTCTCGGGGTTTGGGAAACAGAAACGGGTCACCCTCTACGACACATTGATAAAGGACCTGGAAGAGGAAGAGATCGTCGCCGTGCTTGCCCATGAGGTAGGGCATTACAAGCGCCGGCATATCATCTTTAACCTGATGGTCTCCACAGCCCTGACGGGGCTCACCCTTTTCCTCCTGTCGCTCTTCATCAACAATCCGGAAGTATCCAGGGCCATTGGTGTGGAACAGCCGAGCTTTCACGCGGCACTGGTCGGGTTCGGTCTTCTGTACAGTCCGATTTCCCAGCTGACCGGCCTGGCGATGAATTATATGTCGAGGCAATTTGAATTCCAGGCCGACCGGTATGCCAGAATGACCTATGGGGGACCACCCCTGGTCAGTTCCCTGAAGAAGCTCTCAAGAAACAGCCTGAGCAACCTCACCCCCCACCCGGCCTATGTATTCATGCACTATTCCCATCCCCCCCTGATCTCCCGAATACGCAAGCTGCAGGCATGATTTTTGTTGATAACTTCAAAAGATTGCTTACTTTTAAGATATGAGGAGTGAAACGGTAGTAGACAGGGAGAACCGGGAAATTGCCAAGCAGTACAAGGAACTGTTGCGCATCAGTTACCAGACCCTTACCCCCCAGGATAAAAAACTCATCCGATCTGCATTCGATGTGGCCGTAGATGCCCACAAGAACCAGCGCAGGAAATCGGGGGAGGCCTATATATTCCATCCCATTGCCGTGGCCAAGATCGTCGCTTCAGAAATCGGCCTCGATGCCGTTTCCATCGCATCAGCCCTGCTCCACGATGTGGTGGAGGATACGGAATACACCCTGGACGACATTGAACGCCTCTTCGGGGAAACCGTGGCGAGGATCGTGGACGGCCTCACGAAGATCGCCCACATGAAGAAGGACACCAATATCTCCCAGCAGGCGGAGAATTTCCGGAAAATGCTCCTTACCCTTCATGACGATGTCAGGGTCATCATCATCAAGATCGCTGACCGGTACCACAACATGCTCACCATGGAGTCCATGCCGGAGGACAAGCAGGTGAAACTGGCATCCGAGACCCTGTATATCTATGCTCCCCTGGCGCACAGGATCGGGCTTTACAATATCAAGACCGAACTGGAGGACCTCAGCCTTAAATACACAGAACCGGATGTGTACACGGATATCCAGAACAAAATAGAGGAGACCAAGGAGGAACAGCAAAAGTATATCGATGACTTCGCTAACGTCATCAGGGCCTCCCTTGACAAGGAAAAACTAAAATACACGATCAAGGGCCGGATGAAATCCATCTTTTCCATCAGGAGGAAGATGAACACCCAGAACGTGTCCTATGATGAGATCTACGACAAATTCGCCATCCGGATCATTTATAAATCGGACCGGAAAAACGAAAAATTCCTGGCCTGGAAGATCTATTCCATAGTCACGGACCACTTTACGCCCAATCCTACCCGCCTGCGCGACTGGATCTCTTCACCCAAATCCACAGGGTATGAAGCCCTCCATATAACGGTAATGGGGCCAGGGGGAAAATGGGTGGAGGTGCAGATCCGAAGTGAACGCATGCACGAGATAGCCGAAAAGGGATATGCGGCCCATTTCAAATACAAACACGGGGACCAGAAGGAACAGGGGATAGAGGAATGGCTGAACCGGCTGCAGGAGGCTTTGGAGAACTCCAATGGGAGCGCGGTGGATTTTGTGGAGGAATTTAAGCTCAATCTGTATTCCAAGGAGATCTTTGTCTTTACCCCCAAGGGAGAACTGATCTCCCTTCCAAAAGGGGCCACGCCAGTCGATTTCGCCTTTAACATTCATACCGAAGTGGGTATGCGAACGCGGGGGGCCCGGGTGAATGGAAAGCTGGTACCCCTGAGCAGCCCGTTGAGAAGCGGAGACCAGGTAGAGATCATCACCTCGGACAGTGCCAAACCCAACCAGAACTGGCTGGACTATGCCACCACGGCCAGGGCCCGGTCTAAGATCAAGGCCTCCCTGAGGGATGAGAAAAAGGCCATGGCTGAGGAAGGAAAGGAGATCCTGAGGAGGAAACTGAAATCCCTGAAGGTCACCCTGAACGAGGATTCCGTCAACAAAATGGTGGTCTTTTTCAAACTGAAGACCAGCCTGGACCTGTTCTACCGGGTGGGGATCGGTTCCATAGACAACCAGATGATCAAGGATTTTGCCTCTTCCTATAACAATGCCTTTATCAGCTTTTTCAAGAACCGGATGCGGAAAAAGCCGGTACCCGAGGATATCGACAAGGACGAGATCACCTCCAAATACGACATGCTCGTCTTCGGGAAGGAAGAGGAGAAACTGGAATACAAGCTGTCCCAGTGCTGCAATCCCATCCCCGGCGATGACGTGTTCGGATTCATCAGTGTGAGCGACGGGATCAAGGTACACAAGAAGAACTGTCCGAACGCCATTCAGCTCCAGTCCAATTATGCCTACAGGATCATGAGCGCGAAGTGGATAGATTCTTCCCAGGAGGAGTTCACGGCTGAGATCAAACTGACGGGGCTGGATAACCTGGGACTGATCAACGAGATCACGGAGATCATCTCTGACCATATGCATGTGAACATGAAGAACCTGAATTTCGACACCGATGGAGGGACTTTCTCAGGTCGGATCACGGTGGTGGTCAAAAACAAGGGTATCCTGAAGAAATTGATCGATAATCTGAAAGCCGTCAAAGGGATAGACAAGGTAAGCCGAACCTGACCAGGAGGTGCTATTTGAGCCCCGGGAAGGGCTGCTTTTTAGGAATTTTAGCTGTACCTTTGCATCGGATCGCAGCTGAACCAAGCACAATGGGAAACAAGGATCAGGAAATCGTAAAAAACGTATTCACGGCCTTTCTGGAGGAAAACAACCACAGGAAGACCCCAGAGCGCTATGCGATTCTGCAAGAGATCTACGATACGGACAACCATTTTGATATCGAGTCCCTCTACATCAAAATGAAGAACAAGAATTACCGGGTGAGTAGGGCCACCCTCTACAACACCATCGAGCTTTTGCTGGAGTGCAAACTGGTGCGCAAACACCAGTTCGGAAAGAACCAGGCCCAGTATGAAAAATCCTATTTCGACAGGCAGCACGACCATGTCATCCTTACCGATACGGGTGAGGTGGTGGAATTTTGTGATCCCCGAATCCAATCGATCAAAAAGACCATAGAAGAAGTATTCGATATCAAGATTAACAATCATTCGCTTTATTTTTACGGCACCAGGAACCAGCCCGAAGAGGCGAAATAATTAAATGACATACATGGCGGTAGATTTGCTACTCGGTCTTCAGTGGGGAGACGAAGGAAAAGGGAAGATCGTTGACGTACTCACCAAAAACTACGATATCATTGCGCGATTCCAGGGAGGACCCAATGCCGGGCACACCCTGGAATTCGATGGCCACAAGCACGTTCTGCACACCATCCCCTCCGGGATCTTCCACGAAAAGGCAGTTAATGTGGTAGGCAACGGGGTGGTAATAGACCCTGTGATCTTCAGGAGAGAACTGTCGGAGCTGGATCGATTCGACATTGACATCCAATCGCGCCTGCTCATATCCCGCAAGGCCCACCTCATCCTGCCGACACACAGGTTGCTCGACGCGGCTTCAGAGACCGCCAAGGGCAAAGCCAAGATAGGTTCTACCCTCAAAGGCATAGGGCCTACCTACATGGATAAGACCGGAAGGAACGGCTTGAGGGTGGGCGACCTGGAACTCAGCAACTGGAAAGAAAGGTACCGGGCGCTGGCAGACAAGCATGAGGCCATGATCCATTTCTACGATGTGGACATACAATACAACCTGCAGGAACTGGAAGCCGAATTCTTCTCAGCTATCGAGTCCTTGAAGAAACTCACCTTTATCGACAGCGAGGAATACCTTTTCCAGGCCCAGAGAGAAGGAAAATCCATCCTGGCCGAAGGGGCCCAGGGATCCCTTCTGGACATCGATTTCGGGACCTACCCTTACGTGACCTCCTCCAACACCACTGCGGCCGGTGCCTGCACCGGGCTGGGGATCGCTCCGAACAGGATCAATAAGGTATTCGGGATATTCAAAGCCTATACCACAAGGGTGGGCAGCGGGCCTTTCCCTACTGAGCTCTTCGACGAGGACGGCAAGACTATGGGTCGGGTCGGAAACGAATTCGGAGCTACCACAGGGAGACCGAGGCGATGCGGCTGGTTAGACCTGGTGGCCCTCAAATACGCAGTACAGATCAATGGGGTCACCCATTTGATGATGATGAAGTCGGATGTGCTCAGCGGATTTGAAACGATCAAGGTATGTACGGCCTACCACTACCAGGGGAAGAAGATCTCCCACCTTCCCTTCAATATAGAGGCCTCTGAGGTAACTCCTGTATATGCCGAATTCAAAGGCTGGAAACAGGACCTCACGAAAATGAATTCTGAAGAGCAACTACCCAAGAACCTGATGGCCTATATCGAGTTCCTAGAAGAGGCCCTGGAGGTACCCATTCAGATCGTCTCTGTGGGCCCGGACAGGACACAGACCATCCACAGGGAGTTGGCGGTATCCTGAAATGCCCATCGGGGTGACTTATTAAAACTATACTAAAGAGAATTCAACTGCTTCAAAAAACCCTATTTTTGGTCAAAAGAACGCGTTTGAAAGGCATCCTCTGCATACTCCTATTGTGCATTTCACTGCACGGGCTTCGTGCCCAGGGACAAGAGACTCAGCCCCGGCAGATCAATATTGTATACGGGGCCAACTTCACCAAGGACGAGACCCGCTATCCGGGCGCATCCATCTTCAGTAAGGACGACAGGCAGGTACAGTTTGAGCATCAGGGGGCCGACCTGTGGTGTGATATCGCCATCTTCTACCAGAAGGAGAACAAATTGAGGGCCATAGGGAATATCAGGCTCGTCCAGGGCGATTCCATCCTCATGACCAGCGGCAAGATCGACTATGACGGTAACGAGAAACTGGCCAAGGCCTGGGAGAAAGTGGTGCTGAAGAACTCCGATATGACCCTGAGGACGGATACCCTTTTCTTTGACAGGGAGAACCAGGAAGCCTATTATCGGAGTCAGGGAACCATCGTAGACTCCGCTAACACCCTGACCAGCAGGATAGGCAGGTATTTTATGGAACCCAAGAAGTACCAGTTCCTGCAGAACGTGAAGATCAAGAATCCGGAATACACGGTAGAATCGAGTCAGCTGGACTATTATACGCTCTCGAAAAACGCCTATATGTACGGGCCTTCCACTATAAAGGGTGAAACCTACACCCTCTACTTCGAACGGGGCTTTTATGATACGAAGGTCGAAACGGGATACGGGATCAAGAACACAAAGATCAACTACAACAACCGAATCATCGAGGGGGACAGTGTGTATTTCAACAAAGCCCGGGAATTCGCCTCGGCCACCAACAATATCAAGGTCACGGATACGATCAACAACGGGGTGATCCGGGCGCATTATGCGGAGGTCTACAAGGCGAAGGACTCGGTTTTTGCTACCAAGAGGGCCGTCTCCGTGAGCCTGGTGGAACAGGATTCCCTTTACATACACGGGGATACTCTGATGATCACCGGAAAGCCAGAGGAGCGGATCCTGCGGGCCTTCAGGAATACCAAATTCTACAAGACCGACCTGAGCGGGAAATGCGATTCCCTGCATTTTGATCAGCGTACGGGTATCACAAGACTGATCCGAAAACCTGTGCTGTGGAATATGGAAAACCAGATGACGGGAGACAGTATCCTGCTGATCTCCGACATGGAAACCGAAAAGCTGGACTCCCTCAAGGTGCTGAACAACGCCTTTGTGATCTCTCAGGACACTATTGGAAAGGTAGGGTTCAACCAGGCCAAAGGCAAGGACCTGTTCGGGAAATTCATAGAGAACGAACTCAAGATCGCTGACCTGGTGAAGAACACAGAGGTCATCTATTATATGTACAACGACAACCAGGAACTCATCGGGATCAACAAGACGATCTGCAGTTCCATCCGTCTCACTTTTGAGAATAGTGACATTGAGGATATCACATTTTTCACCAACCCCGACGGCGACATCTTCCCGGAGGCTGACCTGCCGGAAAGCAGCCGGCAGCTGAAGGGCTTTATCTGGAGGGGGGACGAGCGGATCCGGAGCAAAGAAGATATCTTTGACGAAGATGACAACAACCTGGTACTTCCGAGGATCAGGGGTATGGACAACCCCATCGATACGGACGCCGATCCGGCCATCTCTGAACTCGAAAAAAAGGCCCGGGATTACGTGAATTCCTCAGACCCCGGTGCAGTGCCCGTTCCCCAGACGAAGGTACCGACAGAGGGGAAAGAAAAACCGGAACGCATCACGGAGATCAGGGCCGAACCCGGAATACTGCCCGGGTATTACCTCATCGCCAATGTGTTCCAGGAGGAAGAGCAATTTTCCCGTTTCTCCAGGATGCTTTCAGACAGGGGCATTGAACCCAAGACGTTCCTCCGGAAGGGTAACCAGTTCACCTATGTCTACCTCGAGCGTTATGACACTCAGTCGGAAGCGATCAGAGCAAGGGATTCCAATTTTTACGGGAAATACACAGACGAGATCTGGATCATAAGGGTAATAGGGAACTGATCGGATATGAAAAAAGACTTCCTTAAATACCAGGCACAGACCACCCCCCACCCGCTGGCGCTTGAGATTTCCCATGCGGAGGGAAGCTACATTTACGATACCCGGGGCAGGGCTCACCTCGACTTTGTGGCGGGCGTATCTGCCTGTAGCCTTGGGCATTGCCACCCGGCCGTTGTGCAGGCCGTGGAAGAACAGGCCCGGACCTATATGCATGTCATGGTATACGGGGAATACGTACAGGCCCCGGCCGTGGAGTATACCCGGGAACTGGCCTCTCACCTGCCCGCCCCCCTGGAGACCACCTACCTGGTCAATTCCGGTACGGAAGCCATAGAAGGAGCGCTGAAGCTCGCCAGGCGTTTTACCGGCAGGTCGGAGATCATCGCGGCAAAAAACGCTTATCACGGCAATACCATGGGCAGCCTGAGCCTTATGAACTACGAGGAGCGAAAAGCACCTTTCAGGCCCTTATTGCCAGGCGTCAGGCATATCGAATTCAACAAAAAGGAGGATTTGAACAGGATCACTCCGAAAACTGCTGCTGTCATCCTCGAGACCATTCAGGGAGGGGCAGGCTTTGTGCAACCCGAAGGAGATTACCTCCTGGCTGTGAGAAAACGCTGCAAAGAGGTGGGCACACTCCTGATATTGGATGAGATCCAGCCCGGCTTTGGAAGGACGGGTACACTCTTCGCCTTTGAACATTACGGGATCGTCCCTGATATCCTGGTGATGGGCAAGGGGATGGCCTCTGGCCTTCCCATTGGCGCCTTTACGGCCTCAAAGGAGATGATGGCCGCCCTGAAGGACAATCCTATGCTGGGCCATATCACTACATTTGGCGGGAATCCCGTGATCGCTGCCGCCGCCCTGGCAACCCTGAGGGAGCTAACCTCGACCGGCCTCATCGGGGAGACCCTAAGGAAAGAAGCTCTTTTCCGAAAGCTCTTGAAACACCCATTGATCCGTGAGATCAGGGGGAGAGGACTGATGTTGTGCCTGATGATGAAAAGCAGTGAAATTGCAAATGATTTAGTACTTTCGTGCGCCCAAAAAGGACTCGTCCTCTTTTGGTTGCTTTTCGAAAAAAATGCAGTCAGGATCACCCCTCCCCTGACGGTTTCTGAAGAGGAGATCGAGAAGGGATGCGGGATCATCCTGGAGGTTTTGGAAGGCATGACTAAACGAGTTGTTAACTAATTTGTTAATAATATAGGCCCTCTCGGGACATAAAAGTGGTTATAAAAGCTATTTTTAAGTCCATAGTATAACCAAGCACGTTCCTATGGCGTTAGATCCTAACGAGAAACCGAACCTCCCCGTTACCAAATTTGAATCCATGCTTAAGACAGATGATGTCTATTTCTTCGATGCCGAAGACTTCGAGGACATCATCCATCACTACCTGAACAACGGTAAGATCTCCCTGGCCAAAAAGGCTATCAAGATCGGCCTGCAGCAGCACCCGGAGTCCATGGAACTCAAGTTACTGGAAGTGGAGGTCATGGTCTTTGAGAACAACCTGGAACTGGCCGAAAAGATCCTGGACAAGCTCCAGCTGCTAGATGGCACCAACGAGGAGATCTACATACAACGGGCCAACATACATTCAAAAAAGGACAACCACGAAGCGGCCGTCACTCTTTTGAAAAAGGCGCTTTCATTGACCGATGACAGCTTCGACATCTATGCCCTCCTCGGCATGGAATACCTATTTATGGACGATTATGAGCAGGCCAAGCTCAATTTTATGAAATGCGTCTCCTTTGACGAACAGGATTATTCCTCCCTGTACAACGTGATCTATTGTTTCGAATACCTGGAGGATTACGAAGGGGCCATCGCCTACCTCAACGATTACCTGGAACGCAACCCGTACTGCCAGGTGGCCTGGCATCAGCTGGGGAAACAATACTTTACCCTGAAGATGTATGAAGCTGCGCTGGCGGCCTTTGATTTTGCCATCATCTCTGATGACACCTTTATCGGCGCCTATTTTGAAAAGGGCAAGGTGCTTGAAAAACTCGGGAAGTACAATGAGGCCATAGAGAATTACGAGACCACGATCACCATTGATGACCCAACTTCCCACGCCTATCTCAGGATCGGGAAGTGCCACGAGAAACTCAACAACGACGACCTGGCCAAGTTCTACTTCTACCAGACCGTTCACGAGGACCCCTTGCTGGATAAGGGCTGGCTGGCGATCACCAATTTCTATTTCAAGAAACACAAATACGACCGGGCCCTTTACTACATCAACAAAGCCATCAATATCGATGGGGATAATGCCAAGTACTGGAAAAAATGCGCCCGTATCCATGCTGCCCTTGAGCACTATGACGAAGCCGATTTCTCCTTCAAACAGGCGGTGGATCTCGGGAATTACGAACTGGACACCTGGCTTAACTGGGCCGAGGTGGTCACCCAGAATCAGGAAGTTGAAGCCGCCATCGAGATCCTACTCCAGGGACTGGAGTTCTACCCGGATGAAGCCGTGATCCTCTATAAGATGGCCGGACTCTACCTCCTGCTGAACGATCCGGTAAAAGCCCAGTACAGATTCAGGAAAGCCCTCAAAAAGGACCTGCAGATGGTCGAGATCTTCAAGGAAGAATTCCCTTCCTTTTACGATTCTGTCTGGGCCAGGAATATTATCGAGAGCGTGCAGAAGGCTTCGAAATAAAAGCATTACTTTTGCTTTTTCCAAAACATGGGGAACCGCAATCTCTTACAATATCTCGTGGTTACGCTCAAGGGAATGGCCATGGGCGCGGCAGATGTCGTACCCGGCGTCTCTGGGGGCACCATTGCATTTATTTCCGGCATCTACGAAGAGCTTATCTTTTCCATCAATCAGATAGGCCAAGCAGTCGTAACAACCCTTCCCAGGGAAGGTGTCGCGGCGGCCTGGAAACAGGTTAACGGCAAGTTCCTCCTGGCCCTCTTCACCGGAATAGCACTAAGCGTGATCACCCTGGCCAGATTCATCAGCTGGCTTTTAGAGAACGAACCCGTATTGCTCTGGTCCTTCTTCTTCGGGTTGGTCGTTGCCAGCGTGATCTTTGTAGGACGGGCCATCTCGTCCTGGAGGCCTGGTACCTTGCTGATGCTTGTCCTGGGAGCGGCCGTCGCCTATTACATTACCCAGCTACCCCCCGTGGAGAATACAGAAAGCCTTCCCTACCTATTCCTTTCCGGTGCTCTGGCGATCTGTGCCATGATCCTTCCCGGGATCTCAGGCGCCTTTATCCTGGTCTTGCTGGGCTCGTACAAAACCGTACTGGATGCAGTACACGAAAGGAACCTGCTCACCCTCTTTACCGTTTTCATGGGTGCACTTTTTGGATTGCTGTCCTTCGCCCGACTCCTCAAATGGATGTTCCAGCACTACAAGGACCTCACCCTGGCCCTGCTCACAGGATTTATCATTGGGTCGCTGAGCAAGATCTGGCCCTGGAAGGTGGTACTGGAGACCCGGGTCTTCGATGAAAAAAT
>JBFKPJ010000044.1:0-17759 GCA_041628355.1 Muriicola sp. | reverse complement strand
TTCGCGTGATCAAAAAGATCCTATAAAAAAACCCGGCTATTTGCCGGGTTCTTTATGTGTCAATAATAAATATTATTCTCCGAGGAGTTTCTTGATCCTCATAAAATTCTCATTATCCCCCAGGGCTCCATAGATATTCTTAAGCTGGGTCAGGACCCCCTGGTTATCCGGGTTGTTTTTCAGGGCATCCTCCAGGACCAGAGCGCCTTCTCTGAAAAGATCGTCTTTTTGTTTCTTCAATTCCTCATACCTCGCGATATCTGCCCTTGAATTCCCCAGGCTGTTCATCTCATCGATCAATGCATTCCCCTCATTCACGTAGGTAGTGGAAAGGTTGAGCTGGGCGTTGACATAGCCCGGATTGATCTCAATAGCCCTGCGGTAGGCCGTCCTGGCTTCTTCCAGGTTACCCTGCTCCATGTTGATAACTCCTATATTGTACTGGAGATCCGGGTTGTCCGGAGCCATATTGGAAGCCTCCGCCATCAGACTCTTGAATCGGTCCTTATCACCCATCTTGTAATACAGGTTGGCCTCATTCAGGACCAGGTTCACGTCATTAGGGTTTTTAGCCTTCGCATCCTTATAGGCCTGAAGGGCCTTCTCATCCTGTCCCAGCTGGGTGTAGATCAGGGCAATATTCCTGATGATCTCAGAACTTTTGGACGGAGTTCGCTCCATAACCGGATTTTTATAGGTCCCGGATTTGACCATGATGTCCATCTGGGTCTTGTCATTCATTTCTTCAACCTCTCCGGTCTCTACGTTGGTGGCCTTGTAAGACATGGTGCTCCCGTCGTAATTTAGTTCCTTGAGCTCCTCGTAATACCCGAGAGCCTGTTCGTAGTGTTGCCCGTTAACCGCGCTGCTGGCGGCATAGTAAAGGTAAATAGTGTCCTGTGGGCTCAACTTGTATGCCATGTACAGTTTATCGGCCCCTTCCTTGAACTTCTTGTTATTGTTGTCCTCCACCGCTGCATTGATCAGGTCTGAGGTCATTCCAGCCAGGGCCTGCGTGCTCTCCGAGCTGTACTTCTGCCTCCCACTGGCATCCTCCACTTCGATCACTTTCTTATAGGAAGCGATGGCTTCATCAAAAGCCCCGGCTTCTCCTTTTTTGGCCAGATCGGCAAACACCTGCCCTCTGACGAAGTAGTATTGCGCCTGGGAACGGTCATCGGCCCCGCCGATCATTCCCGAAATAGATTCCAGACTGGCTTTGGCAGCTGCAGCATCCCCATTTTTCAAGGCTTTTTCGGCGTCCTTCAGTTCACTTTTCTGAGAAAAAGCGAGCGAGCTAAACATCATAGCCGTTAAAATGAATAGTTTCGTTCTCATTGTTTTGATCTTTTGTTTAGTGTTTATTAATTATTCTTCTGATTCCGGTTCCTTTGTATCAAGAGCCGTGCCATCTTCTGTTTTTACTTCGATATCCCTGACATCCACATCATCCAGGTTGTCCTCATCCTTCATGACCTTGGCCACTGCCGCAATGGAATCATTATCCTTGAGGTTGATCAGTTTTACCCCCTGGGTAGCCCTGCCCATGGTCCTCAGGTCGTCCACGCTCATGCGGATGGCGATGCCTGATTTGTTGATGATCATCAGGTCATCGGAATCCGATACGTTCTTGATCGCTACGAGTCCGCCTGTCTTCTCGGTAATAGAAAT
Source organism: Muriicola sp. (assembly GCA_041628355.1). GTDB lineage: Bacteria > Bacteroidota > Bacteroidia > Flavobacteriales > Flavobacteriaceae > Muriicola. The sequence continues at coordinate 16,088 of JBFKPJ010000044.1, read as the reverse complement.
GGTCTTGACGCCTTTTCCTCCCCGGTTCGTGATGCGGTAATCATCTATGCTAGACCTCTTTCCATAGCCATTCTCGGAAACCACCAGGATGTCCTCTTCAAAATTATGGACCGAGACCATACCGATCACCTCGTCATCATCGCTGGCCAGAGTGATCCCGCGTACACCGGATGCACTCCTGCCCATAGGTCGGGTTTTGCTCTCTTCAAACCGGATCGCTTTCCCGGACCTCAACCCCAGGAAGATCTCGCTGGTACCGGTAGTGAGCTTGGCTTCCAGCAACTCGTCCCCCTCGCGTACATTGATCGCGATGATACCGTTCTGCCTTGGCCTCGAATATTGCTCCAGGGAGGTCTTTTTGACAACTCCCTTCCTGGTAGCCATGATCACGTAGTGGCTGTTCACATAATCCTCATCCTTGAGGTCCTGGGTACAGATAAAGGCCTTTACCTTATCGTCGGACTCTATGTTGATCAGGTTCTGTATCGCCCTTCCTTTGGAGGTCCTGCTACCTTCAGGGATCTCGAAGACCCGCATCCAGAAACACTTTCCGCTTTGGGTAAAGAACAGCATGTACTGGTGGTTGGTCCCCACAAAGAGGTGTTCCAGGAAGTCCTCATTCCGGGTAGAGGATGCCTTCTGGCCTACCCCTCCCCTGTGCTGGGTCTTGTATTCAGACAGGGGGGTCCTTTTGATATACCCGGCATGGGAAATGGTGATGACCACCTGCTCGTCCGGGATCATGTCCTCGATGCTGAGGTCTCCCCCGGCGAAGTTGATCTCCGAACGCCTTTCGTCTCCGTATTTCTCTTTGACCTCCAGGAGTTCATCCTTGATGATCTCCATCCTCCTTTCCTTACGGGCCAGGATGTCCTTGAGGTCCTCAATGGTCTTCAATGTCTCCTCGTATTCAGATCTGAGCTTGTCCTGCTCCAGGCCGGTGAGCTGCCTCAGTCGCATTTCGACGATGGCCCGGGCCTGAATTTCTGTCAGTTCAAAACGGTCGATCAGGTTCTGCCTGGCCGTATCGGCATCGGAAGAGGCCCTGATGATGCTGATCACCTCGTCTATGTTATCGGAGGCGATGATCAGCCCTTCCAGGATATGGGCCCTGTCCTCGGCCTTTTTCAGGTCAAACTTCGTCCTGCGGACGACGACCTCGTGCCGGTGATCCACAAAATAGGAGATGATCTCCTTCACGTTCAGCAACTGGGGCCGTCCCTGGACCAGAGCGATATTGTTCACGCTGAAAGAAGACTGCAAAGCAGTGTACTTGAACAGCGTATTGAGTACGATGTTTGGAATGGCATCCCTCTTGAGGATATAGACAACGCGCATCCCCTTCCGGTCACTCTCATCACGGATATTGCTGATGCCTTCGATCTTTTTCTCATTGATCAGGTCTGCCGTCTTTTTGATCATGTCCGCCTTGTTGACCTGGTATGGGATCTCGGTCACCACGATGCACTCCCGCCCGTCTACTTCCTCGAAGTGGGACTTGGCCCGCATGACGATACGTCCTCGCCCGGTGTGGAAGGCTTCTTTAACCCCGTCATATCCGTAGATGATCCCACCTGTGGGGAAATCTGGGGCTTTAATGTGTGTGATCAGTTCGTCTATTTCGATCTCCGGGTTATCTATGTAGGCGACGGTGCCATCCACCACCTCCGAAAGGTTGTGGGGCGGCATGTTAGTCGCCATACCTACAGCGATCCCGGATGCCCCGTTGATGAGCAAATTGGGGATCCTCGCGGGCAGTACAGTGGGCTCCTGCAGGGAGTCATCAAAATTAAGCTGGTGATCTACGGTCTCCTTTTCGATATCCGTCAGCATCTCGTCCGCGATCTTCCGCATCCTTGCCTCCGTATACCTCATCGCAGCCGGACTGTCCCCGTCTATGGATCCAAAGTTCCCCTGCCCGTCAATCAGCATATATCTCAAGCTCCATTCCTGGGCCATCCGCACCATAGTATCGTACACAGACGTATCTCCGTGCGGGTGATATTTACCTAAAACCTCCCCTACGATACGGGCAGATTTCTTGTGGGCGCTGCTGGATCTCACTCCCAGTTCGTGCATTCCGTAGAGCACCCTCCTGTGCACCGGTTTGAGTCCATCCCTGACATCGGGTAAGGCCCGTGACACAATGACCGACATTGAGTAATCAATGTAGGCAGATTTCATCTCATCCTCTATGTTGATCGGGATCAATTTTTCTCCTTCCGCCATATAAAAATCCTATTGCTTAACAGTGGTTAAAACATCGGCCCAATATACGCAAAATGATAGGTTAAGGCGCACGAAACATTGACTTTATTGCAGAATTTATCAACATGACAGATAGGCATTTTCGTTGATAAAACCCCTGTTAATTATTTTGTAAATCGGGCATTTTTTCGTCATTTAGACCAACTTAATCTAATATAGGTACGGTATTTGACGTTCTTATGGTAAGATTTACTAATTTTAAAGTGTATTAAGGAAACCTTATGGACGATAATTTTTCACCAAGAGTAAAAGACGTAATTGCTTACAGCAAGGAGGAGGCCCTGAGGCTCGGTCACGACTTCATCGGAACCGAGCATCTGATGTTAGGCTTACTCCGGGATGGCAGTGGCAAGGCCATTAGCATCCTGGACGCTTTGGACGTGGACCTCGATCATCTCCGCAGAAAGGTGGAAATCCTGAGTCCGGCCAACCCCAATCCCGGGAACACACAAAAAGACAAGAAGAACCTTCACCTTACCAGGCAGGCAGAGCGCGCTTTGAAGACGACCTTCCTGGAGGCTAAATTATTCCAGAGTTCTTCCATCAATACAGCACATCTCCTCCTCTGTATTTTGAGGAATGAGAATGACCCCACCACCAAGTTGCTGCACAAGCTCAAAGTGGACTACGACGGGGTAAAAGAGCAATTCAAATCCATGATCACCAGCGAGGACGATTACGTGGATTCCCCAACCTCGGAATCTTTTCCAAGTGATTCTGACGATCCGGCTGAAGGAAAAGAAGCCTCCTATGGGGGCGCCTCTGCCCAAAAGGGAAGTAAAAAATCAAAGACCCCCGTACTCGACAACTTCGGACGCGACCTCACCCGACTGGCGGAAGAGAATAAACTCGACCCGGTCGTGGGGCGGGAAAAGGAGATCGAACGCGTATCCCAGATCCTGAGCCGAAGGAAGAAGAACAACCCCCTGCTCATCGGAGAGCCTGGAGTTGGAAAGAGTGCCATAGCCGAAGGCCTTGCCCTGCGGATCATCAACAAGAAAGTCTCCCGTATCCTCTACAACAAAAGGGTAGTGACACTCGATCTCGCTTCCCTCGTAGCCGGGACCAAGTACCGCGGCCAGTTTGAGGAACGGATGAAGGCCGTGATGAACGAACTGGAAAAGAACGACGACGTAATCCTCTTTATAGATGAGATCCATACCATTGTAGGAGCCGGTGGTGCCACGGGCAGCCTGGACGCTTCCAATATGTTCAAGCCGGCCCTTGCCCGCGGTGAGATCCAGTGTATAGGGGCGACCACCCTGGATGAGTACCGTCAGTACATCGAAAAGGACGGGGCCCTGGAGCGCAGGTTCCAGAAGGTGATGGTAGAACCCACCACCGTGGAGGAAACCATTGAGATCCTCCGGAATATCAAGGGAAAATACGAAGACCATCACAACGTACTCTACACGGACGAAGCCATCCTGGCTTGCGTCAAGCTGACGAACCGTTACATGACGGACCGATTCCTGCCGGACAAGGCCATCGATGCCCTGGACGAGGCCGGATCCCGTGTACACATCGTGAATATGGACGTGCCCAAACAAATCCTCGAACTGGAAAAGCAACTCGAGGACGTGCGGGAACTCAAGAATACCGTGGTCAAAAAGCAACGGTATGAAGAGGCCGCCAAATTGAGGGACGATGAAAAGCGTTTAGAGAAGGACCTGGCAGTGGCCCAGGAAAAATGGGAAGAAGACAGCAAACTGCACAGGGAGACCGTGAGCGAAGACAATGTGGCCGATGTGGTTTCCATGATGAGCGGAATCCCCGTAAACAAGATCGCACAGACCGAAAGCAACAAACTGGCAGAATTGCCGGCCCTTATCAAAGGGAACGTGATCGGGCAGGACGAGGCCGTGGCCAAGGTGGCCAAGGCCATACAGCGCAACCGGGCCGGACTCAAAGATCCGAACAAGCCCATAGGTTCCTTTATCTTCCTCGGACAGACCGGGGTGGGTAAGACTCAGTTAGCAAAGGTACTGGCCAAGGAATTGTTCGATTCTGAGGACGCGCTTATCCGTATCGATATGAGCGAATACATGGAGAAATTTGCCATCTCCAGACTGGTAGGTGCCCCTCCCGGATACGTGGGGTATGAAGAAGGCGGCCAACTGACGGAGAAAGTCAGACGCAAACCCTATTCTGTCATCCTCCTCGACGAGGTGGAAAAAGCACATCCCGATGTCTTCAATATGCTCTTGCAGGTACTTGACGACGGATATCTGACGGACAGCCTGGGCAGGAAGATCGATTTCCGGAATACGATCATCATCATGACCTCCAATATCGGGGCCAGACAGTTGAAGGACTTCGGACAGGGTGTTGGTTTTGGTACCGCGGCCAAGAAATCCCAGGAGGATTCTCACCAGAAGAGCGTGATAGAGAACGCCCTTAAAAAAGCCTTTGCCCCGGAGTTCCTTAACAGGATAGACGATGTGATCGTCTTTAATCCGCTCGAACGGGAGCATATCCACCAGATCATTGATATTGAGCTCGACAAGCTGTACAACAGGATCAAGGATATAGGCTACGAACTGAACCTCTCAGACAAGGCCAAGGACTATATCTCGGAAAAAGGATTTGACAAACAATACGGTGCCAGACCTCTCAAAAGGGCCATTCAGAAATACATAGAGGATGCCCTGGCCGAAGAGATAGTCAATTCGAAACTGGAAGAAGGAGACAGCATATTTATGGACTATGACGGAAAATCCGAACTCCTTACCATTGAGATCAATAAAGCCAAGAAGTCTTCCAAAGCCTGATTTGTAGGAAATAGACCATTAGAGGGTGCCAGATAACTGACACCCTTTTTTTTATTCTTCCTGCAGAAATTCTTCGCCCGTTGATACAAAATGTCAGTGAAACGATTTTTACGCCTTTAATCTAATATTTTTCAATCCGGTCAGCCTAGGAAATACTTTCGTATTGAACACTACAAAACTACATGGGGATGAAAGTCAGGCCGATCAAAACACCGGTTGTCGTAAAGGAATACGTGCTGGAAATAGGAACCGTCCAAGTCTACGACAACTACATGGTCGCCGTTTACAATGAAGGGGTTACCGTGACCCTCGAACGGGTCTACCAATTGATCGGCATCTCAGAGATCCACTTCAGGGACCGGCCTTTTGGTTTTATCAGCCACCGAAAGAATTCGTACGCCATAGATCCCACCATTTACAATTATGTGCGTGAACTCGAGAACCTGAAGGCCTATGCCATTGTCTCGGTAAAAGAGATGGACATGCACAACTTCAGCATCGAAAAGATGTTCTACAAAAAACCCATGAAGTTCTTTATCGATTACAACAATGCCCTGGCCTGGGTAAAAAGGCGGGTGGGTAAGAAATAACTACGCTTCCTCTCCCCTTTCTTCATTCTTCTCTTCCGCGTAAAATTCCCGGAAAGCCGATCCTAGTCGGGCAGTGATATCTGATGCCGTCAGGGACTCCACGCTTTCAGATTGGAGACCGATGTCCCCTGCCCTTCCGTGCACATACACTCCCATGAGGGCCGCCTCCAAGGGAGCATATCCCTGAGCGAGGAGTCCGGTGATCACTCCGGCGAGTACATCCCCGCTACCTGCCGTGGCCATACCAGGGTTTCCAGTGACATTCACATATCCTTTCCCCTCGCTAAGTACTATGGTATGCGCCCCTTTGATGACCAAAATACATTTGTACCGTTGTACAAATGCCCTGGCCTTTTCCAGCTTCTCGAAATCGTCCTGCCAGGCTCCTACCAGTCGTTCCAGTTCCCCGGGATGAGGGGTGAGGATGGTGAGGGGCGGAAGGAGTTTCAACATGGCCTTTTCGCCGGACAGCAGGTTGAGTCCGTCTGCATCCACCACCATTGGAGAATCGATGTTTTGTAAAAATTTCCTCAACGCTTCCAGGGTAGTTTTTGAGGTACCCATTCCCATTCCGATCCCGATGGCAGCGGATTTAAAAGGAATGCTGACCTCCCGCAACTCTTTTTCCTCTTCATCCGCAAGCACCATCACCTCGGGCACGCTCGACTGCAATGGAGTATACCCACATCCCGGAACGCAGACGGAGACGAGACCGCTACCACTTCTCAGACAGGCCCGGGCCGCGAGGATCACGGCTCCGATCTTGCCATAGGACCCCCCGACGATGACCGAGTGGCCATAAGTGCCTTTATGGGAGAATTTCTTCCTGAAACGGTACAGGGCCCGGATCTCATGGAACCCCATCACCTCGTAGTCCACCTGAAGCGAATCCGTATAACCTTTATCCAGGCCGATATCCAGAGCCACCCAATGGTCGCAATAGCTTCCCGAAGACGGGAGAAAGAAGGCAAGTTTAGGATGCTGAAAGGTGAGGACATAGTTGGCATGGACTACATGACCGGGGTCTGATGACCTGTCGAGGAACATGCCTGAGGGCACATCTACAGATACCACAAGCGCTTTTCCCTTATTTATTGAATTGATCAGCCGGCTAACCCAGGCATGGGGTTTGCGGTTCAGTCCTGTCCCGAAAATAGCATCCAGGACAATGTCCTCTTCCGGGATTTCCGGCAAGGGGCTATCTTCCTTCAGTATCTGAGGCCAGACCTTCCGGTCCTTGAGCCTGTCAAAGTTGATCAGGAAATCCTCAGACCGTTTATCGCTGTAATTTACCACATACACCTGTATGGCATACCCGTGTTCGAGCAGGTGTCTGGCCACTACAAGGCCATCTCCCCCGTTGTTGCCTATCCCGCAGAAGATATGCAGGGTCACAGGCGAGCCGTTCAGTTGCTTGTGCAGCCAATTGAAAAGGGCGATCCCGGCCCTTTCCATGAGTTCATCGCTCCGGATACCCTGGCTCTTTATGGTATAGGCATCTGCGGCCCTGATCTGATCCGCGGAAAGTATTTTCATCTCTGGATATTCAAATGGGGAATGCACTCAAGGTCAGGATCCCTCACCATAAGGTGATGGAAATTTCATACTTTTTTTCATCGTCTGTGAGAAATCCATAAAAAAGATCGCGATTCTCCTGCTTGTCCTTAAAAATCCCATGATTTGTTGGGGCAACATTGTAAAAATACTACATTTGAACGGTATGATGGCGACTCTAATCTCTTTCCCGCTTATTACATCCGTGGAATTTTCTTTCCATACGGGCGTGACAACGACCACCCCAACCCCTTGGGGGTAGACTCTGATCTTTCTCCGCAGTCCTATATTTTATTGTGTCCTTAATCCCATTACAAGATGAAAGTTTTAAAATTTGGTGGTACTTCCGTAGCTTCTTCCGGCGTCATTAAGCAGGTCAGGGAAATCGTGGCCCATACGGGAGCAGACCGGTTAGCCGTGGTGGTTTCTGCCCTGGGGGGCGTCACGGATCTCCTGCTGGATACCATGAACACGGCATCCAGGCAGGACCCTTCTTTCCGAAAAGCCCTAAAGGGAATAGAGGACAGGCACCTGGAAGTGGTCAGGGAATTGTTGCCCCTGAAATCCCAAAGCGCTGTATTGAGCAAGATCAAAAGTGAGCTGAACGTTCTGGAGACCCTTCTGGAGGGTGCCTTCTATATAGGGGAGATCACTCCAAGGCTGTCTGATAAGATCGTCAGTTTCGGAGAATTGTTATCCGCCTTCACCATCAGCGAGTATTTCCGGGTGAGTGGCCTCGATGTGTCCTTCAAGGATTCCCGTGAACTCCTTCTCACTGATCAGACCCATGGGAAGGCTGTGGTAGATTTCAAAGAGACCAACAGACGTATTCGCAGTTATTTTGAAGAGGAGAAAGCTCCGGTGGTCATACTCCCCGGTTTTATAGCTTCCTCGGAGGATGGCAACGTCACCACCCTGGGCAGGGGTGGGTCAGATTATACTGCCTCCATCATCGCAGCGGCCCTGGAAGCCGAAGAGTTGCAGATATGGACAGATGTCAGTGGGATGTTCACCGCAAACCCGAAGATCGTAAAACAGGCCATGCCCATCGCACATATCTCCTATGAAGAGGCGATGGAACTGTCGCATTTTGGGGCCAAGGTGCTCTACCCCCCTACCGTACAGCCTGTCCTGGCCAAAGGGCTACCCATCCTTATCAAGAACACCTTTGAGCCGGATGCCCCGGGGACGCTCATCACGAGGAAATCACCCGAAGAAGGCAGGACCGTAAGGGGTATCAGTTATGTACCCGGTATCTCCCTCCTATCCCTGGAAGGGCCTGGTATGATCGGCATCCCGGGGATCTCCAAGCGATTGTTCGAGGTCCTTTCCCTGTCCAATATCAGTGTGGTACTGATCACTCAGGCCTCTTCAGAACATTCTATCTGTATCGGGATCGCCGATGAGGATGTACCCAGGGCCATCAAGGAGATCGACAGGGCTTTTGCGTTTGAAAGGGCGCAGGGAAAGATCAAGCCTGTTTTCCATGAAAATGACCTCGCCATTATAGCCCTGGTCGGAGATCAGATGAAGAATCACCAGGGGCTGAGCGGCAGGATGTTCAGTACGCTGGGGAAAAACAATGTCAATATTCGGGCCATCGCACAGGGAGCTTCAGAGCGCAATGTCTCTGCGGTGATCCGCAAGGAGGACGTGAAAAAGGCCCTGAACACCTTGCATGAGACCTTTTTCGAAGAGAACGTCAAACAGTTGAACCTCTTCATCCTCGGGACCGGGAACGTGGGGTCCAAATTGGTGGACCAACTCAGAAAGCAACGAAAATACCTCAAAGAACACCTCCGGCTCAATGTCAGGGTCCTGGGGATCTCCAATTCGCGAAAGATGTACTTCGATGAGCAGGGAGTTTCCCTTCAGCAATGGAAGGACCTCCTGTCAGCCGGTGAGAAGGCAGATCCCAGGGAATTTTTCAGAACCATACAAAGGATCAATGCCCGCAACAGTATCCTCGTGGACAACACGGCGAGTGAAAAGGTGGCGGAGAGTTATCCCCAATATCTCAGGGAGAGCATCTCCGTGGTCACCTGCAACAAGATCGCCTGTTCTTCCTCGTATGAGAATTACAGGCAGTTGAAAGAACTGGCCAAAAAATTCAGGGCTCCATTTTTGTTCGAGACCAATGTTGGGGCCGGGCTGCCCATCATCGACACCCTGAAACACCTGGTGGCCTCAGGGGATGAAGTACGGGAGATCAAGGCAGTGCTGTCCGGAAGCCTGAATTTTGTCTTCGACCATTTTAATGAAGGTACCAGCTTCCACGATGTGGTAAAGCAGGCGCAGGAAGAGGGGTATACAGAACCCGATCCCAAGATCGACCTCAGCGGGATCGATGTGATGCGCAAGATCCTGATCCTCGCCAGGGAAAGTGGATTTCAGCTCGAGTTATCCGATATAGAGAATCGTTCATTCCTTCCCGAGGAAGCTTTGCAGACCAGGGACAACCCCAGTTTTTTTGCCGCCCTTAAGAAGCACGAGCCCGGATTCCAGCAAATGGTAAAGGTTGCCCAGGCAAAACAGAGTAAATTAAAGTTCGTAGCGTCCCTGAAGGATGGCAAGGCCAGTGTTGGGCTGGAACACATCCCTCAGGGACACGATTTTTATTCCCTTGCCGGCAGCGACAACATCGTCCTCTTCTATACAAAGAGGTACCCCAAACAACCCCTGATCATCAAAGGGGCCGGGGCGGGAGCTGATGTCACGGCCTCGGGGATCTTTGCGGACATTGTCAGGATCGGCACTTATTAATCCGGCCCGGGGCACTGTTAGATAAAGAAATTGATTAGTTTCGAATCAGGCATATGTATTCATGACTAAAGACGAGATCAAGATTTTCTGCCCGGCGACCATCGCCAATATATCCTGTGGCTTCGACGTGCTCGGGCTCGCATTGGGTACTGTAGGGGATGAGATGGTGATCCGAAAGGCAGAGCGGCCCGGGATCACGATCACCCGGGTCACCGGACAGGAGATCCCAATGGAGCCAAACCGGAACGTGGCCGGTGTAGCCGGGATGGCCATGCTCAAAAGCCTGGAGCATTCCGGTGGTTTTGAGCTGGAGATCCACAAAAAGATCAAGGCCGGTAGCGGGATCGGGAGCAGTGCGGCCAGTGCCTCCGGAGTGGTCTGGGGGATCAATCACCTGTTGGGCCACCCTTGTACCGAGGATGAACTGGTGCGTTTTGCCATGGAAGGGGAAAAACTCGCCAGCGGCACCCCCCATGCCGATAACGTGGCGCCCGCCATCTATGGGGGCATCACCCTGGTTCGAAGTTCGGACCCCCTGGATGTGGTCCGCATACACGCCCCATCAGAACTCTATGCCTCAGTGGTGCATCCGCATATCGAGATCAAGACCGCAGATTCGAGAAAGATCCTGAGAACGAGCATCTCCCTGGCCGACGGGATCAGGCAATGGGGAAACCTGGGTGCCCTTATCGCAGGCCTTTTCAAAGAAGATTACGACCTGATCGGGCGCTCCCTCGAAGACCATATCATAGAACCTATACGTTCCATCCTGATCCCGGGTTTTGACGAGATAAAAAGACAGGCTGTTGAAGCCGGGGCGCTCGGGTGTGGGATCTCGGGATCCGGACCTTCCATCTTCGCCCTGAGCAAGGGAAGGGATACAGCGAAACGGGTATCGGAGACCATGAGCGAGGTCCTCTCGGGTATCGATCTGGAACACGACACCTATGTGTCCGAAATCAACACCAAAGGAATTCAAATCATTTCATAGAGCGGGAAATACACCGAGGATGAAGTACAACAGTCTGAACAGAAGATCTCCTGAAGCCTCCTACCGGGAAGCGGTCATTCGCGGGATAGCTCCCGATGGTGGGCTGTATTTCCCGGAAAAGATCCCGGATTTCCCTTCCGGCTTCATTGAAAGGATCCGGCAACTCAGTCCTGTGGAGATCGCGATGGAGGCCATGAAGCCCTATGTGGAAGGTGAGATCCCCGGGGATATCCTGGAGGGGATCCTGAGCGAGGTCCTCGACTTTGAATTCCCCTTGGTGCCCATCGACAAAGGCATCTCCTCCCTTGAACTTTTCCACGGACCCACCATGGCCTTCAAAGATGTCGGGGCACGGTTCATGGCCCTCAGTCTCGGATATTTCTTCAGGGATACAGACGGGGAAGTTACCGTACTCGTGGCTACCTCCGGAGATACAGGCGGAGCCGTTGCCAACGGTTTCCTGGGAGTCCCAGGGGTCAATGTGGTCATTCTCTACCCGGATAAAAAAGTGAGCGACATACAGGAAAGGCAACTGACCACCCTGGGTAAGAACATCCGGGCTCTCAGGGTACAGGGAACATTTGACGACTGCCAGCGGATGGTAAAAAAGGCATTTACGGACGACAGCCTATCGGGTTCTGTGCAGCTTACCTCCGCCAACTCCATCAACGTGGCGCGATGGCTTCCACAGATGCTCTATTATCTCCTGGCCTACAAACAGAAACCTGATACGGGCAGGAAACTGGTCTTTTCAGTACCCAGTGGGAATTTTGGAAATATCTGTGCCGGGATGGTCGCACATCAGATGGGTCTGCCGGTCAGTCATTTTATCGCTTCTACTAACGTGAACGATACCGTACCCCGGTATATGCAAACCTCGGAATACCGTCCCCATCCCTCAACAGCCACCATATCCAATGCCATGGATGTAGGGGACCCCAGCAACTTTGTCAGGATACAGGAACTCTACGGGAATCATTTTGCTTCCCTGGAACAACATTTCAGTTCCTATTCCTTTACAGACGACGAAACCCGGGCGGCCATGAAGACGCTTTACAAGAAATACGGATATGTGGCCGATCCTCACGGTGCCGTTGGTTACCTCGGACTGAAGAAGTACATGGAATCACATCCCGATACAGACGGCATCTTCCTGGAAACAGCTCATCCCGTAAAATTCATGGATGTGGTAAGGTCTACTCTGAACATCGAGATCCCGCTCCCTGAACAGATACAGAAGGTCATGGAAAAGGAGAAGGTCTCCACCCCTATCCGGACCTACGAAGAACTGAAGGACTTCCTGCTGTCCTGAGTTCGATCCCCTCCGAAAAAATGGTTAAAAATTCCCTCCCTCAAAGAGGCAAAGACTTATTTTCAATACCTTTGCGCCACATTAAATGAGGCGTATCATGAAGACCATCACACTCAACGATATCCATGTGGCCCTGGGGGCTAAAATGGTCCCTTTTGCCGGGTATTCCATGCCTGTTTCCTATGAAGGGGTAACCGCGGAACACGAGACTGTCCGAAAGGGGGTGGGCGTATTTGACGTATCCCATATGGGGGAATTCCTGATCGAAGGTCCCGACGCCCTTGCTCTTGTACAGAAGGTCACCTCCAACGACGCTTCCAAACTGGAAGTCGGGATGGCACAGTACAGCTGTTTGCCCAATGAAGCCGGTGGTATCGTGGACGACCTGATCGTGTACAGGGTCAAGGAGGAGCTCTACCTGCTCGTGGTCAACGCTTCGAATATCGAAAAGGACTGGGAGCACATCTCCAAATACAACACGGACATAGGGGCGGTCATGCGGAATATCTCCGACGGTTATTCCCTGCTGGCCATTCAGGGGCCCATGGCCGTGGAGGCCATGCAGTCGCTGACCTCTGTCGACCTTGCGGCCATCAAATTCTACACCTTCGCGGTGGCCGATTTTGCTGGCATACCCCATGTGATCATCTCGGCAACGGGCTATACGGGGTCCGGAGGCTTCGAGATCTATTGCAAGAACGAAGAAGTGGAACAGATCTGGGAAAAGGTATTGAAGGCGGGAAAAGAATACGGTATAAAACCCATCGGACTCGCAGCCAGGGACACCTTGAGATTGGAGATGGGTTACTGCCTGTACGGCAATGACATAGACGAGACCACTTCCCCCCTGGAAGCCGGACTGGGGTGGATCACCAAGTTCAGCAAGGAAGACTTCGTCAATAAGGAAGGCCTTGAACAACAGAAAAAGGACGGTGTCAAAAGAAAACTGGTGGCATTTGAATTGAAGGAACGCGGAATCCCCAGACAGGGATATCCTATCCTCGATACGGAAGGAAATGAGATCGGAAAAGTGACCTCCGGCACCATGTCCCCCTCCCTGGGAAAGGGGATCGGACTGGGATATGTACCTGTTGAGAACAGTGCTGCAGGTTCTGAGATCAGGATTCAGATCAGGAAGAATGCCCTTGATGCCACTATCGTAAAACTACCATTCTACAAGCGATAAGAGGAGAGCGGGAAGCAGGAAGGAACGGTGCAAGAAGATTCAAAGAAAATACTGATTTTAGGAGCCAGCGGATTCATCGGGAATGCGCTTTACAGGGAATTGTGCAATTACTACGATACCTACGGTACCTATTTCTCTTCCAGGAACGGCTACGCCTCCAACAGCCAGTTCTTCCAATACGACATACAGGAAGACGATGTATACCAGCTTCTGGAAAAGATCCGGCCCAACATCGTGATCTCTGCCCTGAGGGGGGATTTTCCCGCCCAGATCCAGGCACACGAACACCTGGTGGAGTACGTGTCAAAACACGCCTGCCGCCTCTACTTTCTCTCCTCGGCCAATGTGTTTGACGCCTACAGTAAATTCCCGTCCTACGAATACGACAAGACCCTTTCTGAGAGCATCTATGGAAGGTTGAAGATCAAGATAGAGAACATGCTGCTCAGGTTGCCCAGGAAGAAGGCCTGTATCCTGAGACTGCCTATGGTCTTCGGCAACACATCCCCGCGCATACGGGAAATAAAACAGGCCATCTGGAACAATGAGCCCATAGAGGTCTTTCCGAATCTCATCATCAACGTGACCAATGACGACAAGCTCAGTCAGCAGGTCCACTACCTCGTCAACCGGAACAAGACGGGGATCTATCACCTGGGCAGCTCAGACCTGGTACACCATGAGGATTTCCTCAGGGACATCATCGACAGGGTCGGGAGTTTCAACCCCATCTTCAAGCGGGTCTTCACTACCAATGAAGAACGCTACCTGGCGGTCCTCCCGAAAGAAAACCTCCTCCCTAAAAACCTTCAGTTCACCTGCCAGGAGATCATTGACCACCACGTCATGGGATGATACGTCGAGCCCTGGAAATCCCTTTTTTCCATGTATCTTTAGGAAAGATCTCTAAAGATTGATCACTATGGAAAAACTTAGTCAAAAGGAAATAGAAAACAGACTGGGATCCCTCTCCGGATGGGAATACAACGAGGGGGCCATCGAGACCTCCTTCGAATTCCGGAATTTTAAGGAGGCCTTTACCGTCATGACGCGTATCGCCTTTGAATGTGAGGCACAGAACCACCACCCGGACTGGAGCAACGTCTACAATTCCCTGAATATACGCCTGAACACCCACGATGCAGGAGGGGTTACGGAAAAAGATTTCGCCCTTGCCAGGTCCATTGAGAACATTATCGAAAGTGAGTAAAGAAGGGCCCTGAACCCCCTTGTAAAGGAGGTAAATTTTATTACATTTGCCCCGATTTTTGAGACCGTAATCTATGGGAAGAGCATTTGAATTCCGAAAGGCGCGCAAACTGAAACGCTGGTCTGCCATGTCAAAAGCCTTTACCCGAATAGGGAAGGACATTGTCATGGCCGTCAAAGAAGGCGGGCCCGATCCGGATTCTAATTCCCGCCTGCGCGCAGTGATACAGAACGCCAAGTCTGTAAACATGCCCAAGGACAATATCGAAAGGGCGATCAAAAGGGCCACGGACAAATCCCAGGGCGATTACAAGGAAGTGCTCTTTGAAGGCTATGCTCCCCATGGGATCGCCATCCTGATAGAAACGGCTACGGACAACAATACACGGACCGTGGCGAACATCCGCAGCTATTTCAACAAGTGCAACGGAAGCCTGGGCGTTTCCGGTTCCGTGGAATTTATGTTCGACCATACCTGTCATTTCAGGATAGATCCCGGAGATCTGGACCCTGAGGAACTGGAGCTCGATATGATCGACTTTGGAGCGGAAGAGGTTTTCGAAGACGAGGATGGCATCATGATATACGCCCCTTTCGAAAGTTTTGGCGCCATACAGAAAGAGTTGGAGGCAAGGGAGATTGAGATCCTGTCCTCAGGCTTTGAGCGCATTCCCCAGGTCACCAAAGAGCTTACCCCTGAGCAAGCGGAAGACGTCGAAAAACTCCTGGAAAAGATCGAGGAGGACGACGATGTACAAAACGTCTACCACACCATGAAGGAATAAGCGGCCCGCATCCTTTCTGTCCTTCTCTTACCAAAGAGCAACCTCCTTTTTTTGCCAACAATCTGCTCACGTATGACGGATATCATAGGAAGTTATCCTGGCTGTAATTAATTTCGGTTTACTATTCAGACCCTATTACCTTTCGGAAGAAAGGGTGTTGAAAGCCTTTTAACCCTAAATCCGTGAACCGTGAAATGGAAATCCCTCTTGTTCCAGACCATGGCCGCTTTCGCCCTGTTCTTTGTTGCCGGTTGTGACTCTGGCAATGGCAATGGAGAGGATCCAAAATCCGATTGTGGTCCGAGCTATTGCATCAGCGATCTGGCCGGCACATGGAATGCCACTGAGCTGGCATTTTCGGCATGCAGTGGAGAAGGATTTGTCGACATCATTGCCGAAGGGGGTTCTGCTACTTTAGTCGTTCAATCGAATGGCAGATTTACACTTACCATTAGTGATCCTGAGGGGAGCGAATCGTTCACCGGAAAGATGTACTTCGAGGACAGCATGTATTTCGCCATTCAGTTCGATGACGATCCTCCGGACGATCCCGCTTATTTTGGGGATACCCTGTCCGGAAATACCTTCAGGCTGATCGGAGGACCCGAGACAGCAGAATTCGACTTTGACGATGATGGGAATGACGAATGCGCATCTGT
>JBFKPJ010000043.1:0-17988 GCA_041628355.1 Muriicola sp. | reverse complement strand
TCGGGGAGGTCTTTTTCGAAGACCAGTTTTTCCAGGAACTGCACCGATTTATCGGCCACTTTCTCATCCGCAACGCTGGGATTTTGCATGATCACACAGACCGTCTTTCCCTTTGTTCGCGAAGTGTTGACAAGGGTCAGGCAATACCGGTATTTCCGGCATGCTGAAAATTTTGCAGTGGCAGCGATATTCGGGAGGTGGAGGAATACCATTATTTCTCCGGAATGGGATGTGCGCTGTCTTTCCTTTTTCGTTCGCCCAGCCACCAGCTCGGGGAAACCGGTTTTTTCTCAAGGTGGAAGCGTTTGATAGCGTAAAGTCGGATGTGTTCCACCAGATCAGGTACGGAATCCGTCACGAAAAGGAGCTTCATGTCGTCCGCGCTGATACTCTCGTTCTCGGCCATGACGTGGATGTGATGGCATAATTCCCTGTGGTATTCAGACCCGAAGATGACCACCGGGAAATTCTGTATCATTTTGGTCTGTATCAGGGTAAGGGATTCGAACAACTCATCCAGGGTGCCCATCCCTCCGGGCATCACTACAAAAGCATAGGAATATTTCAGCAGGAGGAATTTTCGGACGAAGAAATAGGGGATATCGATCCAACGATGCAGATATGGGTTGGGTTTCTGTTCAAAGGGAAGGATGATGTTGCATCCCACGGAATAGCCACCGGCCTCATAGGCCCCCTTGTTGGCAGCTTCCATGATCCCGGGTCCGCCTCCTGTCATGACCGTAAATCCGAGTGCAGCCATTTCGGCCCCGATCTCCTCGGCCTTTTTGTAATAGGGGTTCTCCGCATCAAACCTGGCCGATCCGAAGACGGTCACACAGGGCCCAATAAAGTGCATTTTCCGGAAACCCTTGATAAAGCTCCACTGCACCCTGAAGGTGAACAAAAGCTCGCGGATACGCGATAAGGGACCCTCAAGGAATGCGGATTCTGGCGCTTTCAGGCGAAGTTTATTTCGTTCTTCCTTCATCTCAAAGGATCATTAGTCACCCTTTTAAGCAATATTCAAGGCGATCTTTACCATATCCCTAAAACTGTGCTCCCTGTCCTCCGGGGAAGTGATCTTGCCCGTAACCAGGGAGTCTGAAATGGTGAGGACAGAAAGGGCCCTCACCCCGTGTTTTGAGGCTACGGTGTAGAGTCCGGCTGTTTCCATCTCCACGCACAGGACCCCATAGGCGGCCCATCGCTTGTAATCCTCCGCATCATCATCATAATAGAGGTCGTGTGTAAGCACGTTGCCTGCCTTTACCGGTATATTTTCTGCTCTGGCAAATTCCACGGCTTTCTGAAAGAGTTCAAAATGAGCAGTGGGGGCGAAATGGGCTGAAGGAAAGCGTTCATCATTGATGGATGAGGTTGTGGATGCAGACATTGCGAGGACCACATCCCGGAGACCGAGCTCATTCTGGAAACTCCCTGCGGTGCCTACGCGGATCAATGTTTTGGCGTCGTAGTTGGCTATCAGTTCGTGGTAGTAGATCAATGCTGAAGGGACGCCCATCCCACTTCCCTGTACGGAGATGCGCTTCCCCTTGAAATACCCTGTAAAGCCAAGCATTCCCCGTACCTCGTTGTAGCATACGGCCTCCTCCAGAAAGGTCTCCGCGATCCATTTGGCCCGAAGCGGATCTCCTGGCAGTAAAACAGTATCCGCTATTTCTCCCTTCCGGGCATTGATATGTGTACCCATAGTTCTGTTATTGGTCCTTCATCATTATTACTCCGGAGGAGGTGCCTATCCTCGTGGCCCCGGATATTATGTAACTCAGGGCGGTCTCCCGGTCCCTGATGCCCCCGGAGGCTTTGATCCCCGCCTCGTTTCCCACACTCTCCTTCATGATGCGAACGGCTTCCAGGGTAGCGCCGCCCGGGCCAAACCCAGTGGAGGTCTTTACAAAATCTGCCCCGCCTTGCAAAGAGAGCTCACAGGCCTGTCGGATCTCCTCTGCTGAAAGAAAGGCAGTTTCCAGGATGACCTTCAGGATGGCATCTCCCATGATCTCTTTGATCTGTTTGATCTCCTGTACGATCTCCTCCTGCATCCCCGATCTCAGCCAGCCCAGGTTTATGACCATGTCGATCTCATCTGCGCCCTGTTCCAGGCAATAACGTACTTCGGCCACCTTTGGGACCGTCGCCATGGCGCCCAGCGGAAAGCCGATTACTGTAGCCAGTTTCACCCCGGAATCCCGGAGACTCTTCCTGGCCAGGGGCAGGTAACAGCTATTGACGCACACCGCATAGAATTCATATTTTAGGGCCTCTTCACAGAGGGTGATGATCTCCTGCGTTGTGGCCGTGGGTTTTAGAAGGGTATGGTCAATATAGGAATTCAAAGGTCCCATCTCTGTGTTTTTAGTCGCGTTCAAACCTGTCATACGCAGCCCTGGACAATTCTTCCCTGTGATCAGGGTGCGCTATGGAGATCAGGGCCTTGGCTCTTTGATGCAGGTTCTTGCCGAACAAATTGACCACCCCGAATTCCGTAGCCACGTAATGTACGTGGGCGCGGGTAGTTGTGACCCCTGCACCATTCTTGAGGAGGGGAACGATCTTGGAGGCCCCGTTCCTGGTCTGGGAGGTAAAGGCAAAGATGGGTTTACCTCCATGGGACAGGGATGCCGCCCGGATAAAATCCATTTGGCCTCCCACCCCGGAGATCTGTTTGGTCCCCACGCTGTCTGCACAGATCTGCCCCGTCAGGTCTATTTCCACAGCGCTGTTGATGGCAGTTACCTTTGGGTTTTGCAGGATGACATTGGTGTCGTTGGTGTAGGCTGCTTCCTTGAAATTCACAATAGGGTTGTCATCCACGAAATCGTACAATTTCTGAGAACCGGCAGCAAAACAGGTGACGATACGGCCCGATTTCAGTGTTTTCTCCTCCCCGGTGATCACCCCTTTTTCAATAAGGGGCAGCAACCCGTCCGAAAACATCTCGGTGTGTATGCCCAGTCTTTTGTGGTTGTCGAGGTTGGTGAGAACGGCATTGGGAATATTGCCGATGCCCAACTGGAGGGTAGCCCCGTCCTCAATGAGTTCAGCCACATGTTTTCCGATCCTGTGTTCCAATTCAGAGATAGATCCCATCGGATGCACGTGCAGGGGTTTGTCTATCTCAATGGCGGCATGGATGGAGCTCACATGTATGATCCCGTCCCCGTGTGTTCTCGGCACCTGTGGATTGATCTGGGCGATGACGAGTTTTGCTGTCTGGATCGCGGGTAAGGTCACGTCTACGGAGACGCCCAGGGAGCAGTACCCGTGCTTGTCTGGAGGGGATACCTGTATGAGGGCCACATCCAGGGGCAGAATATTCCTCCTGAACAGCAGGTGGATCTCACTGAGGAAGATCGGAACATAATCCCCTTTATTGGTATTCACGGCCTTCCTGACGTTCCCGCCCACAAAACAGCTGTTTATTCTGAAGGCCTTGTTATACGGAGGTGTAGCGTAGAGCACCTCACCCTCGGTATGGATGGATATGATCTCTACGTTCGATAATTCCCGATAACGCTCACAAATGGCATTCATCAGGGTGTTGGGGGTCATGGCTGCTCCCTGAAGGAACACCCGGTCTCCCGATTTGACCATGGCAGCAGCTTCGGTCTTGGTAACAATTTTCATAGGGCAAAAGGTAATTTATTTAGGTGTAAGCTTCATTGCGGTTCAGTAAATTAAGGTTGGTGACACTCCATCTGAGATGTGACCTGAGGCGATGCGGGCTTGGGTGAAACGTATGGGATCCCCAGGCCCAGGCCCCTGAGAATAAAGAGGACCCCAACGGCTGCCACGAAGATAGGAATAAGTCTCCGGATCCTGGTGCGCACGGCAGGCTTGAGGAGTCCGCCTATATAGGCGGCAGTACTCATCAGCGGGATGGTACCCAGGCCGAATAATATCATATAGGATGCTCCCAGCACAGGCGAACCCATGGCGATAGAGGCAAACAAGGCCATGTATACCAGGCCACAGGGCAAAAAACCGTTTAGTATTCCAATGGTCAGGAAGGTATCTGCGGTTCTCTTTTTCAGGGCTTCTCCCAGCCCCGACTTGAGTTTCCCAACCCACCTGTATACGGGGCGGGACAGATCCAGTTGCCTTCCAATCTTTTTCGGGATCACCAGGGCCAACAGGATGAGGATACCGATGATGATGGAGAGGTTCTGTTGTGCCCCGAAGATGGAGAGGCCTTTGCCAAAGAACCCGAAAGCCAGGCCCATCAGGCCATAGGAAAAGATCCTTCCGGCATGGTAGAGGAAGAGCTGCCCGAACATCTTTGGCCGGCTTTCCCTGCTCAGGGGGAGCATAAAGGCAATGGGGCCGCACATCCCCACGCAGTGAAGACTTCCCAGCAATCCCAGAAGAAAGGCAGTATAGATCATCCTCTTTGTTTAATAGCTGAAACTTTTCCTCATCAGAAAGGTTTCCCCTTCATAGGTCCAGCGTACATCCATGTCCCAGCGACCATCCAACAAACGATTGTCAGGTATGAGCAAATGTGTATTGGATAAACTTATGGGAAAGTCAAAATCCAAGTGTTTATTGGACGGTCTGTATAGGGACACTTTACCTTCTATCTTTTCAGGGGACATATTTTCGGGGAAATGGATGAGCATACCCTTATCTGTCTGCTCCACCCTGGGTGGAAAGGGCAGGGAATTCGCCCTTTTCATCGCGTCGATCTCCTGTTGAAAAACCAGTTCCTTTTTGTAGTAGTCTTCCGTAACCAGGTCGTGATTAGACCTGTCATCCAGGCTCATCCTGATCACAAAGAAGAGGATAAACCCTATAAACCCTACAAAAGCCAGGACAATGCCCGTTCCCCAATTCAGTTTCATATGCCTTGTTTTATATTTTCCATTCGTTTTAAATAGTTCAGTAATAATTTCTCGGACCCAGGAAGCGCGTGGTGGCGGTCTCCAAAAGGGTTTCTCCGCTGTATACACCTATCCTCAACTTGTCCTTGTCGGTCACCAGGTCTCCGGAGTTTATTTCGATAAACAAAGTGCCTTCTGTCAATTCCTCTGCCGGAACCTCAAAATTCCTGTGGGTAACCAACTCGATCTTACCGGGATGGGAGAGCAGTCTGAAATTCACATCTTCCACGTTGCGGGTCGTTTTATTGATCAGTTTGAAGGTATACACATTGCTGATGATATTTCCCTCCTTTCGTTCGTACAATTGTCCGGGAAGGCGAAGGATGGTGGCTTCGAGATCGTTCCTGAGGAAGAGCATCCCGATCAGGACCCCGGTCAGAATGACCAGAACGGAGGAATATCCCATCAACCTCGGAGTGAAGGAGAACTTCGCCTTCTTTTCTATATTGTCTTCGCTCGCATAACGGATAAGTCCTTTTGGGAGGCTCACCTTTTCCATGATCTCATCACAGGCGTCTATGCAAGCCGTGCAGTTCACGCATTCGAGCTGGGTCCCGTTCCGGATGTCTATGCCCGTTGGACAGACGTGAACGCATTGGAAGCAATCGATGCAATCGCCAAACCCGAGGTCTTCCCGGTCTTCCCCCTTCCTGAATTTCTTTCTCCCTTTTTCGGCTTCTCCTCTTTTATGGTCGTAGGCCACCACGATGGATTTATTGTCGAGCAATACCCCCTGTAACCTTCCATAGGGGCAGGCAATGATGCATACCTGTTCCCTGAACCAGGCAAAGACGAAATAGAACACCCCGGTAAAGATCAGCAGAGAGGCCAGGGTACTGAGATGTTGACTTGGCCCCTCTGTAATGTAGCGGACCAGGGTATCACTCCCTATGAGGTAGGCGAGGAAGACGTTGGCGATCGCAAAGGAGATCAGAAAAAATATACTCCATTTCAATACCCGTTTCCGGATCTTCTCCCCATTCCAGGCTTGCTTGTCGAGTCGCATCTGAGCTCCCCTGTCGCCGTCTATCCAGTACTCTATTCGTCTGAAGACCATCTCCATAAAGATGGTCTGAGGGCACATCCATCCGCAGAAGATCCTGCCGAAAGCTACCGTAAAGAGGGCGACAAAGATCACTCCTGTGATCATGGAGATCACAAAAAGATGGAAATCCTGGGGCCAGAACGGATACCCGAAGATGTTGAACCTCCGCTCGAGGACGTTGAACATCAGGAACTGGTTCCCGTTGATCCTGACAAATGGAGCAGCAAAAAGGAAGATCAGCAACACATAACTCACGTACTTCCGGTACTCGTAGAACCGCCCTGAGGGTTTTCTCGGGAATACCCATTCCCGCTTACCCTCTTCGTTGATGGTTCCTATAGAATCCCGGAAACGTTCATTATCAGACACTGGTTTGCTCCTTTCTCTAATTAATCATTCAGGGCTACCGTGGTGGAATCCGAAGCAGTCTCTTCCTGTGGATTTTCTTTCTGAGGTGCGTTTTCGTCTATCCAGATCTCTCCTTCCGGTGCCTTAGGATTGCCGGGGGTCGTGCCCTGAAAACTCATGACATAGCTTGCCACCTGCGCCATTTCGACCGGTTTCAGCGTTTGTTTCCAGGCGATCATACCCTTGCCGTCCCGCCCCCCTTCGGAGATGGTCTTAAAGACATTCTTGATCCCCCCACCGAGGATCCAGTATTCGTCGGCCAGGTTGGGGCCGATCCCTCCCCCTCCGTCAGCCATATGGCACACTACACAGTTGGTCTCAAAGATCGCCCGCCCTGCGCTGATGTCCGATGCATCTGTGAGCAGGGTGACCGTATTGACGTCCACCAGATCCTTGGCGGTTTTTCTGTATTCCTCAATAGCTGCCTGGGCGGCTGTGACCTCCATTTGGTATTCCTCGTCCTGGTCGTAGTCGTTGAAGACGTGAAAACGCGCCAGGTAGACCACCCCAAACAGGATGGTGGCATAAAAGAGGTATACCCACCAGGGCGGGAGCTTATTGTCCAGTTCTTTGATCCCGTCGTAGTTATGGTCGAGGATGATCTCCCCTTCCTCCTCAATGGGCCTCGACCCCAGGAGTTTTTTGTACATCCTTTTGCCCCATGCCCAGGACCAGGAACCGGATTTGGCATTGAGGTAACGCTCCTGGGCCTCCTCGGAGAGGGTTTGGAAGAGTACGTTTTCCACGGATTTCACGATGAGTTCGATGGCGATCAGGATAAGCAGTACCATGACCAGAAATACCGATATCATCGGGTATTCTATAAAGGCGGGCTTATCTCCCGAATCCACGTAGTATTCGACAAGGCCGAAGATGACAAAGAAGATTAAGGGGATCCTGATCCACCAGGGTGACATATTTCTCATGTTGTTTTAATTTGGTTGATTATCTTCTAATGGGATTTCACTCACTTCTTTGATGTGCTCCTTGGAGGCTGTAAATACCCACCAGAACAACAGGGCAAAGAAGACAAAAAAGATCAGCAGGGAGATCATGGGATAGGTCGCGATCCCTTCTATGCTCTCCATGTGGTTTTTGACGAATTTCAGCATGACTTATTTATTTTCTGATAAAAGTTGATCGGTCTCTTTTACTTTGATATCGGTGCCCAGGCGTTGCAGATATGCGATCAGGGCCACGATCTCACGGTCTTTCATGTCCACGAATTCCCGTCCGCTCTCCAGGGCCCGGGCCTTTTCCTCCTCATAGGATCTCGCAAAATCAGGATCTGAGTACAGGTTATTTTCGATCTGTGATGCCTGCTCTTCCATGGATGAGAATGCATTGCTGATATCCTCTTCCGTATAGGGTACCCCGAGGGTAACCATGGCCCGCATCTTATCCTGCACCGCTGTGCGGTCGTGCCTGTCCCTGACCAGCCACTGGTAGGCGGGCATGATGGACCCGGCAGACATGCTCTGAGGATCGTACATATGGTTCAGGTGCCAGTTATCCGAGTACTTGCCCCCCACGCGCAGCAGGTCCGGGCCTGTGCGCTTGCTTCCCCACAGGAAGGGATGGTCGTAGACGAATTCGCCGGCCTTTGCGTATTCCCCATAGCGTTCCACCTCGCTTCTGAATGGGCGTACCATCTGGGAGTGGCAGCTCACACAGCCCTCTCGAATATACAGGTCGCGCCCTTCCAGTTCAAGGGGGGTATAGGGTTTTACGCTCGTAATGGTCGGGATGTTCGATTTAACCAAAATGGTAGGCACGATCTGTATGATCCCCCCGATGAGGATGGCGATCGTGGCCAGGATGGTCAGTTGGATGGGTTTCCTCTCCAGCCAGGTGTGGAAGGTTTCCCCAACCGTCCTTCTCGAGGAGACCCTGGTAAGGGCAGGGGCTTCTGCTTTTTCATCTTCAACGGCGCTTCCCGAACGGATGGTGACCACGATGTTGTACAGCATCACCATAAACCCGATGATATAGAGGGAGCCGCCAATTGCGCGCATCCAGTACATAGGCATGATCTCATTCACTGTTTCCAGGAAGTTGCCATAGACCAGGCTTCCATCCGGGTTGAAATCTTTCCACATCAGGGCCTGAGTAAATCCGGCCACGTACATCGGCAGCGCATAGAGGATGATCCCCAGGGTGCCTATCCAGAAATGGAAGTTGGCCATGGGCAGAGAATGCAGCCGGGTCTTGAACATTTTTGGCACCAGCCAGTACACCATCCCGAAGGTGAGGAAGCCGTTCCAGGACAGGGCTCCAACATGCACGTGGGCAATGACCCAGTCGCTGAAGTGTGCAATTGCATTGACGTTCTTCAGGGAGAGCATGGGGCCTTCAAAGGTGGCCATCCCGTAACCGGTGATGGCGACCACCATGAATTTAAGGGTAGGGTCTACCCTTACCTTATCCCAGGCTCCCCTGAGGGTCAGCAATCCGTTGATCATTCCTCCCCAGGAAGGGGCGATGAGCATGACGGAAAACGCCACGCCCAGGTTCTGTGCCCAGTCAGGTAAGGCAGAATACAGCAGGTGGTGCGGTCCGGCCCAGATATAGATAAAGATCAGGGACCAGAAGTGTACGATGGACAGTCGATAGGAATAGATCGGCCTGTTGGCTGCCTTGGGTACAAAGTAGTACATCAGCCCGAGGAAAGGGGTGGTCAGGAAGAAGGCGACCGCGTTGTGACCGTACCACCATTGCACCAGCGCATCCTGTACTCCCGCATAGACCGAATAGCTCTTCAGCGCGCTGATTGGGAGTTCCAGGCTGTTGAAAATGTGCAACACGGCTACGGTAACAAAAGTGGCCAGGTAGAACCAGATGGCCACATAGAGGTGCCTTTGTCGGCGTTTGATCATGGTACCGATGAGGTTCCAACCAAAGGCGACCCAGATCACGGCGATGGCGATGTCAATGGGCCATTCCAGTTCCGCGTATTCCTTGGATGTCGTGTACCCGAGGGGCAGGGTGACCGCTGCGGCTATTATTATGGCCTGCCATCCCCAAAAATTCAGATTGCTGAGAAAGTCGCTGAACATCCGCGCCTTTAAAAGCCTTTGGGTGGAGTAGTAGACCCCGGCAAAGATGGCGTTGCCCACAAAGGCAAAGATGACCGCATTGGTGTGCAGAGGCCTCAACCGGCCAAAGCTCAGCCATGAGATCCCGTCCGTGAGGTTTGGGAACATAAACATAAAGGCCAGCAAGAGGCCTACCAGCATCCCAATGATCCCCCAGAACAGGGTGGCATAGATAAATTTCTTTACGATCTGGTTGTCGTAACTAAATTGCTGTACTTCCATAATCAGATTTGTTTGCTTTTTGAATTGGTTTTTTGGGTTTCTGGAGCAGTTTGCTCGGTAGAATCTTCGGGTTTGAGCACCTCGTCCTCAAAGAGGATCCTTACGGAAGGGGTATAGGCATCCTCGTACTGTCCGCTTCGTACCGAATGGATAAAGGCAATAAAAAAAAGGAGTGCCACCACTATGCTGATGGTCAGCAACACGTAAATCACGCTCATACCTACCTGAAATCTGGTGTAAAACTACTTGGGTTCGATTCGTTAAAAAATGACATAAATCAGCTTTTATTAATTAATATCCCTGCCTATCCAGTTGGTCGCCAGGGTGGTAAAGGCCACTATACTTATCGAGCTCAGGGGCATCAGGATGGCCGCTACAACGGGCATCAACTGCCCTGTCACCGCAAAATACAGCCCGATGAGGTTGTAGAGCAGGGACAGTACAAAGCTCATTTTGATGACCCTCATGGCCTTTTGTGAGGCCTCCACATAACTACCGAGGAATTTAAACTTCTCCGCATCCAGGATACCGTCACAGGCGGGGGAAAACACATTGATGTCCTCTGAAAGTGCAATGCCCACGTCGCTTTGGGCAAGGGCCCCGGCATCGTTCAGGCCATCCCCGACCATCATGACCTGCTTGCCGGAATCCTGGAGAGACCGTACAAAGAACAGTTTGTCTTCGGGGCTTTGGTTGAAATACATAGGTGTGAGATCGGGAAGGAGGGCTTCCAGGCGGTTTCTCTCCCCGTCGTGGTCCCCCGAAAGGACCCCGATGTCCATTCGGCGTTCCAGATCTGACATCAGCCGGGAGATCCCATCCCTGTACTGGCTGTACAGGATAAAATGACCCTTGTACTTTTCATTGGCGCTCAGGTGCACTACGGATCTGTCGGGTCTCTCCTCCTTACAGTTGTCCACAAATTCTGACGAACCGATCTTTACCGAAGCTTTTCCCTTACTGCCGTAGAGTCCCTTGCCATAATGCTCCTCGTAGTGGTCGAGCACTGTGATGTCCTGTTCTTTGAGCAGGGTGTAGAGAGAACGGCTCAAAGGGTGGTTGGAGGCTCTTAGAGTGCTCTTTAGCAGGGATTTCTCTTCCGGGGTAAGCGTATTTCCCTCATAGAGTATGTCGTCGTATTTCCGCGTGGTCAGGGTGCCGGTCTTGTCAAAGATCGCCGTGTCTATTTCGGCCAGTTTTTCCACAACGGTGGCATCCTTGAGGTAGAATTTCCGCCTGCCGAAGATCCGGAGCATGTTCCCAAGGGTAAAGGGCGCAGACAGGGCTATGGCACAGGGGCAGGCGATGATGAGGACTGCCGTTACCACGTTCCAGATCAGGGAAGGGTCTGCATAAGCCCAGTAAATGGCGGAAGCCAGGGCAATGCTGAGGACCGCGATGGTGAACCGTTTTCCTATGCGGTCTGTCAGGGTCTTGAACCTGCTCTCTTCCCCCTTGCCGAAAACTGAATGGCTCCACAGCCGGGTGAGGTAACTTTGGGATACGCTTTCAACGGCCATGATCTCCACAGGACCCCCGAGTTGCTTGCCGCCGGCAAAGAGCTTTTCGCCCCGGGCCACATGCACGGGTCTAGCCTCCCCGGTCACGAAACTGTAATCGATCTCCCCATCTCCGTGTTGGAGCAGACCATCAACGGGGATGAGTTCCCCGTGTCTGATCAGGAGTCTGTCGCCCTTGACCACATCCTTTACCTGCACGATCTCCTCTATCCCTGTTTCGTCTATACGGGTGACGGCTACAGGGAAATACGACTTGTAATCCCTTTCAAAGGAGAGGAAGGAATAAGTGCGTTTTTGGAAGTATTTCCCGAGGAGGAGGAAGAATACGAGTCCGCTCAGACTGTCGAAGAACCCACTCCCCCAGTCGAACATGATCTCCAGGGTACTGCGTATAAAGAGGACCAGGATACCCAGGGCGATGGGTACGTCTATATTCAGGAATTTACTTCTCAGTCCTTTGTAGGCCGAAGTGAGGTAGTCCAGTCCGGCATAAAATACCACAGGTACCGAAAAAGCGAACATCAGCCATCGGAACAGTACCTTGTACTGGTCCAGCCAGAATTCTTCCACTTCAAAATATTCGGGAAAAGAGAGGAACATGATATTGCCAAAGGCAAATCCCGCAACGCCCACCTGGTAGATGAGGCGTTTGTCCTCTCTTTTTTTAGCGGATCCCGAATCTGCAAGCGAGATAGTGGGTTCATACCCAATGCGGGAGAGCAGGACCGCGATCTCCTTCAGGTCCGTTTCTGATGCTTTAAAAGTGATCCTGACGGTCTTCTTAGGGAAGTCGACCTGCGACTGTACCACTCCGGGGGAGAGTTTCTGGAGGTTTTCAAGGACCCAAATGCAGGAACTGCAGTGGATGGAGGGAATAAAGAACTCTACGACCTGGTGCTTGCCGTCATTGAACTCCAGCAGTTGTTCTGCGATCTCGGGCTTACCCAGGAAATCGAACTTTCCTGGAGTATAATCAGGGGAAGTACCTGCAGCCGACTGTAGGTCGTAGTAATACTTCAGATCATTTGAGTCGAATATCTCGTACACCGTTTTACAGCCCCGGCAGCAGAACGACTTGTCCTGGAACAGGACCGCGTCTATATCACAAGGGAGCCCACAGTGAAAACAGAGCTCTTTATCCATACACATGCTAAATACCTGGGAGCAAAGATGCGACTATGGGATTCCCTAAAACATGATATTGATCAGGTTTGAGGTATCATAAATTTTTAAGAATCCTTACAAAAACAGATCAGAAAAATCCCGGGGGTTCCATGGAGGACTCTTGAAATTGTCGTACCTTAGTGTATTGAAATATTTACTTCATGAGTAGCAGATGTGAGAATTGTATTATCAGGCAATTCAACTCTTTGCGGGCAATGAGCAAAGAGGAGCTAAAACGCGTCTCTGACACAAAAACGACCAAAATCATCAGGAAGGGAGAAGCGATCTTTGCGGAAGGTGATAAGCTCAACGGAGTTTTTTGTGTTCGTGACGGGGTATCCAAACTATCGAAACTAAGCGCGAACGGAAAGGACCAGATCGTAAAACTGGCCAGCAAAGGTGAGGTGATGGGACAGCGCTCCGTGATCGCAGAAGAATCTTCCAACCTAAGTGCCATAGCAGTAAGTGATATGGAGGTCTGTTTTATTCCCAAGGAGGGAATCGTTGACGTGCTTCACCAGAATCCTAATTTTACCGTTGAAGTGCTCCGTCACATGGCCCATGATCTGAGGGAGGCCGATGACGTGATCGTGAACATGTCCCAGAAAACCGTAAAACAACGTATTGCAGAAGCCTTTTTGTATCTGAGGGAAAATTTTGGGGAAGATCCTGATGGCTACCTCAGCATAACCCTCTCGCGGGAGGACATCGCCAACGTAGTGGGTACGGCTACAGAATCCTGCATACGTATCATCTCTGAATTCAAAAAGAACAAGTACATCAAAACCTCCGGCAAAAGGATCGCAGTTGTAAACGAAAAGAGTCTTCGCGACATGGTGGACGGCTTCTAGACCGCACGCCCAATTCCCACCTTTCAAGTATCCGCGCTTACCGGGCTCTGATCTCCGGAGCCCCCATCAAACCTGATAAATGTCATTGTTTCCGCTGGATGGCTTCTCTATTTTTACCCCTGTTACTGTAGAGAAAGACCTATGAAACGCATTTTATTACCCACGGATTTTTCGGAGAATTCATGGAATGCCATCCGGTATATCCTTGAACTGATGAAGAAAGAGGAATGTGAATTCCATTTACTGAACACATACACTCCTGTCATACCTAGCAGTCGCTTTATGGCCTCAAATTTACAGTCGAATTCCCTGGATGAGGGTAACAAGGAAAATTCTTTAAAAGGACTGGAAGAAATCTTGAAAAAGATCAAGAAGAACTTCAGGAACAAAAAACACACCTTCAAACTGAGGTCGTCCTTTAATATCCTGGTGGAAGAGATCAGGAATGTGGTAGAGCAAGAGGGGATAGGCCTGGTCGTGACAGGAACCAAAGGCGCCTCCGGAGTAGATGAGGTCTTTCTGGGCAGCAATACGGTAAGGATCATCAAAGCGGTGAAAGAATGCCCTGTACTGACCATTCCCAAGGACTTTGAGTATGTGAAACCCAAAGAGGTGATCTTCGCCACGGATTTCAAAAGGTACTACAGCCGCACGGAACTACAGCCCTTGATAGAGCTGGCCAGGAGTTTCAAGGCCACCATCCGCATCGTATATGTGCAGGACAAGATCAAGGCACTGTCTGAAATACAGCAATTCAACCTCAATATGCTGAGGAAATACTTTGAAAAGATCGATCACTATGTGCATACAGTGTCCGAACTGAATTCTGTTTCCAAGACCCTGGAGGTCTTTGTAGAAGAACTCGACGTTCATCTGCTGGCCATGCTCAATTATCAGCATAGCTACATGGAAAGGATGACCCGGGAACCTGTGGTGCGCAGGGTGGCCTTCCACACACAGGTACCCCTCCTCGTGATCCCGGAACTCGGGATGAATGCCCCCGGATTATCAAAGAAGGATAAGGAACTGGCGCTCGTGAAATAAGCTACTCCCTGATGGGGTGATCTTCGTAGAAATCCTCAAAGGTCTTTGAGGTAGAATAATCGTCCGTCAGGACCCTGTACACCATGTATACGATCATAACCTGGCCCAGGACGGTGATATAGAATACCCAGTTGAAGGGAAAATCCATGGCTGCCATGACAGTGACAGTCAGCAGCACGAGGGTGGTGCTGCCCACCCAGAACATTGCAGAATCTCTCATAACCTTTTAGGATAAAAGTAAGAGATATCCCGCACAGATGCTGTTAAGGAAAAGGCAAAATCCGGGCAATTTGATCAGTGTGTACCTGTTTGGCTCCAGAACTTTAGAGCCGAAGGAATGGACTTTTCCCTTCCGGGCTGGAATGGATCGAACCCTTTCTTTACCATCAGGTACCAGGCTGTTGAGGATACGGTGGGGGTCTTGTCTGCATGCCCCCAGAGTTCAGTGGCACCGAAATTGGTTCCCAGGTTGGTGGTATAGGGTAGTCCTATGGCGTCTGCTTGTATTTCACTTTGGATAAATGCCTCTTCAAGGTCCAGCAGGATTTCTCCGGCGTCATTAGAAAGGTCCGCTGCCTTGAAGGCCATGGCCATCTGGGCAGTCCCTTCCAGCCATACTACGTCCCTGTCATCATCGAAGCAATAACCGCTGATCACACTTTTCTGA
Source organism: Muriicola sp. (assembly GCA_041628355.1). Taxonomy (GTDB): domain Bacteria; phylum Bacteroidota; class Bacteroidia; order Flavobacteriales; family Flavobacteriaceae; genus Muriicola. The sequence goes on along the minus strand of JBFKPJ010000043.1, from coordinate 3,071 downwards.
GCAGTGGCATGCTGAGTGGTAAGGAAACGATCTGCTTTGTAGAGTATTTCTTCCGAGTATCCCGGGAGGATGAGGTATCCAAGGGTATAGAGGTCAAGAGCATGCTGGTATACGGGATTTTCAGAATCGGTGATCAGGACCCCTTCAGTGGTATCCCACCGTTGTTCCCCCAGGAAGAGCAGGATACGTTCGTGGAACTCATCAAAACCCTGTACGGCATTAAAGGCAGTTATGATCCCTTCGGTCACCCTGGGAATGGCACTCCCATCTTCATTGATTCCTCCCTTAAGTCCGCCATCTGCCTCCTGAAGCGAGCGCAACCAGGTATCCAGATCGCCGGCCATGGTCTCATAGCGGTTGGTCTGCGTGATTTCATGATAGTGATTCAATGCGAGAAGAAGCCAGGCATTGTCACCCATCCAGATCCTTGAACCCTGTTCTCCGGTAACGTCCCTGTACTGAAAAAACCCACCGTTGTTAGCGTGGAATTCGGATTGGAGTCTTTCGTTGAAAAAGTCCAAGATACGTTCTGCCCGATCGATATCCCCTTCCGCCATATAAGTGAGTGCAGCCAGGGCGTTATCGTACAGTGAGACGAAATTGGTAAACTCGGTACTGGCTACCAGTCCGTTCGAACTTTGCAGGCCAGAGATCCAACTGTAGACCATAGCAGGATCCACCTCCGTGGCAGCCTCATTAGGTTCATTCGAAGGGGGGTCCAGACTCACCGTTTCTATAACGTTTTGTTCGTAGACCGTGGTCACGTCCTCCATGCAGGATAAAAGGGAGAGTGCGAAGATCCCGAGTAAAAAATTCCTTGTGTCCATAGTAGTAGGTGTTTAGAGGCCGATTTGGGGTCAACCTTCTGTAAAATTAACTTTCGTGTTTTCGAAAAATTAGCCCTATCGATGAGTGGAACCTGTTGTTCGGTCAAATAACCATATTCCTGCGATTGAACCTTCACGAGGGTAGTTGGTCGAGTCATCCCCTCACCCGGGATTCCACGAACTCCTCTTTTTATCGGTGAACTTCCGGATAATAACCCTGTAAAACACTGTTATACAGGGATCTCATAGTATCCTGAAGCCCTTTTTACACCAAAATGTGCAATTAATACAGGGCATTTTAAAAAGCTTTGTTATCTTTGTGCTGTTGTGTTGGGCTTCATGAAAATGAGGCCGGTGTTGTCAACTAAGCGATTAGTTGCAGCTGATGAAAGGCTTTCCAAGTTGGGAGGCTTTTTTCTTTTCAGGCCTATGTGGACACTTTATCCATTGCTTCAGACCCGGCAAAAACACCCCCTTTTCCTGTTGGTCTAAATTTTTCTATCGGCCTTAATTGTTGTAATTTTAAAACCTAATTAAAAGCCATTTTACCATGCCGCTTTATCATAAATTAGGGAAGATACCGCACAAGAGACACACCACTTTCAAAAAGCCCGATGGCAGCCTGTATTACGAACAATTGTTCGGTACCATTGGCTTTGACGGGATGTCTTCCCTTATGTACCACCTTCACCGTCCGACACAGGTCAAGGACATCGCAAAGACGATAGACATCAGCCCAAAGGCCGCTGTGCAATACCACGTGAAGTCACGTTTGCTGAAAGGCCTGGAGCTTCCTCCTGAGGACGACTATCTCCTGAGCCGTAAGGTGATCCTGTTTAATGGGGATGTGCATGTTGGGCTGGCGGCGCCCAAAAAGTCCATGACGGATTATTTTTACAAGAATGCCGATGCCGATGAGTTGTTGTTTATCCACCACGGTTCAGGTACCCTGAAGACCATGCTGGGGGAGATCCCGTTCGGGTACGGGGATTACATCCTGATCCCGCGGGGGATGATCTATCAGATCCATTTTGATACAGAGGACAACCGCCTGCTTATCACAGAATCCTATCATCCCGTATATACGCCCAAAAGATATCGCAACTGGTTCGGGCAGCACCTGGAGCATTCCCCTTTTTGCGAGCGGGATTTCAGGCTGCCTCAAAACCTGGAAACGCATGATGAGAAAGGGGATTTCCTGATCAAGGTCAAGAAGCAGGGGCACCTCCACCACCTGGTCTACGCTACCCATCCCTTCGATATAGTGGGATGGGATGGGTACAATTACCCCTATGCATTCTCAATTCACGATTTTGAACCGATCACAGGACGCGTTCATCAGCCACCACCTGTACATCAGACCTTTGAGACCAGCGCGTTCGTGGTATGCTCCTTCTGCCCGCGGCTTTATGACTACCATCCCGAGGCCATCCCGGCGCCCTACAACCACAGCAATATAGATTCGGACGAGGTGCTTTACTATGTAGACGGGGATTTCATGAGCCGGAAAGGGATCGATAAAGGGTATATATCCCTCCATCCTGCAGGCATCCCCCATGGCCCACATCCGGGTACCTATGAGGCGAGTATAGGTAAGAAGGGAACTGAGGAACTGGCAGTGATGATCGATACCTTCAGGCCTTTGCAGCTGACGCAAACGGCGCTGAACCTCGATGACGGGAAATATTACCGGTCCTGGCTAGAGTAGGCTCATCTCCTGCATGACGAGATGGAGGATGCTGGCCGCCAGTTTAGCGGTCTGTCCATCCCTGTCGTAAGTCGGGTTGGTCTCTGCTACATCCAGTCCCCTTACTTTTCCTGAAGAGATAACCTTTCTCAGGCAGCACATAACGATCTCCGGGGTAAATCCAACCGGAGAAGAGGCGCTCACACCCGGGGAGTAGGCGGAAGAGAAGCCGTCCATATCCACGGTGACATACACCTGATCCATGGAAGATAAAAAGGTCCCCAAGGTTTTTAGTGTACTTTCTATGTGATGCATACTGAAGTCCTGAAGTTCCAGGTAGCCTACTCCCAGCTCGCGTGCCCTATGGAACAATTCGGCAGGGTTCGCTTCCCTGCGGATCCCCAGGCAGAGGTATCTAAAGTCAAGGTTGTTTTCTTTGCATTCCATTGCGATCTGGTAGAACGGGCTTCCCGAATGAGGGCCCTTTTCGAACGTCCTCAGGTCGAAGTGGGCGTCGAAATTGATGATACCCAGGCTTTGTGATGGTGTCAGGGCCG
>JBFKPJ010000042.1:0-18402 GCA_041628355.1 Muriicola sp. | reverse complement strand
GTTACGGTTACTTCCCACCATGTAACCCCCATCTTCGGGATGGTATTCTTTATCTTCCCCCTTATTGGCATGGCTGTCATGGATGATGCCAGGACCCAGGTTTCTGGAAGCAGGCAGATCACGTTTATAGTATTTTTCCGGTCCTTTCAAAAACTGTTCTGGAGGATGGCGGCCTTTGGGGCAGGATCCCTGTTCCTGATCGTTTTCTGTATCCTTCCCTATTGGATCAATTCCCGGGAAAACCCGATCACACAGATCCCCATTCCCCATGGCTCCAGGGATAATTTCCTGGAAGTGACCTCATCGGGCCTGGTGTTCTTCCTGATCCCCTGGGGGATACTCCTTTTCCTGCTTCCCTACCTCTTTTATCGATTCTTCAGCAAAAGATACCTGTTCTTCGGGTTGTCCTTCAGTTTGCTCACCTTGCTGGGTACCGGGGGGACCACTCCAATTCCAAGGATGCTCCTCGGGGAAACGGCCTTCAATATCCTGACACTGGACAGGTTTACCCTCTGGGCCACGATCATGGCGCTGCCTCTTTTCGGGGAGTTCATGTACCGTCTTGTGGAAGGGGATCTCAAAGAAAGCCTTGAAAAGCGTTTTGGATCGGCTATTCACCGGCTTACCGGGGCGCTGCTGGGAGGGGGCATCCTCATTATGGTCATTTTTTCCATGAGCCTTGGATATTTCAGGCCCTCCCAACCCCAGAAGATCAACATGCTTCCCATCGTGAATTTCCTCAATCAGGATATGCACGATCAATGGCGATACCTCACCCTGGGTTTCGGGGATCAAATGGCCTGGTTGTCGGCACAGACACGGGCAACGACAGTCGATGGGAATTACCATTCCGCAAGGAGGTTGCCCGAACTGACCACCAAGGCCATTGAAAGGCTGGAAAACTCCAAATTCCGGGGGGTTGAAGGGATCGGATCCCTGCAGCAATTTCTGGTCGTCCCTGAGAAATACCATCTCAAGTATATCTTCTCCAATGACAAGTTCTATGACCCCATCCTCTACTTCTGCGGCTGGCAGCGATTGCAACAGCTCGAGAACGGGATCATGGTCTGGGAACGTTTGAACGTCCCTCCCTTGCCCTCGATTATCCCAAAGGAAGAGGTGTCGGTTTATCTCAAGCTCATGTGGGGGACCTTGCCGGTTTTGACGCTTATAATCGCATTGTTGTTCAACATCCGACTCATATGGGGGAGGGTCCTGAAACTCAAATCCCTGCCGGAAGCTGCCTATATGGGATCCGGCAATACCCTGAGGCGATTCCCTCCCGGGATCATCAAGGTGACTACCCTATGGGTAATCCTGGTCTGCCTGCTGCTCTCCTATGCAGGATATCGTTTTTATCTGGAGAACAGTACCCAGCGATCTCCGGAAAATGTGGTGAAAGCCTATTATGACGCCATCGACTTCAAGGAATATGAGCGGGCACATTCTTATCTCGCTCCCTCTGAAGCCATCTCCCTTGATCAGTATATGCTGGAGGTGGCCGTTACAGACGGGATAGTCAGTTCTTATGCCAAACTGGACTCCCTGGGTATAAGGGAGCTTGTCCGATCAGGCAACACCACCTCCCTGGAGGTACAGTCTGTATGGATCACCCCTCTGGAGACGATCAGGAAGACAGACAGGAAACAGGTCGTGAAGGAAGATGGACTGTGGTACATCCTTCCGGATCCACCCCAAAGGGACATCCCTGCTGACCAGCTCTTTTCCTCCAATGTCACCAAGTATCACAATCACGGCAGGAGGAAGATCTCCACCCAGCAAACCCATCATGAGGATGTACTCGAACAACCGGTCCTCGAGATACTCACGGCCCGCCTGGTGAGGTTCGGGGACCGGTTTGCCATCGTGGGGGAAGTACAGAACATCGATCGTGTTCCCGCAGACGTTACCCTTTCTGCTACCCTGTACAATGAAAAGAACAAGGCGCTGTCCTCCTATAATGCAAAATATCACGTAAAGCACAAACTGATGCCCCTGGAGGTCACCTCCTTCCGGATCGATTTTGAAAAGATCTCCTGGCGCACAAAGGAGGAAACCATGCCCGCTACTTTTAACCCGGATCAGTTCGACCCCGTGGTCCTTGAAGAGGAGCCTGTAAGGTTCAACCTCCAGTCTGCCGCCAATATCGCGACCTCGGAGTTATACAAGGATGTGGCTGTGCAGGCTGTGGAACTCGATGGGGAATTCGTGCGCGGGACCCTTTTTAACAGTGGGGTACAGGAGGTTACGATACCCCAGGTGCTGATCTCCTATTACAACAGTGACAGGGAACTCCTCTGGGTAGACCAGTCCTTTGTGCAGGACGGGATACGGGTACAAAGAGTACAGGCGTTTGAACATCCCTTCCCGGACCTCACAGACCTGGAAATCCTTTCGCGTGACATGAAGAATTGCTTTGTCAATGGGCTCCCTAATGAGGAGGTCGCCAAAAAAAGGCTATCCAGGGACAGAAAAGAGAGCTACAGGTCGCATTTGCAACCTGCAGAAAACGGAATTATAGGATTTATTAAAATAGAAACAGATCACTTTATCGGCAATCCCAAATAAATGAGGAATCTTACCTTCACAGTACTCTGTATGCTCGCGCTGGCTTGTTCCGATCCGTCGGTTCAGGTTTCCTCATTTTCCCTGGTATCCCAAGAAGTGCCCGACAGGGCAGTTGCAGGGGAACAGATCTCCCTGGAATTCAGGGGCAGGGGCGAGGCGATGCCGCTGGTCCTCCTCAGGAATTCCATGGGGCAAAGTGTCCTGGAAGGCACTAAAGTCGGAGAAGTGCTCAGGTTCCGTCTTCCGGAGTCGTACTCAAAAAAATCCGGACCATGCCACTGGTCCCTAGTATCTCAGGATTTCGTACTCCAATCAGGGGTCATACAAATAGAACCCGCGAATACAGACAGCCGTTTAGAGACCTACCTCGGGCCCCGTAATCTGATAGCAGGCCCTTTAGACCATACCATGCTGGTGGCTGTGCCTGCCGACAGGTTTGGAAACCCCATGCCGGACGGAACCATTCTCCATATGCAAAAGCAATTCTCCGAGGAATACGACGCAAAAGAGATCCAGACCAGTGCTTTGATTGCCTGGGAACGCATTTATGCCGGGGACAGGTCCTCCAGGGCCTTTTTGTCGGTCAGCGCAGCGGGCAGCACCTCCAGAGAGCTAGCCTATGACGTGAACCCGGCAATGCCGGAAGATTTTGAGATCGGATTTACCAGATTCCACCCTTACGCGGATGGGAACCAGGTGATCATATTTTCCACATCCAGACTTAAAGATCTGTACGGTAATACCGTAAGTGATGGTACCACGGTCACATTTACGGTTACAAACGCTGCCGGCAGCATACTCAGGACGCAGGGCACAACCCTTAACGGAGTGGCTGAGGGCCGTATGCTGCATCCGGACCGGGGAGATAGATGGACGGTGACCGCCCATGTGGAGGGCATAGCCGGAAGTCCGGAGACCGAGGTGGAATTCCTCCCCGTGATCAGGGACTTTGGTTTGGAATGGAAGGCCTTTTCCCGTATGGTGGTTGTGGGGCCTGTCAATGGTTTTCTGGACCAGTTCCAACCAGACGGACTCCCAGTATCCCTGACCCTGTTGGATGCACAGGACGTAACCGTGTTAAAACGCAGTGCTGAATTGTCTGAGGGGTATGTGCGTTTCGGATTGGGTAACCTGGGCCTGTCTGCAGGCAGGTATCGGATAGAGGTCGAGATCGGAGGACAGTCACGCGAAATCCATATTGAACTGTAAAATGAAGACCCGGAACAAACACATATACAGAGCCTTGTTGCTGATCTCTTTCACGGGGGTCAATGCGGCCCTTCTCTTTGGGATCGGTGCGGTCTGGGTGTATATGAATTCCGGGGCAGACAAGACATCCATCCTCCATATCACCTCAGAAACCAAAGACATTTACCTTCCGGAGACCGAATGGGATCATCTCGATAATCCCGGCAGGCCCATGGAACCCCAGACACTGAAGGATATCGAAAAGGATTATATCCGATCTTGGTATGTGCGCAGTATCGCGTTTGATCAGCTCGATCCTTATGGGCTCGAGGATTATTATACCGACAGCCTGAAAAGTAAGCTGAGGGAAGTCATCCAATTGAACAAACAGCAGGAGACACGTGTTTCCCTTTCCACCCTTTCTCACCACCTGTCACTGGAGTTTTACAGCCTGGACGGAAAGCTTGTGGTATTCACGGATACGGGAATGGAATGGTTCAGGGAGGTCTGGAAAGGGGAACAGAAACTGGTGTCAGGACCGCTCACCTCCTCCTACCGGGTCATGATGCTCCTGGAAGACGGTTTCTGGAGGGTAAGGCATTTGGAGGAGATCCCATATACAAATAGCGGCAGTTCCGGGGAAAACCCTGCCGTAATCGGTAACCTGGGAGATGTGAAAGGGCTGAATTACTATCCTGCCAACGCACCATGGGATACCTTTGGAGATGATTTCAATACAAATACGTTTGCAGCCGATTTTGATAAGATCAGAAAAATGGGACTCAACACCCTGCGTATCTTTATCCCCTATGAGGATTTTGGGGCCGCTTCGGTAAAGGCTGAAAAGCTCGAAAAACTGGTCAGTTTCATGGACCTGGCCGATGAGGCCCGGCTCAAGGTCCTGGTGACCCTGTTCGATTTCTACGGGAATTACGATTTGGCGGACTGGACACGCACGCACAGACATGCAGAGACCCTTGTAGAAGCTCTGAAGGATCACCCGGCCTTACTGGGTTGGGATATCAAGAATGAGCCGGATCTCGACTTTGATTCCCGGGGCAGGGCTGAGGTCATGGCCTGGCTGGAAGAAATAATCCGACAGATCAAAAAAAAGGATACCGTTCACCCGGTGACTATCGGGTGGTCTTCTCCTGCAGCAGCCGAAAATCTGTACGAACACCTGGATTTTGTCTCCTACCATTTCTATGGGGATGCGGACAGCTTTGTCCCCTCACACAAGGCATTGCTGGATAAAATAGGGAATAAAGAGGTTGTGATCAGTGAGTTCGGGTCCTCATCCTACAGCGGCATCTGGAATTTCTTTACGGGTTCTGAAGAATCACAGGCAGCCTACTACCAGAAAATGGTCAGCGCTTTACAGGGTCAGGGACTGCCTTTCCTTTCCTGGACGCTTTATGATTTTGAACAGGTGCCTGCCGAGGTGGCCGGTCGTCTACCCTGGAGGAAAGCTCCCCAGCGTCACTTTGGACTCATAGACAGGGACGGGATGGAAAAACCCGCCTACAGGGTGGTGGAGTCTGCTTCCCAAAAATGAAATGGGCGCCATTACGAGAATGACACCCACTTCTACTTAACCTAACCTTTGCGTTTAATACGGTTTCGGCTCCTCCTGTTTTAAGGCGGATTCCAGTGATATTTTTTCGGTCAGGTTTCTAAATCGGATCGCTTTAAAATAATCCGTGTATCTCTGTGTGATCTCAGACATCGGCAGGGAGCAGGCAGCCTTGTAATTGGTCTTACCCAGGGCTACTCTGTATCCATCATCTTCCAGGATCCGTTGGATGGCGTCTGCCAGGGAAGCTGGGTTATTCGGTTCGAAGAACTCGCCGGTATATCCTTCCTCCCTCACGAGAACTCCCAGGTCGCCCAGGTCGGGCAGGGCTACAGCCTTGCCATAGCTACCGGCCTGATGGAGAACACCTGAGCTTCCGGTAGTAGAGGTATAGGGGAATACGGTTACGGCACTGTCCCCAAAGATCATAGGAACATCCTCTTCGGCAACATATCCTGTAAATCGCAGTCGGGGTACATGGGCATAGCGCCGCGCTATTTCTTCCAGGTAGCCGGGCGTGTTTGGGCTGTCCGTACCGGCGATCACGATCTCGATATCTTCCTTACTCCGTTTTCTGATGATTTCAACCGCCTCTATAAGGATCTCCACGCGTTTGTAGGTCCCGAACTTGCCGAATGCCATCACCTGTTTAGGCCCTTTGGGGAGGCTGTAGTCCGGTTCTGGCGGTGTTTCGAAAGACCCATGGGGGACCAGGGCGATATTCCTCGCCTTGTACTTCTTTTCAAGGATGGTGACATACTTGCTGATCGTTACTGCCACCACGTCGGAGGCCAGGACAAATCGGGTTAGCATACTTCCGATAAAGTTGTAGACCTTTTGCAAGATCTTGTTCTGAGTGATCCCGGCATTTTCGAGGTCAACCTGCTCCAGGATGTTGTGGATGAGGGAGATGGTGGGGATCCCTTGTATCCTGCAAAAGAAGGGGGCGAGTAAACCGAGTGCAGCAGGCACTTTTTTATCCCCGAACTTCAGGAACTGAAGGTTGAACAGTACCGCATCGGGTTGGGTTTGCCTGACCGCTTTCAGAATGCCAAAAAGGCTGAAATAGTTGTTGAAATCCCAGGCCTCCCTGACGGTGATCCTGCATCCCTCCCCTTCAAAGGAAAGATCTTTTTCCTCTGCCGTACGATCGGTAATAAGTACGATCTCATCGACCTCTTCCTGCATGCGAAAATGCTTGACCAGGTGATAGCCGTATTCCGTGAGCGTTACCTTGCTCGGGGGATAGGCGGTTACAATTGCTAGTTTCATAGGTTAAGTTTGTACTTGTTATTCAGGGCAAATATCCTTTATAATTAATCGTCAGACGGGCAATTTCAGGTGAGGGTAATACTGCTGTAGACGAATAGAAAATCCTTGTCGGTGAATGGATACTGACCCCCGGAAATTGGACCCGATTGAGGATTCACCTAAAAAGAAAAAGGACCAGTCTGCAATCCTAAAGACCGGTCCTTAAAGATCCTGTGATCTACCTGTCAGCTTCCTTTTCTCAGAATGAAGAACATCAATTGCGAACCCAACAGCAAGAGCATGATCATGATCTGAACCTGGACGACTTGATCCAGGGAAGCGTGAAACAGGTAGATCGCACCTATCTGGGAAATTCCCAGTAAGCCTGATATGATCACAGGAATGTAACGGTCCAATGACAAAAAATAGTAGGTAAAGATATTTCCGATGGCAAAAAGGGCAGTAGCCAGGGCGTATTGCCACAGGAGGTGAGCCATGGATACATAGGCTTCACCAAACATCAACTGTATGATGGTCTCGGGGAAGAAATAACACGCCAAGACAATACTCATGGCAAGGAGGGTAATGTAACCCACATACCTGAACAGCACGGGGGTGGTCGATTCGCCCATCTTCTCTCTCTGAACTACCTGGGGCAGAAGCAGCATCACAAAGATCCAGGCAACGAAGTACACGACCCTTCCAATGAGTGCCAGGGAGGCATATAAACCCGCTTCGGATGAATCGAAGTAATGTTTTACCATGAGGATATCGCTGTTGTTGATGATGATCTGTGTGATCTCATACCCCAGCGTCAGAACAAAAAAATGGTTTACCCTGCGGACGAGATTTTTCCTCAACCCGGAGGGTTTGGCAATGGATACCTCTTTGAAATTGGAAGGTATCAGGCCGAAGAGAAAGGAAAAAGCAATTCCGATCCCTACGGATATGGCCGGATCCCAGGGACAAAACAGGACAAAGCCCAGGGTGATGAGGAGCCTGCTCCACATTTCTGTCTGGTAGGAGAGGGAGAGGAAATTGAAATTTTGTTGTCCCTGGTAGCTGCCCCTGTTCACGCTCATGACAAAATACAGGGGGATGCCAAACCCCAGGGCGATAAACATATAGGGCGACTTGGTCTGAAAGATCCCTTGCAGGTCCTTGGCAAAATACACAAATATGGAGGCTACCAGAAGCCCCGCGACCAGGGCTTGTTTATAGGTCCGATTCCGGAAGTTCTCCCAGTCAGTCCCGCTGAAGATGACCGCAAACTTGGTGGTGGCCAACTGGAATGTCATTCCAAGAAAGGAGAGTACCAGGAGCAGTGTCACCAGGAGGGCAGCATCCGCATAGGCTTCAGGTCCTAAAATCCGTCCCAGCAAGATGTTGTACAGGTAGTTTCCTCCGTTCACGAGGAGGATACTTCCCATAAAGACCTGCTCCGCGCTTATTTTCTTCAAGCTGAATTTAAATGAGGTCATTGCTGAGGATATAAGAAGTTCTCGTCTGCCGCATGGTTCGCCTGACAGATTTATTTTGTCTGCCGATGATGGTCAGGACCTTACAGGAGGTCGCGGCCTGGCGATATTCCCGCTCCAGGATTTTTGTACTGACAGGATCTATGCTTTCCAGGTGGTCCAGGGAAAGGATCAGGTGGTCCTTGTACTTCTTGGTCAGTTCCAAATGCCTGTTAAGGCTGTTCATGTTCTGGGCATTGAGATGTCCGTGGATTTCGATCAACTCATTGTTCTCTGTAATCATTAATGCCATATTCTTACTATTTAGGTCAAGTATATTTTTGAACTTCTGTGGTCAAAGATCAGTTCATCAGACGTTTATTTTTGACCGCTATAGGCGGATGACAAATTGCTGTAGATGAATGGACAAAGCCGGACTTCCGGTGCGGAAGAGGTCGCCGTAACTTTACCATATCGAAATGAATTAATTAAAAAGGTACTATTATGACATCTGTGGTTCTTGGATATTTATACAAAGGGCGGCAATTTCAATTTGCCTTGAGACTCCTCCTGACATTGATTTTAGATGCATTGACCATTATTGGTACCCTTGGTAATTTTTTATCGTGAATAGACATTTTGCATTACGCAATGAGGCGTAGGGTGTACTCCCACTACCTCGCCAACCTTTATAACTTAACCTATGAGACTTAACCTACTGCTTGCCCTGATCCTTACCTCTGCCTTGTCCGTTTACGGGCAGGGAAGCATGAACGAAGGATTCCACCTCCTCGAATCAGGGGATTTTGACAAAGCCGAAAAGTTTTTCGACGCATACCTGCAGGAAGCACCTGAAAACAAAACAGCATTGATCTGTTATGGAAGGGCTGTCGGACTCAATGGAAACCCCGCCAAGGCGATCTCCCATTTTGAGTCCCTGAAAGAACAGTACCCGGGAGACCTGGAGGTTGACCTTAATTTTAACGAGGCTTTTCTGTGGGATGGCCAATACGAACGTGCCAGGCCCCTGTACGAGTCACTGGTCAGCGTATATCCCGAATCTTTCGCCTCTGTCCTCGGATATGCCAATACGCTCAGCAATCTTCAGGAATATCCTCAGGCCCTTGAATGGATCGAGAGGGCCGTTGAGCTGGACAGTTCAAATGCGAGTGCGAAAATCTCCAGGAAGTATATCAGGCTGGGTTATGCAGACAAGCTGGCCAAAGAAAAGGACTATGCCCGGGCTGAAGCGCTTTTGAAAGAGAACTTCCTGGATTTCCCGTCAGACCGGGAGACCCTGCTGAATCTGGCCAACCTGTACATGATCAGGAAGGAGACAGAAAGGGCGCGCCAGGCTTTCCTGACCATGGCTAAAACGGCCCCCGATTCCGTCAGTGCCTTGAACGGGCTCTCCCTTGTGGCACATATGGACGGGAATGAAAAACAGGCCCTTCGTTACGCGGAAGAAGGGTTGTCCAGGTCCCGGATGATCCCGGATGCGGTCCTGGGCACGCGTACGCGAGAACGTTATATCCAGGCCCTGATCTGGAATGACAGGTATAACCGGGCAGGAGATCAGATCGATAGCCTCGAACAGGTTTTACCTGAAGAAAGCTGGGTAAAGGCCCTTCGTGCCACCCTGGGGATGTACACCGGGAAGTTCGATGTGGCTACAAGCGAATACCGCAATATCCTGGCCACGGACAGCACTTCTTTTGACGGCAATCTCGGCAATGCCAACGCCCTTTTCGCCTCAGACAGGCCCCTCCCGGCTTACGGGGCAGCTTTCCGCACGCTGGCGTACTATCCGGGCCAGGCCGATGCGCAGGCACTGGTGGAAAAGATCAACGAGAAGTATATTCCTTCAGTAGAGGACAAGCCATTCTATACTTTTGACAATGGCAACAACATTGCTTTTGGGAATCAGGTCCGCCTGCAGCTCCCATTTTCAACCAAATTCAGGACAGAACTCTCCTATCTCTACCGGGAGACGGAGAACACCCTCTCGGGCAACCAGGCTCTCTCCCATGTGGTTTTGGCCGGGGTCACCTACACCCTCATGCCCAATACGCGTATCAAGGCCGATGCCGGTTTCAACATTTCCCGGTCTGAAGCCGCGGGCTATACCCAGCCGATGTTCGACCTCCGCTTTCAGTTCAAGCCCTTTCGCCTGCAAAATGCGGAGTTGGGATACCGGAGGGAAGTGCAGAATTTCAATGCCGACCTCATAGAGCGGGAGATCGTGATGAACCACCTGGGGCTTAATTACAACCTCAGCACTGCGATGGGTCTCGGCTGGTATACCCAGGTCATGCATACGGTACAGACCGACGGGAACAGCCGTAACCTGATTTTCACTTCCCTCTACTACAATCTCCTGAAGATCCCGGCTGTCAAAACGGGGATCAACTTTCAGTATATCTCTTTTGCAGAACAGCTGCCCCAGGTCTATTTCAGTCCTGAAAAATACCGGGCTATGGAAGTATTCGGAGAGGTCAGTGGGGCTTTGTCAGAAACGACAAACATCAGATTCAACGGGGCCCTCGGTTTGCAGCAGGTTGAAGACGATCCACAATCGGCCGTATTCAGGCTGGAAGGGGCAATTAAGCACAGATTCTCAAAAAGGCTGGGTGTGGAATTATACGGGAAGTACAGCAATATATCCTCTGCTACGGCCACGGGCTTTGAATTTACGGAGGTGGGAGTTGCCTTCAGGTGGAGTCTCAAGGAGGTACCCCTGTTTTACAAGAATATGCTAGCCCGTCTCCAGGGCTAGAGCAGGTTCAGCCTCCGCATCAATTCGGGCCGGTTAGACCGACTGATGGGGATCACATTCTTCTCGATCAGCACGCTGTTATCCTCAATGTCGATGATCTTGGTAAAGTTGATGATATAGGACCTGTGGATCTGCAGAAAGAGATCTGCCGGTAATTTTTCCTTGATCTTTTTTAAGGTATTGTGGACGCGGTATTCCTCCTTGTTTGTCTTCACATCAATATAATCGCCTTTGGCCTCAATAAACAGGATGTCTTCGAATTTGATCTTGATCAGGCGGCGGTCAATGTTGATATAGAGTTCATTTCCGATGCCCTTGGAAGTCGAATCAGTTACCCGGGAAGGCTGGGTAGAGATGGAATTCTTTACTTTCTGAATGGATCTGGCAAACCGCTCGGGGGTGATCGGCTTGACCAGGTAATCCACGATGGCCTCGTATTCATAGGCCTCAATGGCAAATTCGGTATCTGAGGTGGTCAGGACCACCTTTGGGGGATTCTTAAGTGTCTGTACAAAGTCGATCCCGGTGAAGCCCGGCATATGGATGTCGAGGAAAACGAGATCTATATTTTGCTGGTTGAGGAATTTGATGGCGTCAATAGCATTGGAAAACTCCTCGATGACGTCGAGCTCAGGGGTTTTTGCACAAAGCTGGGATACAATGGCCCTGGCGGCCGCTTCATCGTCAATGATTATGCATGTCATGGTCAAATGGTCTTTAGGTAATTCTCAATGGTATCCAGGATCTCCCGGAAGGATATGGACAGGCCCGACGTCCCGCTGCGCAGTTCTTCTTCATAAAGAACCGCTAATCCGTAACCTTCCTCCAGTCCCAGAATATTCAGTTTGTGTTTCAATTTATGAACAATGAGCGCCGTGTCATGCAGGCGTTCTTCCCTTAAAGCCTTTTCATATTCCTCTTTCTCCCCCGGGAATTCATCCTTCAAGATAGTGATAAATTTATCTTCGAAGGCAGTATCGCCACCTGCGAGTTGTTTGATATAGGAGAGATTGGGTTGTTCCACAATTACTTTTTTAAGGTGAAGAAGAAGGTGGTCCCTTGATCTATCTCGCTTTCAAGCCAGATTTCTCCATGGTACAGTTCCACGATTTTCTTCACTATGGAGAGCCCGATCCCGGTTGATCGCTCACCATTCCCAATAGACTGGAAGATCTTAAAGATCTTTTCATGGTATTCCTGAGGGATCCCGACTCCGTTGTCACGAATATAGAATTCCCAGAAATCTTTCTTCTCCTGCACGCCAATAGCGACGATCCCTTCTTCCTTTTCTATTTTGGTGACCGCATTTCCGATCAGATTCTGAAAGAGCTGATGCATTTTTGTCGCATCTGCTTTAATCGTAGGAAGAGGGTCCATGATGATGACATTGACGTGATCCGGGATGTAAATGATCTCCCTGATATCGTTTATCACGGTATTGAGGTCAACAGGTTTTTTCTCCAGGTTTTCACTGTTGATACTGGAGTATTTCAGTATCCCGTCTATGAGTTTATCCATACCCTCTACCTTTTCCTGCATCATCTTCAGGTTGTAGATCCCTGCATCATCCAATTTATCCTTGTAATCCTCAAACAGCCATGTGGCCAGGGCACTGATACTCCTCAGGGGAGATTTCAGGTCGTGGGATACGATATGGGCATATTCCTGTAACCCCAAGTTGCTGGCTTCCAGTTCTGCGAGGAGTTGTTCTTTTTGGAGCTCCAGGTTCTTTTGGGCTGTGATGTCCAGGTGGATGCCGATGGATCCTACCACCTTCCCGGTTACATCGAAACGGGGGGCGCCACTCACCAGCCAGTGTCTTTCCTCTCCTGATTTGGTCAGTATCTTTATCTCATAAGAATTGGATTTGCCTTTAAGGCGTTCCTTCCCTTTTTCCTTTATAAGGCTCTTCTCACTTACCTTAAGGATTTCTGCCGCTTTGCCACCCAGTAATTCCTCTTCATTAAACCCACTCATGTCGCAGAAACTCTGGTTGACCAGCTGTATGACATCCTTATTGTCCACTTCGATCAGTCCCAGATTCATGTTGGCTATGATGCTCCAGTATTTTTCCTTTTGTTTCTCAATGTTTTTCCGATAGTTCTTCCGGAGGGTCACATCCGTATAGGTCCACAGGTGCCCTTTGTATTTCCCATCACTGTAAATGGGGATATAATCTCGTTCAAGGAATCGGCCATCCTTCATCTTCAATTCATCAGACAGGACCAGTTCCCTGGATTTTAATATCTCATCGATCCTTTTTACGAATCCCTCAGGGTCAGCGAAGTGGCCTTTACTCTCCTCAGCCGCATTCGAACAGTCGGCGCCTTTCAACATTTCGGGGGGTACGGGGATCTGAAAGATGTCACAGAACATCTGGTTGGTCAGGGAGATCTTCCGTTCTTCATTCTCAACAAGGATACCGGTCTGAAGATTGGCAATCAGGGTAGACAGGCGGTTCTCAGAGGCCCTGATCTGTTCTTCGGCCTCCTTATCCCTGGAGATATCCCGAATGATCCCCTGGGCGGCAATAGGGTTCCTGTTCTTGTCATAGATCAGACTGCTATTGACCTGTACATACCTCAATGAGCGGTCCTTTAGAAAGATCTTTGCCCTGTAGTTCTTATATGTACCCGTGCTGTAAAGTTGTTTCATTGCCTCTACAGTGTATTCCCTGTAGTCAGGATGCACCAGTTTACCCAGGTTCACCTTTTCTTTGGTGTGATCGTATCCCAGAAATTTTATAGCCGCAGAATTCATTTTGATCACGTTGTTGTTCATGTCCATGACTACATAAGGATCCACGATGTTGACGAAGACCCCTTCGAGTTCTGAGGTCTTTTCACTCAGTAAATTTTCGAGCCTGGCATTGGCCTCCTCGAGCTGGCGGGATGTCTCAAAGAGTTCCAGCGATTTTTTTTCCATGATGACCTCCGCCTGTCGCCTCGCCTTTTTCTGGCGTTCGAGGGCCTTCTTCAGTAAGGTGACTTCTTTGTTATCCATTCTGAACGATATCAAATTTAACTTTAGTACCGTCCTTCTTTAATAATTCGTAGGAGATCTGGGCGGAACTGTTGAAGCGCTCGAAGCATTTTTCCATAAGGCCTTTAGCCAGGGTATACAACCCCCTGGAAGAAGAATAGATCATGGTCAGGGACTTTTCGGATTGCTCCACCACAGTAAAGGTAGGGAGTTCTGCTTCGGGGTATAATTTCTTCACGTGAACATGGATATGGTCCTCTATGGAAATGAGAAGGGGCAGGGGCGATTTGTAGTTTTTGATGACATCCGGGTGGGCATTGCTCAAACCGTCGAACAGGTAGAGGCCAAAGGTGTACAGCAGATCATCAACAGGGATATCGACCGTTTTGCTCAGGCTGGTTATCAGGGAGACCATCTCGTTAAAATCATAGGTGCCTATGGTTGTATAAATGCCACTCGACGGGAGATCAGAACCTTCGATGATCTGGTCGGTGACCTCCAGACCAAACTTCTCTTCTACCATGTCGAGGAACTCTGTAAAAATTATTCCTTTCATATTCTAATAACTGGCTCACAATGTAGTAAAATTAGCATCTGAGGAAAAAACTATGTTGTGAAACCTCGGTTTTCATCGGGCTTTGATCAATTCGTTCACCTCCCAATAAGCGATCAGCTTTTGGATTCTGTCCTCGTAATCCTCGTATTTAAGTGGTTTTATGATATAGCCGGCTACACCGATTCGATAGCATTCAAGCAGGTCTGCCCGGTTCTGGGAGGTCGTCAGAATGATGGTGGGCAAATACCTTAGATCGGGATCCTCTTTAAGGGCCTGTAAAAATTCTATCCCATTCATCCTGGGCATGTTCAGGTCCAATAAGATGATATCGGGTAGTTTTTCGGGTCCGTTCAGGATGTCCAGGGCATCTTCCCCGTTCTTGGCCTGTATGATCTTGTGTTTTACGGGCCAATTGGAAATGGTCCTATTGAGTTTCATGGACTCAATAGCATCATCTTCAATAAACAGTATATTCATTGCGGTACAGGTTAGGTAATTGTCTAAGGTCCACTTTTGTCGGATTTGGATGCGCAAATTGAAGACGAATGGAATTTAAGTGTAGACGAATGGGAGTTTGCCTTAGACCAATGATGTACCCCTTATGCATCACCTTTTCTTAGTCTTTGGAGAAATCTCAGGTTGGCTTCCACGCCTTTTTCAGTCAGATAGGGGTAGATCAGGCTATACTGGGCTTCCATTCCTTTCAGGACCAGGTCATCTTCCATACCCTTGATCCTGGCATAGGATATCCAGAAGTGGGTGTTCCTCCACTGGTGTGCGGCCAATTCCTCGTATAGGCCCGGGAATTCAGGTGGCTCAGGCTTCATGTATCCCATCCCTATGGCCAGGTAGTTTACCCCTTTGATCATTTTAAAGGCATCGTCGATCTGCTCCTTGATGAGACCGCTGATCTCCGGAAATGCCTTGATGATGTTCGGGGTGTCCAGGAAAAAGAAACAGAACCGCTGCTGGAAGACAAAAAAGCTCTTGGTGATCACCAGGCCCTCACCTTCCATGATAAACTTGCGGTTTCCGTAAACATCCTCTACCAGCACATGGGTCATATAGTCGAAAATGGCCAGGACCAGGTCTTTTTTGGTGGGGTAGTGGTAGTTGAAGTTGCTCAGGCTGATCCCGCTTTTTTCCGCTATATCCTGGTTTCTGACGCTGTGAATCCCAGATTCATTGAAAAGTTCAACTGCAGACTGGAGAATCTTTTTCTTCGTTTTATTTATTTTCATAGGATCTCTTATGCATTCATGGAGTTAAGTTCATATACTATATATCGTTATTTATACCGTATTAGTATACTGTATACTAAATTTAAAAGGTCCGGTGAACCAAATTTCGTGCAGGTTCCGTGATACAGGATTCAAATATTGAATGGATTGCCTTTTTTACTACGGGGGACATTAGTATATTTGCCGGGCGAAATTTAAAGGTCGCGTAGCTCAGTTGGATAGAGCATCCCGCCCTAGGCGGGACGGTCCCAAGGGCATTGAAGTGGAAATAAATAAATTATGGTCGCGTAGCTCAGCTGGATAGAGCATCTGCCTTCTAAGCAGACGGTCCCAGGTTCGAATCCTGGCGCGATCACTACAAGCACAACCCTGCAACAAAGTTGCAGGGTTATTTATTTTCTGAAACCTTCCAAACTTGTTTGAGGAAGGTGAAGGAAAATAAATAACCATAAAGCGCATGGCGCTTTATAGGGTTGTATTTGCAAAGGGGAGCGCTGTCAGGCTCAACGCAGTTAATCCTCGCTTACTCTAACGGCTTTATTGATTTTCAGCGCGCCTGTCCACCTCCGGTGGAGAGCGCTCTCAGGCTCAACGCAGTTAACCCCACCCCGAATTCTGCCCGACTTCTGAGATCTATCTTTTCAGGGCCACCGGCAGTTCATAGACTTCCAGCTTAAAATAAGGCAGGGCAGAAATAACGTGGTCGAAGATGTCCGAGACGATGTATTCGTAATTTTCCCACCGCTTGTCCTTGATGAAGGCGTAGATCTCAAGGGGGATGCCCTGGGGAGTAGGTTCCAGTTGCCGCACCATCAGGGCCATTTTTTTGTTGATCACCGGCTGGTTTTCCAGGTAGGTGAGGACGTATTTCCTGAAGACTCCCAGGTTGGTCATATTCCGGCCATTGATGGGGAGCGATTTATCCGCTTCGTGCTGGGCGTTATGGGCATCGATCTCCCTGCCACGGGTTTCCAGGTACCTGCTGATCAGCTGTATCCTCCTGAGTTCGGTGATTTCTTCGTTGGTCAGGAATCGCACGCTTTTCTGGCTGATGATCACAGCCCTTTTGACCCGCCTTCCATCCGAGACCTGCATCCCCCTCCAGTTCTTGAAGGAATCCGAGATCAGGGAGTAGGTGGGGATGGTGGTGATGGTGCGGTCAAAGTTCTGCACTTTTACCGTGGCCAGGGTGATCTCGATGATGTTCCCATCGGCTCCGTATTTTTCAAAGGTGATCCAGTCGCCTATGCGAACCATGTCGTTAATGCTCACCTGAATGCTGGCCACCAGGCCCAGGATGGAGTCCTTGAAGATGAGCAGGATGATGGCGGACCCGGCACCCAAAGCGGTAAAGAACTTCCAGATCTCCAGTTGGGTGATGATGGCGAAGATCGCGAAGATGCCTACTACCCAGGCCAGGATCATAAAGACCTGTATAAAACTGTCAATAGGCTTGTCCTTGAACTGTGCTTTGGTCTTGAGGTAATCGCGGATCGATCTTAAAAAGGCCCTGGCGGTAAAGATGGTCAGGACCACGATCAGGATCTTCAATATTTTTTCTGCGATCTGCTCCCCAAGTTCAAAGTCGACAAACGCGATCCGCATCAATTCGAAAAGCACCACCAGGGGGATGATATGGGCAAAGTATCGGGGGACGCGGTTGAGCACCAGGAAGTTGTCGAAATTCGTTTTGGACCGTTTGGCCACCACCACGGTCACCCAGCGCAGTACCTTCCAGATCACAAAGTCGAGGAGCCAGACAAAGAGGACGGAACCTAATAAAAGGATGAATAAGTTGAGATAGGCAGAAAGTGTTTCGCTCAGGCCGGCTTCGACTAGGGCGTTATATACGATGTGTGACAGGCCGTTGGCTTTTTCCATCGATCATTGCATTAGGTTGTTTAGCAGGACAAAGATAAACAGATGGGAAGATATCATTTTGTGACTGGAATCGAATTAAAATGCTGGAAGTCCCATTTGCGACTATTTCCTAATAAAGAGAAGCTGGTTAGGTTCAACGCAGGGCGACGTCTCCGTCACCAACACTAAGTCTCTGCTCCCAGGCGGGATCCCAGTCGCCCTCAGCTTTCAGGTATTCAATCACCTGTGCCCTCATGAGGTGTGTCTCATGCTCAATTTCGCGGTACAGAGCCTGGTATGCCGGTTTATCTTCAAAGATAGGGTATCTCAACAACTTAAGGTCCCGATATACTCCAAGCCTGTTTCCTCCATTGAAATACCCATGCCTGAGGGTATTTACGAAACCATCCAGGTCATTTTGTAGATAGTAACAGTCGACCCGATCGAATTTTATAGCGAAAAATCCCCGTGCATGGAACTCCTCATAATAGGAACAGATATAATCTGCCAGAGGTTTGGCTATTTCACTTTCCCCTGTTTCTCTCAGCACATCGATGTAGGTCCTGATAGCGCCTATCTCCGCATCCGTTATCGAAACGGTAGGGTATTTTCCACCTGCGATCCCTTCAATAAGGTTACCAAATTGCTCAAGCAGGATCTGTTTGGCGTTTTCCAGATTTCCCTTGAGAAAATGAGCTCGTGCGATGTTAGCAATAGCTGATTTATCATTGAGGCCCTTATTCGTATTCCAGATGATGGTAAGATCCATGGCCTCATCGTATCGTTCCTCCACAAGTAATATATCATAGGCGTTCTTATAGGTATAGAAGGTATTCTCGGGATAACGTGTCTGGATCAGCCGGCTGTATCGCTCCGCCAGGGGCAGGAGGTCCAGGTCCAAAGAGATCAGCGTATTCCAGTACATATAGCCATACAGGAAGGGAAAATCC
>JBFKPJ010000041.1:0-18780 GCA_041628355.1 Muriicola sp. | reverse complement strand
TTGAATTCGTCGAACACGTGGCCCTCGGCATCCACTTTGGGGAGGGGTAGCGGTCTGAGAGCCTTGCTGAGGATGTCAAAGTGCTTTACCATGACCGTCTTTTCCCCAACCTGGGTGGTGAAGAGGGCGCCTTCAACCCCAATGATATCCCCTATATCCAGCAATTTTTTATACACATCGTTATACAACGTCTTGTCGTCCCCCGGGCAGATCTCGTCCCTGTTGAAGTATACCTGTATCCTGCCCTCGCTGTCCTGCAGTTCTGCAAAGGATGCTTTCCCCTGTATACGGCGCGACATGAGTCGGCCTGCGATCACGACCTTCTTTCCCTCCTCGTAATTCTTTTTGATCTGGGTTGATTTGGTGTCTACGGGATACAGGGCAGCGGGATAGGGGTTGATCCCCATCTCCTTTAATTTCGCGAGTTTCTCCCTCCGTACTACTTCTTGTTCAGACAGTTGCATATTCCGAAAATTGAGCTGCAAATATAGCCAGATACGGCCAATCTTTCAATGAAAATCACGATCCTGTCGGAAAATAAAACGGATCGGACTGTAACGTTTTCAGGAAAAGGAATACTGATAGAGTGCATCAATCAAAATACATCGTAATGAGCTTCTGGCGCGTATTGCTCGCTATCCTCTTCCCTCCCCTTGCGGTTATCGGGAAGGGATGCGGCTCTATTCTTATCGTTTTCCTGCTGACACTCTGTGGCTGGGTGCCCGGCGTGATCGCGGCCCTGATCATCTTGAATAATCCCAACTGATCCTCGTATCTTTGCAGCCTATGAACAAGAAGGTGGGCATTCAGGACCTGGGGCTGAAAGACTACAAGGAGACCTGGGATTACCAGGAGGAACTGTTCCAGGAGATCCTGCAGACCAAAATACGCAACAGGCGTGAAGGATCGGCTTTGCCTACTCCCAACCACTTTTTATTCGTGGAACACCCCCATGTGTATACCCTGGGTAAGAGCGGGGACATTTCCAACCTGCTCGTCACCGAGGAACACCTGAGGGCAAAAGGAGCTGCCTTCTACAAGATCAACCGGGGAGGGGACATCACCTACCACGGACCGGGTCAGATCGTGGGTTATCCCATCCTGGACCTGGACAATTTCTTTACCGACATCCACAAATACCTTCGGTTGCTGGAGGAGATGATCATCCTTACCCTGTCCGACTATGGCCTGAAAGGGGAACGCTCCAAGGGAGAGACCGGGGTTTGGCTGGACGTGGGAACGCCCTTTGCAAGAAAGATCTGTGCCATGGGGGTCCGGGCCAGCCGGTGGGTCACCATGCACGGTTTTGCCTTCAATATCAACACGGACCTGTCCTACTTCGACCTGATGATCCCCTGCGGTATCAAAGGAAAAGGGGTCACTTCCCTGAATGTGGAACTGGGGAGAAAAGAAATACCCATGGAGGAAGTGCGCCAGAAACTCCTGTTGCATTTCGCACAGCTCTTTGAGGCGGAATGGGCGTAGAAAGACACACGCCTGCCGTCTTAAACCTCAATTTAAATCCCTGAAAGTGTAACATTTGGCCGCCTGAAGCGTCTATAGGGTAGACAACCTAATTAAAGAACTACTGAAATGTCAAGCATTAGAACACAATTCACACACAAGAGCATCATGCTGGGGATCCTGTTCCTGGGAGTGTTGCTGAACTCCCAACTGGAGTCGTGGAGTTCAACAGATGCCATGGCAGACCAGGCTGAAACCCCATCAAAAGAGGCAGAGGCCGAGCAACCCCAATCGCCCGATTCCCTGGAAGCTCACCAGGAGGAGGAAGTCAGCATTGCAGGACTTGGATAAGCAAGAGATCAATCCAGTGATCCCTTAAATAATCCCTTTTTTATTGAGAGTATGCGGTCAATTCCATAAGACCCATCAGGGTGCCATTTTTTTGATAGGTTTCCTGTTTTACCATACCTATACCTTCTGCCAGCCAGATACGGGATGGGAAGGTCCTTTTGATCCCCATGGAACTTGACTGTGTATCGCTGTAGATCACGTAACAGTCAAAGGAACCGGCAGGTGTACTGACCACTTCTTTCTTTTCAACTTTCCTGTTCAGGATAAAGATCTCGGTTGTCATATTCATGGCCCCCATATTCATCTTTATAGTAACACTGGCATCTGAAAGTGTTTGATCAATGCTGAGGTCATTGGGTACTTCAATGTCCGTTCCCGTGACCTCCATTTCCATGTTCCCCATTTGTTCCAACATGCTGTCTGGCACCAGGGAGTTATAGTCAATTATGACACTGTTTTTGGTGCACTCTATTTGGTAGGTGGAAGTGTAGGCCTCCTTGCCCTTTTTATCTTTCAGGGACATATTCATGGTCGCCCGTGTGATCCCAGCACCCTCTGAGACCCCCGATATACTGTAGTTGATCATACCCTCCGATTTCCCCTTTTTGTCGTAGTTGGTGTACTGTAAAGTGGCTCCCTCCTTCATGGGGTAAAACCGGCTGCATCCCTGCCCGAAAACCCCTCCTGAGAAGAACAGGAACAACGCAAAGCAAGCGATTACTTTTTTCATGATATATGAGTTTGAATTCCTTTTTTCAATGAGATGAATGGCACCTTAAAAGGTACGAAAAAAAGGGATTTAAAGAATGAGATTTTAAGGGCAAAAAAGACGAAATGTCAGCCCGATCTAGTTCAGGGAATACACGATCAGGGAGTTCTCCTCGAACTTGGCTGCGATCTCCACCTTTCTGTCGTTGTCTACATCCGTTAGATCGATAGGGGAGTTCGCATAGACCGGGAATCCCGTGAATGGGATGGCATTGCTGTCGAACAGGTAAGCGCGCTGGGTCTGGATGTCGGTGACGCTCACGTAGATCTTGTCGTAGATATAGAAGATGCGGGGTTTGGTGTACACGCCAAGGTCCAGGGATGCCTTGTTCCCCTTGATGGTGAGTTCGTTGTCATTCATCAGGCTCAGGGTCTTTACCGTAGCATCCATCCCGTGATCCGCGGCCAGGTTAAAACGCGTTTTGGTGGTCCGGCCCCTGGTGTCCACGGAGACAAGTGTTCCGGTCTTATCGGTCACGATGAACTTGTCATTATAGAGGTAGACGTCATTGTCTGAAAAATCGATCTTTTCATTCACGGAAATCCGGGTATCTCCCACGCGATTGAGGATCTTGAGGGATCCATCTTCCAGCCTGAACACCAGGTAATCCCGGGTCCCGATCCTGAAATGTCTCGGTCTGTCCAGTACAGCGCTTTCCGCCTTGGTGTACTTAAAGCCCGTAACGATCTTTCCCTTGCCGTTGTACATTCGCACCTCGCTGCCCTGGGTGACCACAAAGCGGTAGTTGCGGTTGCCTTCGTAATCAAAGACAGCCAGCGGATTGAGGATGGGCCCGGAGAACTTCATGTCAAAAGGAGCTACTTCTTTCCCGTTCCGGTCCAGTACCAGGAACTGGTTGCTGGTCGTAAAGGCGAGCTGCAGCCTGCCGTTCTTATACAGGTCGATCTGTTCGATCCTGCCCTGAACTCGTCCCTCAAGTTGTTTTTTCCAGAGGATCTTACCCTCTGTGGAGATCAGGTAGAGGTTGTTTTCCGTGTCCTGCACCACGACCTCCTTTTTATTGTTCCGGTGATCCGTGACGAACTGGGGCACGGTGGCCAGGGGAGCGTCCAGCTGCACGGTAAAGCGCGGGCTGACGCCCTGTTTCCTCATTCGGCCGGTTCTCCTTTTCTGAAAGATGTTCAGGTGGCAGAAGGATCGGTCTGCCACGGCCTGAAAGGCGAGCAGCGGATCCCTGATATCATCTGTTTGAGACAGGCGCAGCAGGGCGGGAGGCAGTAGGTCAATGGCGGTCTTTCCCATCTTAGCCCCGTCACCGAGCAATAGGAGGGAAGAAGCCTCTGCCAGTTCCCCACTTGCGCTCTGAAAGGTCACGGAGGCATCAAAGGTGCTATCGCTGTTGATATCCCTGATGATCAGTTCCAGGAATTCCTTTTGATCACTGAAGACAAAGGCATTGTCCAGGGCGGCGTAATGAGTGAAGGTAAAGTCTTTTACAAGAGAAGGGAACGCATCTTCCAGTAAAGAACTGGGGCTGAGAACCCCAATTTCCTTTCCCTGGTAGTCGTATGTATCTGTGCGCGCGTTCTGCAGGAACTCAGATAAGCTGAGAGCCCCGTATGTATTGATCAGGACGGCCCTGTTGTTTCCCTGGAAGACCAGTCCCACCTCCTCGGTAGTCCGGAAGAGGGAATCGGACGCGGGAGCTTTGGGGAAGCTCTTACGCTGGTTTTCTGAAAACACGGTATGATCCGTAAAGGAAAAGGTCAGGATTCCATCTGCTCCTTGTGGTGCCAGGGAGGCCAGGGTATTGACCACCGGCTGGGTATGTTCAAAGAGGGTCAGGAGGGACGGGATGCTGTCGTCTGCCACACCAACCCCCGTCCATTGTACTTTTTCCGGCTCCATGCTCAGGTCAAATGCCATAGTGCCGGCAAGACCGGACCATTCTTTTGAGCTGACATTTCCGTAAACGTGAGCGAGGGAATCGGCCTTGTTAGCATCCACGAAAAGGGTAAGCGGTTTGGCTGACGCGGAACTCTCCAGCAAGGGCCTCAATTTCACAGGAGGTCCCTGGGGCAGGCCCGATTTTCTGAGTTCGGAAATATAACCGGAATCCCGACTGGTCAAACGCAAATTCCCGATTTCCACAGTAAATTTCTTAGATCCCGTTCTTGAATTCCGCAGCTTCATGGAATCAGAGGCTGAGGGTGCCCGGGAAGACAGGGTGTCTGTTTTCGGATCCATAGGTTTGATCCTAGAGACATACAGGTATGAAAGGCTATCTCCTTTTGCCGGAAAGGCCGCCAGATACCCGGCGTCCTGAACGTCCAGTTCCTTCAGGTGTTGCAGGAAATGCAGCACCGGTTCCTCAGGTTTTGCGTCGCTTTTGAAATGGCCTTGCTCCAGATCTCTGAGGCCGGCTTCCGGGTCGTTCACCTTCAGGATGAAAACGGCGTTCTGGGGGATGGCTTCCTCGGGAGACCGGTCGGATCTGTCCAGCGGATTGCACGCGGAGATCAACAGGGCGGTCAGACCCGTCAGAAGGAAACCTTTCATAAGACTCTTTTGGAACAAAAATAGGATATTAAAGTTCAAGCGTTAATTGTTCACTCCTGATTTTAAAACTTTTTCGGTGGTATTTGGTAAGACCGTACTTGAGAATAGCGGCCCGGTGCTCCGAGGTGGGATACCCTTTGTTCTGCCGCCAGTTGTACATGGGGAATTCTTCGTGAAGCGCCTCCATATACCGATCCCGTGAGTTTTTAGCCAGTACGGATGCAGCTGCTATGCTCATGTACTTCCCGTCCCCCTTTACGATACATTCGTGGGAAAAACGGGCATAGGGGGCAAACCGGTTCCCGTCTACCAGGATGTGCCTGGGTACTGCAGAAAGCTTGTCCAGTGCCCGATGCATAGCCAAAATAGAAGCGTTGAGGATGTTGATCTCATCGATGGTCCCGGGATGTATGTGCACGATCCCGAAGTCCACGGCCATTTCCTCTATTTCCATTCCGGCCCTGCATCGCTGATCGGCCGTGAGGACCTTGGAATCATTGAGCAATTTTGAAGTGAAACCGGGGGGCAGGATCACCGCTGCGGCAGTGACAGGGCCCGCGAGGCATCCCCTCCCGGCCTCATCCGTTCCGGCCTCAAAAAGAAAGCGGTGATACTCCCTTAAAGTCCCCATCTGCTAATTCAAGAATTATGGAAGTTGTTCATGGGTTTTAATAACCAATCAGTTAAGAATCTTGATAAAAGTACAGGGAATTCTCAAAAAGAATGAATAATTGATAATAAATGACCATAATTTAACATGCCTTAACGCCCT
Source organism: Muriicola sp. (assembly GCA_041628355.1). Classification (GTDB taxonomy): domain Bacteria; phylum Bacteroidota; class Bacteroidia; order Flavobacteriales; family Flavobacteriaceae; genus Muriicola. The sequence goes on along the minus strand of JBFKPJ010000041.1, from coordinate 12,904 downwards.
CTTCACTTCTCATTTGGATAATTAAAAGTTAATCATCATTTTTGCAGCTGGCTAATTCAAAAATCTAATTAAATGAAATCAAAGTTAACATGGATGTTGACACCCTTGTTGGTGCTCTGCATGAGCTTTTCTTTTGCACAAGAGAAAAGGGTTTCAGGTGTTGTGACGGACCAGAACGGTCTGCCCCTGCCTGGTGTTGCTGTAATAGTGGAAGGAACTACTACGGGAACGCAAACGGATTTTGACGGAAATTATACCATCACTGCCCGAGTAGGTCAGGTTCTGAGGTATAGCTATCTGGGTCAGAAGACGGTGACGAGAACGGTTGGTACTGCAAACACCATCAACGTTCAAATGGAAGACGATGCCCAGGCATTACAGGAAGTTGTAGTACAGGGATATCGAAACTCCACTAAGGAAAAGTCTAGTATTGCATCGGTGACGATCAATGCGGAGGATGCGATCCAGAACAGGCCGAACGCGAGTTTCGTCCAGACCCTTGCAGGTCAGGTGGCCGGTCTTAACATTACGACCTCTACAGGTCAGCCAGGTGCGGTCTCGAACGTAAACCTCCGTGGGGTAACCTCCATCAACGGTAATACTCAGCCACTATACATCATTGACGGTGTACCAGTGGATGAATCAAATTTCCGGAGTTTGAACCCTCAGGACATCGCTTCTGTATCCGTCCTTAAGGATGCCGGTGCGACTGCCATCTACGGTAACAGGGGTGCGAACGGGGTGATCGTGATCAAGACACGCCAGGGAACGTACAACACAGGTCTGCAGGTGAATTATACCGGGATCATGAGCTTCAGTACCCTGCAGGATAACGATTACAACCTTATGGATTCCCAGGAGCAGCTGACCCTGGAAAAGCAAAGGGGTGCAGGACGTGGTTTCACGCTGACCGATCAGGAGATCGCTGCGGCCCCAACTTTCGACTGGGCCGACTATTTTTTCGATACCGGGCTTACCCAGAACCACACCATTTCTCTGCAGTCTGGTAGCGACAAGTTTTCCCAGTTTACTTCCTTTGGATATTTTGACCAGGAAGGGATCCTTCAGGATTCTGACCTGAAGCGTTTCAGTATCCGTAACAATACCACAGGGAAGTCTGAGAATGAAAAATTCAACTATAGCACGAATTTGACAATCAACTATTCCAGTTCCAATGAACCAAGTAACATCGGTTCCGGAGCGATCAACAGGAACTACATCCTGGGTGCCTATCAGTCTGTTCCTTATATCACAGCAGATGATTACACCAATGGAGCTGACCTCCTGTCTCCCCTCTTGTTTTCGAACACGCCTCTTTTCCTGATCGACCGTTTGAGGACGTTCACCAGAAAGGATGAAGAGGTCAGGATACTCGGAAGCTTCCAGGCGGGATACCAGATCATGGATAACCTGTCTGCCAATGTGACCATGAGTGCGGACTACCAAAGTGAATTCACGACTGAAGCAGAAGGCCCAACCTCTTTCAACGCCTTGTTGTTCGGAGGGGCCGAGAATCCAACTTCAGGATACCAAAGGCAGAACTCCATCAGGCAGTTTACTTATAACCAGGTAACTTCCCTGAACTATGTGAATACCTGGGGAAAACACTCACTGGACGTGGGGGCTTATTCAGAATATTTTAAAGCCCACCTGAGAAGGTTTGGATACAGTGCCAATGGGTTGGATCCCAAGACCTTCTATCCCGGCGATGGAGCAGGGTTGATCAACGTGTTCTTTGACACCGGCATCGGGGCCCTGTTATTCCCTGATTTCCCAAATGCGCAGATCAGGAATGCGGGTCTGTTCTCCATCTTCAGCCAGGCTGATTACGACTTCGATGGAAGATATGGTCTTACAGGGACGATCCGAAGGGATGCTTCCTACCGATTTGCCGGAAGTAACCGTTATGCGAACTTCTTCTCCGTGGCAGGACGATGGAATATCCACAACGAGCCCTTTATGGAGAACTCTCCCTTTGACGTGTTAAAGTTGAGAGGATCTTACGGTACGGCCGGTAACCAGAACATATCTGGAGGCGGCTACTTCAGTGCTCCGGATCTGACCAAGAACTTTTTTGCAACCGGACCCGGTTATGGAGCCCAGAACTCCATCTTCCTTTCACAGATCGCGAACACCACCTTAAGATGGGAAACTGTAACCCAGTCAAACATCGGTCTGGACTTCGAGTTGTTCAACAGCAGGCTGAGAGGTAGTGTGGACGGATATATCAAGGAAACTTCCGATCTTTTCCAGAGCACTCCCGTATCCGCAGTGAACGGAGTGGTTGAACTGGATGCCAACACAGGTGATCTGAAGAACACCGGGGTGGATCTTACGCTGAACTACAACATCCTTAACGGTGGAGAAGAAGGGGTGAACCTGGTACTGAACTTTGTAGGGAACTACAACAAACAGGAACTTGGAAATCTTCCTTCCGAGGACGGTGAGCTTATTGGAACCGGTAGGAACGGCGGAAAACTCTTTGAGTACTACACTATCCGTTACGCAGGGGTGAATCCAGCCAATGGTAACCTTCTGTTCCTGGATGCTGATGACAACATCACTGAGAACCCCGATGCAGATACTGACCGTGTATGGTTAGACAAGAATATCTTCCCAGATTTCAATGGTAGCTTCGGGTTCAACCTGGATTACAAAGGGTTCTTCCTGCAAACACAGTTTAACTATACCATAGGTGTGGATCGTTATGACTTTGATCTGGCGAGTTTCCAGAATCCGGACAACATCGGGCAGTTCAGGTCTTCTCGAGACCTGCTGAGGGCCTGGACCCCTGACAACAGGGTGACTGATATCCCTTCATACGATGCATTCAACAGGGCAGCTTTTGCTTCTGATCGCTATATCACCGATGCTGATTATATCAGGCTGCGTTTCGCTTCCATCGGGTATAACTTCCCTGCGAAGTACCTGGAAGGAACCGGATTGACAAGGCTTAGGGTCTTTGGAAATGCTGAGAACCTGTTCACCATTACTGAATGGAGAGGGTTTGACGCTGAAGCGTTGAGCAACACCTCACGCCTGTATCCAACGCCTAAGACCCTATCTGTAGGATTTGAATTAGGATTTTAAATAAAAAGAGCAATGAAAAATTATAAAAAGATATTTTATTTATTTGGTCTGGTAACCGTGCTCGTGGCGTGTAATGACGCCATCGACATCGACCAGCCAGGAAGACTGGACGCCGGCGTCGCTTTTGAAAGCGTGGCGGATCTTCAGTCCGGACTCCTAGGGGTATACGACGATTACGATACCTCCATTGAGATCGCCTTCAGTTCCATCTTCACCGATGAGTTATCCATTGGTTTTGATAATGGTGGACAGGGATTGGCAGATTACGGTTTTGTACTGAACGCGGGAAGTTCTGCTCCTGAATTTTTCTGGAGAAGGTGGTATACCGCCATTAACTCCGCCAACAGGCTGATCGAAGCTGCGGAAGACCTTACACCCGAGTCAGGGGAACAGGCCCAGTACAACCAGATCCTCGGGGAGGCATACTTCCTGAGGGCCTTCGGACACTTCTTCCTTCAGTCCTATTTCACGACTGATTATGAAGATGACAACGCACTTGGTGTAATTGCCCTGGATTATGTACCTACCATTGACCAGCAATTGCTGAGAAATACCAATGGGGAGGTATTCGGTCTTATTAATGCGGATTTGGATCGTGCCAACAGCCTGATGGGCAACAGCACTACTGATCCTACCTTCGCCAACAAGGATGCCGTTACTGCCCTGAGAGCAAGAATGGCGGCCTACAGGGGTAACTATACCCTGGCTGCTACCCTGAGCCAGCAGTTGCTGGACAAGTATGGCCTGGCCAACAGGGCCCAGTATGAAGCTATGTTCCTCGACACTGACAATACGGAGATCATCTTTAAGCTGGAGCGTACCAACAACGATACCTGGGACCGTCAGGGATCTACAGGTGGATTTACTACTGGAGGATGGGCCGGTGCCCGATTCGCCTTCGTGGATGCTACCCTGGCAGGTTCTCCTTACTTTGAGATGGGGCGTTCCCTGTTCAACCTGCTGGATCCTACCGACATCCGTTACGACGTGAACGTGGCTCCGACCAGCTTGATTGACCCGGATTATGCTACCAACAATAACCCTGCAACGGATATCCTGGTAATACAGAAGTATCAAGGCTCTGAAGGTCAGCCTTTGATGAATGACCTCAAGATCTTCCGCTCCTCTGAAATGCTGTTGATCCGTGCTGAGGCATATGCCGATGCCGGAAGCATCAATGGAGCCACAAATTCCGCAGCTGCTTTATTGAAGCAACTGAATGATGCCCGTTTTGGGACGGATACGGCGCTTCCTGTTTTTGCAAATGAGACAGAGGCCTTTGCCGCCATTCTGGAAGCAAGGAGGATCGAGCTGGCTTTTGAAGGTCACCGTTACAAGGACCTTAAAAGATTGGGTGCCCGTGCCAATCAGGGTGTGTTGAAAGACCCGATCGATTGTGCCTTTAACGGGGCTTGTACCTTACCAGCCACAGACTACAGGTTCACCATGCCTCTGCCCATAGTGGAGTTCAATGCGAACCCAGGTCTGCGTGAGCAACAAAACCCTGGTTATTAATCCATAAAAAAGACAGATCATGAAAAAATATATTTCACTTATTGTCCTGGCCCTCGTAGCCCTCACTTCTTGTGAAAAGGAATTGCTGGTATACGATACGCCAAATGGATTTATCCAGTTGTCTGCTGAGAGCGGATCCATTACGGAAGATACCACCACTCCTATCGTCACTCAGGTGCTTTTAGGGAAGGGGACCAATGAATCCGGAGTTTCCGTAAGTTTTACGGTAACTTCTTCAGATCCCAGCCGTTACACGGTAAGCCCGTCTACCGGAACCATCGATATTCCTGCCGGAGAATTCTCCGCAGATATCGAGATCACCCCTGTTGACAATGTTGCCGCTGACGGAGACGTGGATGTGATCATCGAGTTGTCATCAAGCAATTCATTACCTATTGGTATTGGAGGGGAAGGGAATTTCAATACCACCCGTACGATCACCATCGTAGATAACGATTGCCCGGTAGACATCAACGCTTTTGTGGGTACGTTTACCGTATTCGAGAATTTCACCGATGGTCCTAACTCTCCTTTTGGATTGGTGGATTTCTTTGGGGAGTCTTATCAGGTAGAAATGGCCCTGCAAGCAGGTGATGCTTCCGGAACCAAAGTGGTCGTGACCAACAGTGCAGGTTTCAATACTTATCTGACTGATGGAACGGTATTCCAGTTCCTGGCCTGTTCAGGTACCATCCTTATCGAAGGAGGGAACCCCATCGTTGCTGAATTTGCTCCGCTGGTTGTGGAAGGATCTTCCTACGACGAGAGTATCGGAGAACTTCAGGTGACCGGAAGACTGGGTCCACAATTCGGTCCTTACCAGTTTACATTTACAAGACAGTAAATAATAGTTTTATAGCTGAAAAACCTGCGATGCAAATCGCAGGTTTTTTTTATGCACTCATATAGGTTTTCAGAGTTCGAAAAATTAACTGCAATTCCCTTAATTGCCTCTGGAATTGAAATGGAATACACGACACCATAATTAGGCCTCATCCGCTTATACCATCATGGTCACTTTTACTTAATAGGATGGCAAGGTGTTTTTATGTTGAGGGACCTGGGCAGGGAATTCCAAAATAAAAAAAGCCCCCGGGGATCCGGAGGCTTCGCTTAGTATAGTACCCGGTTATTAGAGGCTGTTGTAATAGGCCAGTACCTGAATGACATCTTCCTCTGACTTCATCTTATTTTTGTTCTTTTTGGCAAAGGCCTCCACTTCTTTCCGGTGGTCTGGAAGGGCAGCCAAAATGTCTTTGCTCCTTAGTTTAACCTCTACCCCTGGTTTCCCTTCAGTAATGATATAGTAGGAGTTGTCGTCCTGGAATTTCGCAGGCTGATCCTTGGCATAGGAAGAGGTGGCTGTGCGCTCCTCAATGAATTCCTTGACCTGTTTTAAAAGCAGGCGCGCCTTTCCTTTGTTCTTTTCCACGAAATATCCCTTACGGATAGCGTCGTTGTACCTGTAGTCCTCAATCAGGTAGAGCTCTCCATTGAGCTCGGCACTGAGATAATCCCTCTTGAGCAGGGTGATGACCCCTCTGTCCGTTTTCATCTCGATCCCATCCTGATAGGCGTTATATCGCAGGAGGCCTCTGTAGGGATCCTGCCCTTTCACAAAGACCTTGCCCAACACAAAATCTTCATAGATATAGGGTGAACCCTGAACATTGGGGGGAAGGTTATTCACTCCGCCCAGGGTAGTGTTGTTGATGTATTCCGTAGGGAGTTCAATGTTCTGCCCATAGGTGTAGGTAGCCCCCAGGGCGAGAACCAGCATAAGATTTCTTCTGATCATAAATTATATGTTTTTATTTGTTGAAGTGGAATCAAATACCATTCCACGGTGGTTTCGATTACTTAATTCTGTCATTATTGCACCCGAAAATCAAAGATTTCAGAAAGGGAGGTATTCCCCTGGCTGTCCCGGGACAAGACCCTCCAGTAATAGATGGTCCCGGCCTCAATGGTTGCATCCAGGGTGCTTTCTGTCGTGGTTCCCAGGGAGGCCAGGGCGGCTGTATCCGTCCCGAAGAATACTTCAAATTCTGCAAGGTCATTGTCCACATCACTTCCCGCCCAGATGAGGGATACTGTTCCGGTGGCTGAGACGGTGGATCCCCTTTCCGGACTGACCACCTCTGCAGGGAAAGGCGCGTAATTCTCCACTCCCGGCCCCTGGTTGTAGAACCTCCAGGTGGCGCTTGTGGCGGTCTCGTTTGTACCATTGGCCCTGGAGATCACAAACCATTCATAGGGGACTCCCCTGAGCAGGTTGAGGTCTGCACTGTTGGTACTTACATTGGAGCGGGCTGTGTTATTGTTATCCAGGTTTCGGACATTGAGTTCATAGGTGTCTGCATTCTGGGCTTCCGTCCAGCGGAAAGTTACTGTGCTTTGGGTCTCATTCACGACCACTCCTTCGTTACATTCCGTATTGTTGTCCGGGAAGATCAGGGTAGCAGCGGAAGGTGGGATCACCACAACGGGTGGTTCCGGTTCCGGATCTCCATTCCCACTTCCTCCACAGGAGGTGAGGAAAAGCAACAGGATTCCTAAGAGGCTTAATTCATATCTCATTTTCGAATGATTTTATAGTTCAGCAAACTGGTGGATGTCCTTACATTCAGGAGGTAGATCCCCCTGGGCAGTGCATCTACATTAAAGCGAATCTCATTGTTCTGAGTGTTGTATTTCTTCCTGAATACTGTTCTTCCGTTCAGGTCGAAAAGGGCCAATTCCACCTGATCTGCGGTATTGTTCCCCAGGTAGATATTCAGGTCACCGGAGGAGATGGGGTTGGGGTAGATCAGCAGTTCATCGCTGAGCCTGATGACTTCTTCGTAAACCCCCTGACAGTCCTTGTCTGTCCTGACGGTCAGCACGTTTTCTACCTTGTTGAGGGGCAGGGTGATCTGCCTTTCCGAAGTTCGGTAGACCTCCCCGTTGAGATTGATGGTATAGGACTTTCCTCCGCTCAGGTCCAGGGTTACCTTGTTGTCAAAAGAATCTACCTTGGAAGAAACAGACAGGTCTTCAGGCTCCGGCACATTCAGGAAGAAACAGGCTTCATATCCGGTCTGTCCCTCCACGGTGATACAGACCTCATAGGTGCCGGCCTGAAGGTTCTCCACGGTGAGTACATCGGTGAACCCGAGACTTTCGTTGAGTCCGACCCCGATGATCGTGGCTGTGTAGTTCAAAGCTTCCAGAGCCTCTATGGAAATGCTGCCGTCATTGTTGCCGCGGCAGGTCTCTCCTGTGGTCAGGATGCTGAAATTGTTGGCGGGGAGGGTGAATATCTCGCAACCTGTTACGTCTACCACCGCACCGGGAGGGGTGTTGTCGCAAAGATCGTTTGCGTTGGATACACCGTCATTGTCTGCATCATCATCACAGACATCCCCGATCCCGTCTCCATCGGCATCTTCCTGCCCAGGGTTGGCGACAAGGGGGCAGTTGTCATCTACATCAAGGATCCCATCGTTGTCATCATCCGCATCGCAGGCATCCCCCTGTCCGTCCCCATCGGTATCCGTCTGGCTCGCATTGCCCACCAGGGGGCAGTTGTCATCCACATCAAGCACCCCGTCATTATCATCATCCTCATCGTCCTGGAACCCTTCCACTACAAGGTCATCGATAATGACCCCTTCCTCGGTCACGGCCGGATCAGAATGGAAAACGATCCTGAAGATCACATTGGATTCGCCCGTAAGGTCGGGTTCACCCAGAGCGGCATTGGCTGTAAAATCGTAGGCGTATTCCTTCATGGTAGCGTCCGTGCCTGTCCATTGGGCTCCCGGACAATTCTGGCAATCGTCCTCCGTACCTGAACTCTCATTGGTGCGGTCGCTGTTGTACCAGTTGGGCTGACTGTTGATGCTACCCAGTACCTGCCAGTTGGCTCCGTCGTCCGTGCTGTATTCCACATAGACGATATCAAAGTTGATCTCAAGATCAAACGCCATCTGGAATTTAAGTACAGGTGCCAGGATGCTCGACATTTCATAGCAGTCGCTCACCAGGTAGGCCAGGGTCCCATCAGGATGGTTACCGTCCAGATTTGTCCCGTACACCTGTGTTCCCGAACTCGCCTGGTTGAGCAGGGTCCCCGTGGGGACACCCCTTTCCCAAAGAGGGGTGCCGCCCCCGTCATTATAGGTGTTCAGCGCGTCTGCAGCGGCCTCAAAGGTGTTGACCGCCCCTCCCTGGCCAAAATCATTCACATAGAAGACGTGGGAGACCGTATTGTTGTCCGCGAAGGCATCATTTGGGATGGAGACCGACACTTCCAGGGTGTAAGCACCGATGGTGGTAAGACTGAGGGAGGGAAGAGGGATCGTTGCGGTCTCTTCGCTGTTCAGGTTTACCGGGGCGTTGAAATTCTGTGGGGTACCACCGTCCAGGGAATAGGTCACATCCACGGAGGTGATCGGATTCAGACCGTTGTTCTCCACGACGATCTCAGGGAAGATCTCCCCACAAAGGAAGAGGTCGTTCGCCGGAGACAGGGACACCAGCCTGACATCGTTATCTGGTACCTGTATGGGGATGGGAGATTGCCATACCCCCCTTCCGTAGGTGGAAGCCGTGATCAACTCGTCATCCAGGCTGATGTCCAGGTCACTGATGGCTACACTTGGCAATTCAGTAAAGTAATCCTCCCATTCGGTCAGCGTATCGTCTATCCGGTACACCCCCAGACTGGTTCCCACATAGACCGGATTATCGGTGTGCCTTCCCTGGTGGACGATAGAGAAAAAGGCCTGGTCCGTGGGTAGATTGTAGGTAATGTCCACATCGGGGCCTGCATCCCCGTTGGCATTAACCGGCACCTTATAGATCTTCCGGGTGACACCCTGTTGTTCAGACTGGGTGCGGCCTACCCTCAGGGAAGTGATCACATAAATTGCGGAACCGTCATTGGTATTCACCGCGATATCAGAGATCTCGGCCCCGGCATTGAAAAAGGCCGTAAAGGTCTGCCCCCCGTCATCACTGCGATGTACAAAGGTGCCCTCTGCGGCGTAGATCACCGAGGGGTTGGAGGGATCTACTTCCAGGTCATCGATCCCGCCTACTGTACTGGGAATGGTGTATAGTTTTTGCCAACTGCTACCTTGCAGTTTGTAAACGGCATCAAAGCCCGCATAGACGTCCCCCGTGCTGCTGATAGCCAGGGGGGTGATCCAGTTGCCCTGTATGGTGCTGTTGTTCTCATCCCTGGGCGGCCCTACAAAGCCTATGGACTGGCCGGAATTGGAGGATACGTTCAGTGATCCCCCAAATTGGGTAAAACCGTACACCAGGTTATCGTTATTGGGGTCGATCACATTATCCATCCCGTCACCCCCGTGGTAGTTCTTCCATTGTCCGTTCTGGAGGATCTGCCCCCCATTGTCCTGCAACCCACCGATCATCTTGGAGGCATTGTTCGGGGAGACTGAAAGCCTGTAGAACTGCCCAATGGCCATACCCGGAGTGTAATCAGTAAAGCTGGCCCCGCCATTTGTGGACCGGTAGATGCCTCCGTCTGTACAGGCAAATACCTGGTTGTTGAAGATCTTGATCGTATGTATATCTGCGTGAGTATATGCGCTGTTATTTGTGAACCACCGGTTGAGGCGTGTAAAAGAATTTCCCCCGTTGATGCTCTTCCAAATATTCAGACAACCCATGTACAATTCATTGGCATTGGTAGGCGATACTTCCAGGGCCAGGTCGAACCACGCCTGGCTCGATTCCATGATGTTGGTGGTGTTGGGACTTTCCGTAAAGGTTTGCCCGCTGTCCGTGGATTTATAGAGTCCCTGGTAGCTGAAGTTGCTGGAACCTGTATTGGCCGCCAGGATGTACAGGACCTCGGGATCTGCAGGGGAGACACCCAATAATGCCCTTCCGGCATTGGTTGGCAGGACCAGGTTTTGTCCGGTTTCCTCGTTTCTCAAATTGGTGAACGTATCGCCACCGTCAGAAGACTTAAAAAAGTTGACCTGGTTACCGCTTCCCCCCACGTATCGCCCCACAATGGTGTAGACTGTATTGGAATTGGAGGCCCCGGGTTTTAATTTGAGATCAGCGATATACCCCGTAAGTTTTCGGTCCCATGTAATCCCAGCATCTATGCTTTTGTAAAGACCCGTATTGGTCGCCACCCATAGCACGTTTGAATTAGTTGGGTCGATCAGGATCACCGTCATCAGGGTATTGACGTTGGAATTGGAGGGGTTGAGCCCTGTCTCTTGCCAGGTCGCGCCTCCGTCTATCGATTTAAAGACCCCTACACTGTAGGAGTCGGCAGCGTCATCGTCCCCGGTCGCGATATAGACGATATTGGAGTTATTCGGGTCCACCGCAATACTGGACACCCCGATCTGGGGAAAGTCGTCAAAAAGGTTTGTCCAGGTGATACCGGCATCCGTGGTCTTCCAGATCCCCCCGGCGGGAGCCCCTACGTACCAGGTGTTCGGGTTATTGGGATCTACCTCAATGGCATTGGTTCTCCCGATCCCTGGAAGCCTTCCGGAAAAGATCCCCACATTCTGAGGTCCGACTGAGGTCCACGCGCTGGTGGGATTGATCTTCATCCCCATGCCGTTCTGTTTGTTTTCCCAGGTCTGCCAGAGTTCTTTGGGGGTAGGGAGGTATCCCTGGGGGTCCGCAAAATGCATCCAGTAATTCTCCCATCGTTTATAGGGTTTGAAACCGCTTCCCTTGGCATTGACATCCTTGTCCTTCCAGTATTCCTCAAAAGCTTCAGAGATCTCGAAGATAGACAAGGGTTTGTCCGGGGAAAGGGACTTGAATTGGCTCCCGTCAGGCCCGGCCAGCCAGGGGGCATTCTGGTTGAACTGGGCATGTGAGAAAAGGCCCACCAGAAGGCAGAGCAAGAGTAATTTTCTTATCATGTAATTTTTTGACTAATATCCCCAAAATTCCGGGATTATTCAATTTTTTTAGTTCTACGGACCCCTTTTTTAAGGATTATGCATTGCAGAGGTTCAAGATATGTAATCGTGTAGTATTCTAAGAGAAGTTTCACACTTCTTTAGCAGTAAAAAAGTACCTTTGCCGGAGTTGACTAGTTATGAGGTACCTGATCACATTTCTACTGCTCCTGACTTTTTTACCCGGATTTAGCCAGGAAAAATTGCCTCCCCCGGGGAAACAGAAGGATTCTACCCAATTCAGGAAACAGAACCTGAGGCCAAACCCGGCAGCCGGAGTATCAGTACCCGAAAACAAGATTGAGGAATACAAGATCATCTCTTACAAGAGGGATACTACTTTTCTGGATACGACCCTGACCATTCAGAAAGAATACAGGTACAATTATCTGAGGAGGGATGATTTTGAGCTCATGCCCTTTGCCAATGTGGGTCAGCCTTATAACCATCTGGGCGTGGATCCGGCCAGGTCCAACCTGTATCCTTCTCTCGGGGCTCGTGCCAGGCATTTCAATTACCTGGAAAAGGAGGATATCACTTATTACAATGTCCCTACACCTTTGACTGACCTGTTCTTCAAGACCACCTTTGAACAGGGACAGTTGCTGGATGCGATGATCACTTTTAATACTTCCCCGAGGTTTAATTTCTCCATTGCCTACAAGGGCTTCCGTTCCCTTGGGAAGTACCAGTTCAGTCAGGCCGAATCGGGAAATTTCAGGACCACAGCCAATTACCAGTCGAAGAACGGTCGTTATACGATGCGGGCACATATTGCGGGTCAGGATATTTTGGGGGAAGAGAACGGCGGATTGATCGCCAGGGAATTGCAGTTCGAATCGGAGGACCCTGAATTCAGGGACCGGTCCCGGATCGATGTGTTCTTTACAGATGCACAGAACAAAGTGTTGGGGAAGCGGTATTTCCTGGACCACAGGTACGCCCTGGCCCGGAAAAAGGATTCGGTGTCCGATTCCTCTCTGGGCATCGGCCATGAGTTTACTTATGAGACCAAATATTATCAGTTCCAGCAGGATAGCCGGAATGATTATTTTGGAGAGGAGCTCTTTAGCCCTATAGATGATAAGGCCTATTTAAAGACCTTCTTCAACAGTCTGAGCCTGGACTATTCCAACAAATTCCTGGGCACGCTCAAGGGATATGTGAACTGGTTCCAGTACGATTACTATTTCAATAGCATTCTCATCACGGAGGAAGGGACTATTCCTAACCAACTCAGGGGAGATGAACTTGCCGTCGGGGGAAGTTACAGCAAAAGGATAGGGCCTTTTTCCCTGAATGGAGACCTGGCATATGGAATCACGGGGGACCTTACCAATTATATTTTC
>JBFKPJ010000040.1:0-19072 GCA_041628355.1 Muriicola sp. | reverse complement strand
GGATTTATCGGATATGACGAAGAGGATGAAGAGATCTTCACCTTTGGAAAGCACAAGGGGAAAAAAGTGAACGAGGTGCTGGAGGAGGAACCCGGCTATTTCGGGTGGATCCTGAATGCAGATTTTCCGCTCTACACCAAAAAAGTGCTCACCCAGATCAAATTGCGTAAACTCAACAACAAGCTCTCCTAGAGGAGCAAATCGATCATGAAACTTATCTGCATAGGTCGCAATTACGCCGAACACATCAGGGAATTGTCCAATGAGAGGCCCTCAGACCCTGTGGTCTTTATCAAGCCCGATTCTGCGGTCCTTCCCAGGGAACAGGATTTCTACATCCCTGAATTCTCCCAGGATGTACACTACGAAGTGGAGGTGCTGGTCAAGATCAAGAAGGTCGGCAAGCATATCGATCCGAGATTTGCCCACAAGTATTACGATGATATTGGATTGGGAGTCGACTTTACGGCCCGCGACCTCCAGGCCAAACTCAAGGAAAAAGGCCTACCCTGGGAGAAGGCCAAAGGCTTTGACGGGGCTGCGGTGATCGGGAAATGGATCAACAAAAGCGAACTCGGAAACCTAGGCGATCTCAACTTCGATCTGTCTTTGAACGGGAGGGTGGTGCAGAAGGGCAACACGGCAGAGATGCTTTGGCCTATTGATGATCTCATCGGTTACGTCTCCAAATTCTTTACATTGAAAAAAGGAGATATCCTCTTCACAGGCACCCCAGCAGGGGTTGGCAAAGTGAGTCCAAATGATTACCTTTCGGGAAGATTGGAAGGGACCGAAATGTTTCGATTAAAAATTAAGTAGATGATCTACAGCCTGGATAAATTGAATGAGATGGCAGAGGGGGATGACGATTTCATCCTTTCCGTGGTGACCGTCTTCCTGGAGGAAGTGCCCCAGGACCTTGAGGACCTGGAAAAGGCCATTGCGTCCGGAGATTATGAAAATGTCTATAAGCTCGCCCACAAGATAAAACCCAATGTGGACATCCTCGGGATGGACCAGACCCGTGCCATTGCCCTGGAGATCGAGACCCTGGGAAAGGATGAAGCCAATATGGACCAGGTCAGGGAGAAATTCCCGGCCCTCAAAAAAGATATTCATCAGGTCATTTCGGAGCTACACAAAGATTTCGACGTATAATGCTTGCCGAGATCATTACGATCGGCGATGAGATCCTGATCGGTCAGATCGTCGATACCAATTCTGCTTTCATAGCCTCTGAACTCAATAAAATCGGAATCTCTGTATTCCAGATCACTTCTGTTCAGGACGACAGGGACCATATCCTGAAAGCCCTGGAAGAAGCTTCTGCCAGGGCGGAGATCATTATCATGACCGGCGGACTAGGTCCTACCAAGGACGATATTACCAAGCTTACCCTCTGTGAGTACTTCGGGGATACCCTGGTACAGGATCCGGACGTCCTGGAGCATATTGAATACCTCTTCAGGACCTACATATCCACGCCCATCTCTGAAGTGAACCGCAAACAAGCCTTGGTCCCCACCAGGGCAAAAGTGCTCCCAAATGCCCATGGTACGGCACCTGGCATGTGGATTGAACAACAGGAAAGGGTCTACGTCTCTTTACCCGGTGTGCCTTTTGAGATGAAGGAGCTCATGGCCAAACAGGTGTTGCCGGGAATTGTAGCACGCTTCAGCAGGCCGTTTATAATTCATAAGACTCTAATGACCTATGGTCTCGGCGAAAGCGCAATAGCGGACCGTATTGCCGAGATCGAGGACTCACTTCCTCCCTTTATCAAACTGGCCTACCTGCCTAACCTGGGGAAGGTGAGATTGCGGCTTACGGCCAAAGGTACAAACAAGGCAGCCCTGGAGGCCGGGATAAAGGAGGTTTCGGAAAGGCTCTATGCCACCATAGGTGATATCATCTCAGGGGAAGAAGATGAAGGCACCCTGGAGGCAGTCATAGGCAAGTTATTGACCTCAAAGCACTTGACCATGGCTGTAGCCGAGAGTTTTACCGGGGGAAAGATCGCAGAACAGATCACCACAGTACCCGGGGCTTCAGCCTATTTTATGGGGGGGATGGTTACCTATGCTACCCGTACCAAGACCGAGTTGTTGCAGGTAAGCGAAAAGCTGATAGAGAAGCATTCCGTGGTAAGCGCAGAAGTGGCTGCTGCCATGGCCGAGAATGTCCGGAAGATCATGAGATCGGATTTTGGGATCGCCACCACCGGGAATGCAGGTCCTTCCAAAGGGGATTCGGACGCCCCCATAGGTACGGTTTATATTGCGGTTGCGAGCGGGAAGGGGACTGTGGTCGAATCATTCTCCATGGGAAACCACCGGGTAAGGATCGTTCAGAAAGGGGTTCATAAGGCCCTGGAAATGTTGCGGAAAGAAATTTTAAAATTCTGAGAAAGATTTTTGCTCTTCCGTGAAAATGACGTAAATTTGCCCCCTGTTTAACACCATGTAAAGAAGAGCGGCATGTCTAAAGTTTGTGAAATTACCGGGAAGAGGGCGATGTTCGGAAATAATGTATCTTTTTCGATCAACAAGACCAGGAGGAGATTCGACGTGAATCTGTCCAAAAAGAGATTCTACATCCCGGAAGAAGACCGATGGGTAACCCTGAAGGTTTCTGCCAGGGCTCTTAAAAGCATTAACAAAAAAGGAATTTCTGCGGTGCTTAAGGAAGCCCGTCAGAACGGAACAATAAAATAAGCCCAATACCAGGATACAATGGCAAAGAAAGGAAATAGAGTTCAGGTGATCCTCGAATGTACTGAGCACAAGGAATCCGGCATGCCCGGAACTTCCAGGTACATCACCACGAAGAACAAGAAGAATACTCCGGACCGTATGGAGATCAAGAAGTACAATCCCATTCTGAAGAGAATGACCGTTCACAAAGAGATAAAGTAAGAAGACATGGCTAAGAAGACCGTAGCAACCCTGCAAGGGAGTTCCAAGAGACTGACTAAAGCGATCAAAATGGTAAAATCGCCAAAGAGCGGTGCGTATACCTTTGTTGAATCCGTGATGTCCCCGGAAATGGTAAACGACTGGCTGGCTAAGAAGTAGCCCGCTCAACCATATCAAATAAGCCGCTGCCCTGGGTTAGCGGCTTTTTTTATTTCTTATATTTGAGGCTTCCAAGGACGACCTCCCATGAGTATTTTTAAGAAAATATTTTCTTCTGAGAAGAAACAGAGCCTTGACAAGGGCCTGGAAAAGACCAAGACCAGCTTCTTTACCAAGCTGGGAAAGGCGGTTGCAGGCAAATCCAGGGTAGATGATGAGGTCCTCGACAACCTCGAGGAGGTACTGGTTACCTCGGATGTCGGGGTAGAGACCACCCTGAAGATCATCGATCGGATCGAGAAACGGGTAGCTGCTGACAAGTACATGGGTACCGATGAGCTTAACCTCATCCTCAGGGAGGAGATCGCCGGCCTGCTTTCCGAGACCCATACGGGGGAAGCGTCGGAATTTGAGCTCCCCGAAGCCAAAAGGCCCTATGTGATCATGGTGGTGGGGGTGAATGGTGTCGGTAAGACCACGACCATTGGCAAACTGGCGCACCAGTTCAACAACAAGGGATTTTCGGTGGTCCTGGGTGCTGCTGATACCTTCAGGGCAGCTGCTATTGACCAGTTGCAGATATGGGCAGACAGGGTAGGGGTACCCATCGTCAAACAAAAGATGGGCAGTGACCCTGCTTCCGTGGCCTTTGATACCTTGCAGGCCGCCACGGCCAAGAATGCCGACGTCGTACTGATCGATACGGCAGGCAGGCTCCACAACAAGGTGAACCTGATGAACGAGCTGAGCAAGGTAAAACGAGTGATGCAAAAGGTAGTCCCCGATGCCCCCCATGAAGTGCTCCTGGTGCTGGACGGATCCACAGGGCAAAATGCCTTTGAGCAGGCCAGGCAGTTCACCAAAGCTACCGAAGTAAACTCCCTGGCCGTGACCAAGCTCGACGGGACAGCCAAAGGAGGCGTGGTCATAGGCATCTCAGACCAGTTCCAGATCCCGGTAAAATACATAGGGGTAGGGGAACGAGTGGAAGACCTTCAGGTCTTCAATAAATTCGAATTCGTAGACTCCTTCTTCAGTTGAGATCTCACGCCAGCATAGGATTTTTGGTCCTGCTGTTATTCACCCTGACGGTAAGCGGGCAGATCCGCCACCCCAGGGTCAGCCCTTTGTCTTCCGTATCCCAGGACATTGGATTCACCACGATCACCGTAGAATATTCACGTCCCGCCGTCCGTGGCCGGGAGCTGTTCGGCGGACTCGTACCTTATGGCCGGATCTGGAGGGTTGGGGCGAACGAATCCACCAAATTCAGCACCAATACACAGGTCAGCATCCAGGGGAATATCCTCGAACCGGGAACCTATGCACTCTATGCCTTCCCGGAACAAGATTCCTGGGAAGTGGCCTTCCATCGCAATACTACCCACTGGGGAGACGGCAGGACAGCCTATGACCCTGACGAAGACGCTTTCAGGGTAAAGGTCGTCCCCAGGGAAGTTGAGGTTTGGCAGGAGAACTTCCTGGTCAGTTTTGACTCCATACACCACAATGGGGCCCTTATGGAATGGCGATGGGGTTACACCGTGGTCTCCATACCCCTGGAGGTAGACACCCAAAAGGCGATGCTTGCGGCCATCGGTAAAAGCCTGGCAGAGGATCCCACCGCCCAGACCTATTACGAGGCCGGGAGGTACCTGCAGGAAGAAGGACTGGATCCCGAGAAAGCCCTGGAGTACATACAAAAAGCAATTGCCCTGGGTGGAGACACATACTATTTTTACAGGGTGCGGTCTTTGCTGCAGGCCCGTGTGGGCAATTACAGATCGGCTGTCAGTTCCGCTGAGCGCTCCCTCGAACTGGCCGAAGCCGAAGGAAAGGATGAATTTGTCCGGATGAACCGGGAAAACATTAAAAAATGGAAAGAATGGCTAAAGGAAAAAGATTGAAAATTCGTTGGATCCTATTTTTCGCTGCAGTCCTTGTCCTGCAGGGTTGTAAACATGAAACTGCCTCCGCAGAAAAGGTAGTCCTGTGGACCCCTTACAACGATTCGGCCGAGGTGGCCGCAAACCAGGATCACGAAAACCCGAGGATGAGATACAAACTCATTCAGTCAAAGATCCTGGATAAGAACGATATCTTCCTTCCCCTATATGCTGAGGTCAATGCGTTCCCTGAGGAGCGATATGAAACCATGAAACCCCTGGTACTGGAGCAGGACATTCCTTCCCTTCAAAGGGCAGTAGAAGAAGGGAAATTTACCTATGAGGAGCTTACCCTTTTTTACCTGAAGAGGATCTATATGTACGAACTGAATAATGAAACCACCCTCCATACGGTCATCGCCCTGAATGAGGAGGTTTTGGAACAAGCCAGGAAACGTGACAGGGAGCGCAGGGATGGACATGATCCCATTTACGGCATGCCCATCCTGCTGAAGGACAATATTGATACAGAGGGGATGAAGACCACGGCGGGAGCGCTTGCCTTCAAAGACAATACTACTTCTGATGCATTTATCGTGGAACAACTCAAGGCAAAAGGGGCCCTGATCCTTGGCAAGGTCAACCTGAGCGAATGGGCTTATTACCTGTGTGACGGTTGCCCGGTGGGCTACAGTGCCTATGGGGGTCAAACCCTGAATCCCTACGGCCGTAGGGTCTTTGAGACGGGGGGGTCTAGCTCCGGCAGCGGTACTTCCATGGCCGCCAATTACGCGGTGGCTGCCGTGGGAACGGAGACTTCCGGTTCCATCCTGTCGCCCTCCAGCCAGAATTCCGTGGTGGGCCTAAAACCGACGATCGGGCTTTTAAGCAGGTCGGGGATTGTGCCTATTTCCAGCACCCTGGATACGCCCGGGCCCATGACCAGGAATGTGGTGGATAATGCCATCCTGCTCGACGCCATGCGGGGTAAGGATCCTGATGACCCCAGTTCTGTAGAAAAAGAGTACAGTGCCGGATGGATCGGTCAGCTGGGGCAGGAAGACCTGAAGGGCAAACGTTTTGGCGCCTTTTCAAACCTTATTGAAAGGGACAGTATCTACAGGAGTACCCTTGAGCTGATCAAAGCTGCCGGGGCGGAAGTTGTCGAGCTGGGTCCCCCTGAGATTCCCCTGGGCGGATTCCTGAGCATCCTGAACCTGGATATGAAGGCAGACCTCCCGGCCTATATCGAGAAGAACGTCAGGGATACGCAGGCCGTAACCGTAAAATCGGTGAGAGATATCATGGATTTTAACCTGCAGGATACACTGGTAAGGATCCCCTATGGCCAGGCAAGACTGGAAGCCGTGGTTACGGACAGCACTTCAGCCGAAGAGTTGCAGCGGATCAAGTCAGACCTGGAAAACAGTACCAGGACCTATTTTAACAACGCCATGGACACCCACCAACTGGATGCCATCCTCTCGATCAACAATTACCATGCGGCCTATGCTGCGGTGGCCAAATACCCCGCCCTTACAGTGCCCATGGGGTACAAGACCAACGGGGAACCCATCAGCCTGACCTTCATCGGAAGATCCTTTGAAGAGCCGAAACTACTGCGTCTTGGTACTGCTTATGAAAAGGCCAGTAAAGCCAGGAAAATTCCGGAAGGGTATAAATAAATCACGATTGTACCTGTTGAGGATGCTTATCTAAATCGTATTTTTGCACCTCATTTTCAGCCATGCGTACGAAAACCCGAAATAAGAACAGGATCAATGTGGTCACCCTGGGGTGCTCCAAGAATGTGTACGATTCCGAGGTGCTCATGGGGCAGTTGCGTGCAAATGACAAGGACGTCGTGCACGAGGAGGAGGGCAACATCGTGGTGATCAATACCTGTGGGTTTATCGCCAATGCCAAGGAGGAAAGCGTGAACACCATCCTGGATTTCGTCAGGCAAAAGGAAGAAGGAAAGGTGGAAAAGGTCTTTGTGACCGGCTGCCTCAGCGAGCGCTACAAACCCGACTTGCAGAAGGAGATCCCGGATGTGGACGCCTATTTCGGGACCACGGACCTCCCGAACCTGCTCAAGGCCCTGGGGGCGGACTACAAGCACGAATTGCTGGGGGAACGCCTGACGACTACTCCAAAGAATTACGCTTATCTTAAGATCGCAGAGGGGTGCGACCGCCCCTGCTCGTTTTGTGCCATCCCCCTGATGAGGGGGAAACACAGGAGTACTCCCGTGGAAGATCTGGTTAGGGAGGCTGAAAACCTGGCCGCCAAAGGAGTGAAGGAATTGATCCTCATCGCCCAGGACCTGACCTATTACGGGCTTGACCTGTATAAGAAGAGAAACCTGGCTGAACTGCTGAAGGCCCTTGTAAAGGTAGAGGGGATCGAATGGATCCGCCTGCATTACGCCTTCCCTACAGGCTTCCCCATGGACGTGCTCGAAGTGATGCGGGAGGAACCCAAGATCTGTAACTACATCGACATCCCCCTGCAGCATATCTCAGACCCCATCCTCAAAAGCATGAGGCGGGGGACCACTCAGGAGAAAACAACACGCCTCTTGAAGGAATTCAGGGAAGCCGTCCCAAATATGGCCATCCGCACCACCCTGATCGTGGGATATCCCGGAGAGACGGAAGCCGATTTTCAGACCCTGAAAGATTGGGTACGCGAGATGCGGTTCGAGCGCCTGGGTTGCTTCACCTATAGCCATGAAGAGAACACACACGCCTATTCACTAGTGGATGACGTGCCGGAAACGGTCAAACAGGAAAGGGCGAATGATATCATGGAACTGCAGGCCCAGATCTCCTGGGAACTCAACCAGGAAAAGATCGGCCAGACCTTCAGGTGTGTCATCGACCGGAAGGAAGGAAACTATTTTGTGGGCCGGACGGAATTCGATTCCCCGGACGTGGACAACGAGGTCCTCATTGATGCTTCAAAATATTTTCTGAGGGTGGGCGACTTTACTAACCTACGTATCACGGATGCTGCCGATTTCGATTTGTACGGTATTCCTGAAGCTTAGTTCAAGTACAAAAAAAGCGCCGTGATTGTCACAGCGCTTTTTTTTTGGATTTATAAAAGACTTAGTTTCCTTCACTGAGGGAGAAACTGCCGTCCCCGGTGAAATTGGTCACCTCGATGGTTACGGTCCATATCCCGGAAGACCCGGCAGCGGTTACACCGCCGATCGTATCCGGTTCACTGCCTCCTTGAATGGATCTGTCGAGCACTACTACGCCTTGAGCATCTTCAACGATCATCCTGAAACTGCCTTCTGAAGTAGCTGTGATATCCGCATTGTAGTCGGCTGTACTCAGGTTGTTGTTCCAGCTGAATACTCGAATGGCCGTTCCCCCGTTTCCGGTAAAACTCGCATCGATATCCCCATTGAAATCCGAACGGTCTCCGATGGTAAAATCAGATGGACTCGTATTCAATTGGGTTCCGTTGACGGTTACCCTCACAAAGGGGTCGTCATCCTTGCTGCATGATGTAACCAACAGCATGGCCGGCATGGCCAGGAACAAGGTCCATTTTAATAGGAAATTCATTTTGGTCGAAATTGTAGAGTTCATGGTATTCTTTTTTGGGTTTACTGTATTACAACAATTACAACGGCTGAATTCCTGAAATATTTCCCTTTTTTTTGGGAAAAGGAGAGCGTGATCACCTACATCAATTAGCCGTAAAGTACTTTAAAAGGCTATAAGGCATACAGGCTCCAAATGGGGATCAGCCATTCTGCGGTTGGGAGCTGTCATGATGATTCCAGTTCAACGGGCCTTGTATTCTTTCAAAGGGGCCAGAAGGTCACCAGGACTGCCCATAGGAGGAGGAACAGTAAAAAAGGAATGACCAGGTAGCCCATGATGTCCCGGGCCTGTATCCGGGTGCCTGAACAGAGGACGGGAATGATCACCAGGAGGAAAAAGGGCTGTAACAGATTTGTGAGACTCTCTCCATAGGCAACGGACATGACGGCCCGGGAGATGAGAGCGTTCAGCTCTTCAGGCGGGAGGGCAGCTCCTATCTCCTGCACTGCCTGTATGATCGAAGGGCCGATCACCGCAAATTCGCCTCCTGCAGACGGGATCGCAAAATTGACAAGGGCACCTGAAAGGAATGCAAAAAAGGGAACGCTGTCCACGCTGGCGACCGATGCCATCCAAAGGGCCAGTTTTTCGCCCAGCCCGGTGTAGATCATGATCCCCATGATCCCGGCATAGAACGGGAACTGAAAAACGATCCCTGAGATATTCCCGCTGGCCCGTTTCATGGCGATGACATACCGCATGGGAGTGCGGTGGAGGTACAGGCCAAGGATCAGGAAGATAAAGATCATGATATTCAGGTTCAGGTCGAGCCCCCGGGTCAGGAAGTGATGAACCAGGTAGGCCGTGCCTGAGAAGGCGATCACGTATTGGAGCAGAACACTGTTATTCAGGAGGTCTGAGACGGCCCGGTAAGGCAGTTTCATGAGTTTGGCTTCTTCGTCTATAGGGGCTAATGCCTCCTCAGAATCAGGGCCGAGCAGCTTTTTCAAGGTGGGTACATCAGAAGACCTGGGCGCCAGGTAATGCATCAGCAGGGGCCCAGTGATCAGGAAAATGCCCATCATGGCCAGGTTGAGCCCGCTTCCCAGGGTGTTCCCCGTAGGTATGGTTGAACTTAGAATGCCCGCTTCAATAATGAAGTTTCCAGGGGTATTGAGCAGCAATGGAATGGAACTGGACAGGCCGCAAACCCAGATGAGGTTGGAGAAGTAGATACACGCGATCAGGTAGGGATAGTGGATCCCTTTGATCCTCATGGCCAGTTCCCGCCCGAGGACAGCCGTAATGACCATCCATCCCCAGCTTACCAGGCAAAACAGTGATCCCAGCAGGACCACCAGAAAATACACCTGCCTGGGGGTACGGATCTTCCCGGCAAGGGAGTCGATCCCTTTGTTCACCTGGGGTGACAGGGCGATGGAATATCCCGTGACCACCAGCAAGACCATCTGCATCCCGAATTCGAGGAGCAACCAGAAACCGTCATACCACGAACGGATCACTTTCAAAGGGTTGGCCTCAACCCAGGTCATGGCGAGCACTGCCGTGATCAGGGTGAGCAAAAGGGCAAACACAAATGCATCAGGCATGTACCTCTGAAAAATATCCGTGAACTTCTTTCCCAGTTTTTGTATCATGTTTCTCTGCTGAGTTTAAAGATTGGAGATCAACAAGTCGGAATTGATCACCGTGGCAAATTCCCGGTGCAGGCTTGCCAGGCAGACCCGGTGTACAAGGTCGGCCTCATAACGCTCTCCGTCCGGGCCTAAGGTATCAAAAGTTGCCGTTGCATCCGAGATCACACAGGTGTGATACCCTAAATTACCGGCCATGCGTGCTGTGGAGGAAACACAATGGGCCGTGGTGAGTCCGACCAGCACCAGGTCCGTCACTCCGGAATCCTGCAGCATCCGGTGAAGGGGCGTACCGATAAAAGCACTGTTGGTGTCTTTCTCCACAACAGGTTCGCCCTCTGCGGGCTGTACGATGTCCTTGAATTCGTGACCCGGCTTGCCGGGCGTAAGGGGGGAGGGGGGAGTTCCCTTGTGCCTGATATGAAAAACGGGAAATTCCTTTTCCCGCCATATAGAGAGAAGCTCGGCAGCCCGTTCTTCTGCAGCCGGGTTATTCCTGTTTCCTCCGTAGTAGTCGAACTCATCCATCCCCTTCTGAATGTCGATCAGAAGCAGAGCCGGCGGCTTCCTGAATTTTATGGCATGATCACTCATTTTCTTATTCCACTTTATAAATAACCGGATTGAACGCCTTGGAGGCCACCACCACTTTGTCTCCCGGCTGCAATCCCTCCAGGTCTTCAGGGTGGGCTGCCACCTTGACCATGTGGTTTCCTATCAGGACAGTGGCCACATGGATAACCCCCTGAGGTTCCAGAGCCAGGAGGGTCCCCGTAAACTGGAATTTTCCGCTCAGCCTTTTTTCCATAAAGATCTCCCGGGGCGTACCTGCCTTGCTGATCCTGCCATTCTCCATGACCGCGACCGTGTCCGAGAGTTTGATGATCTCCGCCAGGTCGTGGCTCACCATCAGGGTGGTCAGGTTGAATTTTCGGTGTGAGGATAAGATGTATTCCTGCAGTTTCAACCTCATTTCGGTATCAAGAGCCGCCAGGGGTTCGTCTAGCAGGAGGATGCTGGGTTGTTGTGCCAGGGCCCTTGCCAGGGAGACCCTTTGTTTTTGGCCCCCGGAAAGAGAATCCGGATACCGGTCCCTGAGGTCTTCCAGGTCCATATCTTCGATGAGTTCCTCCAGCAGCTCGCCCGATGCGCCTTTTTTTTGGGCAAATTTCAAATTTCCGAGGACCGTCATATTGGGAAAAAGGGCGTTCTCCTGGAAGACGTATCCCACATTCCTTTTTTGAGGGATCAGGTCAATCCCCTTTGCTGAATCGAACCACACCTGTTCCCCCTGCGCGATCCGTCCCCGGTCCGGGGTGAGCAATCCGGCCAGGCTGCGCAACAGGGAGGTTTTTCCGGACCCTGATGGCCCATAGAGGGTAATGAGTTTCCCTTCCAGGACATTCAGTTCCAGATCGAGGGTGAAATCTCCGCCCCGGGCCTTGAGTTTCTTATGGATAGCGATCCCGATCATCTCCAGAATCGATTTACATACCCCCCGTTGATCAGGTACACGGACAGGAGGAGGGCGAAGGTGAGGGCGAAAAGGATCAGCGAATACGTATTTGCTGCTGCATAATTCAGGGCTTCTACCTCGTCGTAGATCGCTATGGAGGCTACGCGGGTCTTGCCGGGGATATTCCCCCCTATCATTAGAACTACCCCGAATTCACCCACCGTATGGGCAAAGGAGAGCACGATCCCGGTAAGGAGGGATTTTCGGATATTCGGGAGAAGGATGCGGAAGAGCTGGGTACTGGCCGACTTCCCCATGGTGGCCGCTGCTTCAGAAAGGGATTGGGGCAGGGACGACAAGCCGGCCTGTATGGGCTGGACCATAAACGGCAGGCTGTAGATCACGGAAGCCAGTACGAGCCCCGCAAACGAAAAGACGAGGGGGATCCCCAGCCATTTGTCTATCCAGGCCCCGAAGGCGTTGTTCGGGCTGAAGGCCAGCAGGAAATAGAACCCGAGGACCGTGGGGGGGAGCACCAGGGGCATGCTGACCAGCGTTTCCAGGACGGGTTTCAACCGGGATCGGGTCTTGCTCAGCCAATAGGCCAGAGGGATACCGACCACCAAAAGTGCCAGGGTGGTGGTCAGGGCCAGTTCAAAGGTCAATATCAAGGGATCCCAGTTCATATTGGCGATAACATCACTTCATTGAGTTTGATCATGGCGGTTACTGATTTTCCAGGGGCCAGCCCCAGTTCCCTGGCAGACCGCGTACTGATGATGGATCGTATTTTGCCTGAAGGGCATGCCAGATCCAGGCTACTCAGCAATGCACCCGTTTCCAGGGTTTCGACCTTGCTTGGGATCCGGTTGCTCAGGCTGATGCCGCTGATCCCTTCCAGGCCGATGACCACTTCAGTTTCCTTAAAAAGTACCTCTACTTCCCGGTCCTTTACCAGGTAGGAAGCCGAATCCGGTGTGTCGATGACAATGCACCTCAACTCCATTTCCGATGCCACCTTTACCGTGACCACGGACAGGGCCCCTTCCGATTCAATTGAGATGATATGCCCCTGCAACCTATTCATAGACCGAATATCCAAAATTTTTCAGGACTGCCTTTCCTTCTTCTGAAAAAAGATACTCATAGAACTCCCTGGCAGCAGGTTTCACAGGCCGCCCGCTATGGATGAGGACCACTCCATGGGGCAGAGGGCTGTAAGCGCGGGGGTCGATACGCACCCATCTTCCGGTATCCCGCAGCTCCGGACTCTGCACGATCGCCTGGGAGGTAAACCCCAGTTCTGCCGAACCGGATTGTATGAATTGGTTGACCTGGGCCACACTTTCCCCCAGGACCAGTTTCCCGCCGACCTTATCGTTCAGGTTGTAATATTCCAGGGTTTCTGCTGCCGCCCTTCCAAAGGGTGCGATCCTGGGATTGGCCATAGCGATATATCGGACCGAGTCGGATTCCAGTATTTTTGTAGAGGGTCGGAGATCCTTTCTGTTGGTCCACAAGACCAGTGAACCATAAGCAAATACCTCTGGTTCTTTTAGCGTTTTTCCTGCATCGTACAGGGATTGCGGGTAGGCGATATCTGCAGACAGGAACAGGTCGTAGGGTGCTCCCTCCCTGATCTGGGCAAAGAGTTTCCCGGAGGATCCAGGGATCACTTCACATTTGATGTCATGGTCCCCTTCAAATCCGGAAACCAGAGAATCCACGGCATACTGGAGATTGGAAGCAATGGCAATCCGAAGAGGATCTCTTTGTTCTTTCTCTTCCCGGCAGGCGGTCAGGATGGCGATGGACATGAGAGGTACCAGGAGTTTCAGGATTTTCATGTCAACTGGCATGGGGATCCGGAAACCGATCTTTGGGAAGAACCGAAAAGAAGGGAAGAGTTGCACACTACATGTTTACAAATTCAAAACTGGCCAGGGGGATCTTACGGAGGTCCTTTTTGGTCTCGTGCAGCAAGATGCCGTATTCCAGGTAGGCCTTGAGATTGGCGAGCCAGAAGGTCCAACCATTGCTGCAGCCCACGTGCAGGTTCATCTTGCTCTGCTCATCTGTGGGGATGTTCGCCTGGGTGAGGGAGACCAGGACATGGTCTCCATCCTTTTTCAGGTCCACGGTCACCCTGCAGAATTCGGCAAATGAAAATTCGATCCTGTCTTTCCCGTTGGCCAGCAGGATCTCCCCGGATTCTTCCCCATCCCAGTTATACCAGCGCCAGGTGTATCGGTCGCCTTTGCTGATAAATTCTTTGGGCTCCCTGGTCTGTCCGGTACGGGAAACGTATGCTGCTTCCCTCAGGAACCAGGTACAGATCCCATCTGGGGTTGCCCAGCAGGCATACAGTTTTTCGATGGGAGCCTGCACATAGATCTTCTTTGTAAAACTCTCAAATCCCAGTGTTGACATCATCCTATCTTTTTCTGTTCAGTTCAATCTCGTATAGTTTTTCCCCAAGAGCTGCGAGAAAGGGAATCCCGATCTCTTCATACTCGTAGTCGTTGTCATTGAATACCTGGTTCTCGTTGACCAGGAGGGTGGCCGTGATGAGGAATTCAACCCCGTTCTTTTCGTCCTTTACATAAGCGCAATCCGTCAGGGTGCCGTAGGCATAGCCCACTTTGTTGTAAATACTAATGTGTCCGGGAAGCATTTCTTTGGTGTCCCCGAATAATACGAATTTCCCGTAACTGTCATAGTACTCTTCCGGGTCATATCCCGCCTGGCGGGGCAGTATTTTCATGGCCTCCAGCAGGAAGGAACGCTGGACTTCACTGAGATGGAACCTTCCTTCTTCAGGATACATCTCCGGAAAGAGGACCCTTTTCAGGACCTCGTGCTGCGTGCTTACCGGATAGTAGTTCTTCAGGCTGAAGTCGAATGGTTTGCCCATGAGTGAATCTCCCTCATAAAAACCTCTTCCTTTTTCGATCCCTTTTAATTGCAGAGGTCTGGGAGGGGTGTTAAAACCACCAGGCAGGAGGGTCGTCGTGCTGTCGTTGAGATAGACGATAAGGGGTTTGGTCGTCACCTCGTCCGCTTCAGGGACGGACAGCCTGTGTGAGATCCTTACCGGGCCTATGTTCTTCTCCTTGAACGCCTTATTGATCGCATCCTGCCCCAGGAATTCCAGCAGTCTGTTATTGGCTGCGTTGTCACTGACGGCAAAGATCTTGACAACCTCCTTCCCGAAGGTGGTCTCCACCGTATCCCCTTCGACGTAAAACCGGGTGTCCAGATTGAGATCGCTGTTTCGGTTCAATTTCTCAATGGCCAGCACTGCGATCGGGAATTTCACGGTACTGGCCGGATAGAAATACAGTTCCTCGTCTACCTGATGATCGAAATTCCTGAAAATCACGGAATCTCCCTCCCTGTCGACCCGGGTATATCGGATCTGGATCTCATAGGGATCGGGATTATCCATGACTTTCCTGATCCTCGGGTCTTCAGAAGAAAGAGCCTGCTCCAGGGGATCCCCCTGGGGAGGGTCCCCTGCACACCCCGTAAGGGATATCATCAGGATACCCAGGGTGAAGGTCCAGATCAGAGGTAAGTGAGCATGATCCCCCATGGCCGGATATGGATGTTGCTTAGCTTTAATGTTGTTCAGTGTAAATTTCCCCCCGGTGTGGCCGCAAGGCATCCCGGATCTGGATCATCATCGATTCTTCCACGACCAAATAGGCCACGGCGTGTACCTCGGAAAGGGATTGGTGTCCGCTGACCTCAACGGGGAGTTTTTCTTTTTTGATGAATTCGGACAGGTGTACGGCATGATGCCTGGCGATCTCGGAGGCATCAGGCCCCCGGAAATCCCACAATAATTTGATCATTCTGCTCTCGCTCATCTGAATCGGGGTTATGAGCTGCCTTCGGCAAAGGCCTTAAAATCTCTTTTGAACTTGAGTGACTGTTTCTTAAACGCCCCGGGCATGAGAAAGGCCAGCATTTTCATAAAGAAGCCGCTGAATTGGAATTCCGATTCGGAGATCCATTTGGTAGTACTGTCACCCACAGCCTTGAAGTAGTTCTTCTCTATATTGTGTACGCCCTTGGCATCATAGGTGGCATGGAATTCATGAGGGAGATTGCGTTTCAGGATCGTCTCCACCATGACCACCTCCCTCTTTCCAATCTTGTGCCTGAGTTCCATCTGAGCACCTTCCTTGCCCGGGATACCGCTGAGGTGTTCCACGGACAGAAGGTCCTTTTGCCATAATTTCATGTTTTCCGTATTGTCGAATTTCTTCATGAAATCTGACAGCGGGACATTTACGGTTATTTCGGTGAGGAATTTCATCGGATAAATCAGGAACCCCCCTAAATTACTAAATAATAAGCAGTGGCAAATAAAAATCTGTTAATGCCCGGGGTTATCCTTGTTCAGGAGATTCGAATTCTTAATTTTGCTGCATGCATTCCGTATCGGGATATCGTATAAATCCGGGGTTCGTATTAGGGGGTATGTTCCTCCTGATGACCCTGCTCTCCTGTGAAGGGCTCTTTAACAGAGAACCGGTGAACGCACCACTGGCCAGGGTTGGGGATAAGTATCTCTACAGGGAGGACATAAAATCCCTGCTTAACAGCACGGTCAATGAACAGGACAGTGCATCCCTGGTCACCAATTACATCAATAACTGGGCTGTCAAGCAACTCTTGTACGAAAAGGCCCAAATCAACCTGACTGAAGAACAGATCGAGGAATTCGAAAGGCTGGTATCCAATTACAGGATCGACCTGTTCACCCGGGCTTACAAGGAAGCACTGGTACTCAGGGGGGAGGATACCACTGTCACGGACACCCAGCTCCGCCAGTTCTACGAACAGGAGAAAGAAAACTTCTTGCTCAAGGAAAAGGTGGTCCAGCTCCGGTTTGTTCAATTGCCTAAACAGTTCCTGAATAAGGAGGAGGTGAGACGGCGTCTCGAGAGGTTCAGTCAGGAAGATCAGGTATTCCTGGACTCCATCGGCGTACAGTTCAAAAAACTGAATTTCAATGACTCCCTCTGGGTGCCGTTGACGAGGATCATACAGGAGATCCCGCCCCTGACTTATGAAAATGAGGATCGATACCTAAAAAAATCACAATTTTTTGAAATGGAGGACTCCCTGGGGGTATATTTGGGGAAGGTAGGGGAGGTGAAGTCCCTGAATGAGATCGCTCCCCTGGGATATATAAAACCCACTTTAAGGCAGGTCCTTCTCAACAGAAGGAAACTGGATTTCCTGCGCCGACTGGAGATCGAACTTCTCGATGAGGCCGTCAAACGAAAAGAATTTGAGATATATGAACAAGGAAAGAAATAAGTTTTTTACGCTCCTCCTGGTCGCATCCGCTTTTATTGTGCATGCCCAGGAAGGAGAAGAACCCACCGTGCAGACTGAACAGGAAGCTATCCTGGTGGAGGCGGATACCTCCAATACCTTCAAAAAGATCAAACTGGACGGTATTGCAGCTGTTGTTGGAGATTACGTGATCCTGGATTCCGATATAGAAAAGACGCTGATCGACCTGAGAAGCCAGGGTGCCTCCACAGAAGACATCACCCACTGCAGCCTCCTTGGGAAACTTATGGAGGACCGCCTGTATGCGCACCAGGCGGTGCAGGACAGTATCCTGGTCTCGGACGATGAGGTGAACGCCACCAGTGACAGGCAGATACAGCAGTTGATCCAACAGGTGGGTTCCATGGAGAAGGTGCTTCAGTTCTACAAGAAGGAAAGCGTTGAGGACTTCCGGGAGGAACTCTACAATATCAACAAGCTCCGGATGCTTTCCGAAAAGATGCAGCAGAAGATCGTCAGTGACATCAAAGTAACCCCGGAAGAGGTACGCCAGTTCTTCCGCAACATCCCCGCGGATGAAAAACCGGTATTCGGGGCGGAACTGGAGATCTCTCAGATCGTGAAGATGCCTAAGATCCCTGAGGAGGAAAAGCAAAAAGTCATCAACAAGCTGAGGGAGATCAAGGCCGATGTGGAGGACAACGATGCCAGTTTCAGTGTGAAGGCCATTCTGTATTCCCAGGATCCAGGGTCCAAGTCGAAAGGCGGTTTTTACAGCATGACGCGCCAAACCCCCTTTGTCAAAGAATTCAAGGACGTGGCCTTTAGCCTGCAGGAAGGGGAGATCTCAGAGCCTTTCGAAACCGTGTTCGGTTACCACATCATCTACATTGAAAAGATACGCGGACAGGAGCTGGACCTCCGGCATATCCTCATCCAGCCGGAGATCCCCCAGTCGGCCATAGACGATGCCAAAATTGAGCTGGACACCATTCGCAAACACATCCTGGAAGGGAAGTACACCTTTGCAGAGGCGGCCCTGAATTTTTCGGATGAAAAAGAGACCAAGTTCGATGGCGGACTCCTCAGGAACCCTATCAATTTCGATTCCCGCTTCGAGCTCACCAAGATGGATCCCACCCTCTACAATCAGGTCCGGAACCTGAAGGACGGGGAGGTCTCGTATCCCCTTTTGGAGGCCGACCCCAGGGGAGGACCGCCCAAGTACAAGATCCTGAAAGTGACCAACAGGTATGACGAACACGAGGCCGATTTTGCCAAGGACTACCTCAAGATCCAGGAACTCGCCCTGAGGGAAAAACAATACAAGGCCATCAAGGAGTGGATGGATGAACATATCCAGGATACCTATGTGAGTGTGAATGCGGCCAACAGGTCGTGCGACTTTGCAAATAACTGGGTGAAGGAATAGACCATGTCTGACGTAAAGGCCATAGAAGAATTAGGGAAGAAACACCAGGCGCTGAAAAAGGAGATCGCCAAGGTCATCGTGGGACAGCACGAGGTGATAGACCTTATCCTGCTCTCCATCTATACCGGGGGGCATTCCCTCCTGATCGGGGTGCCCGGACTGGCAAAGACCCTTATGGTGAATACGATCGCCCAGACCCTGGGCCTCGATTTCAAGCGGATACAGTTTACCCCGGACCTGATGCCCAGTGATATTCTCGGCAGCGAAGTGCTGGACCAGAACCGGGCCTTCAAGTTTATCAAAGGTCCTGTCTTTGCCAATATCATCCTGGCCGATGAGATCAATAGAACACCCCCGAAAACCCAGGCCGCACTTCTGGAGGCCATGCAGGAAAAAGCTGTGACCATAGCCGGGGAGCGGCACAAACTGGAAGCCCCCTATTTTGTGCTCGCCACTCAGAACCCCATAGAACAGGAGGGCACATACCCTTTGCCGGAGGCTCAGTTAGACCGTTTTATGTTCGCCATAGAATTGAAGTATCCCTCCATGGAGGAAGAGGTACAGATCGTCAAGGAGACCACGGACGATGAAGAGGCCACCATCCGGCCCCTGTTCAATGCGGAAGAGATCCTGGCCGTGCAGCACCTGATCCGGCGTATCCCGGTACCCAACAACGTGGTTGAGTATGCAGTG
>JBFKPJ010000039.1:0-19391 GCA_041628355.1 Muriicola sp. | reverse complement strand
GGATCCAATAGCGAGGACCTCGGGACGAAATCAAAGGCCTATGCCTTCCTCACGGAACAGGGTGTCCCCCGATCCCAGGCCCTTGAGTTTGCCAGCGGACTACCCCTGTATTGGGGAACCCAGCCAATAGTGGCAGGGCCGGCCTATGTCGGAGCCATCCTGGTCTTTCTCTTCGTCTTTTCCCTTTTCCTCGTAAAAGGCAGGACCAAGTGGTGGTTACTCGGGGGTGTATTCCTATCCCTCATCCTGTCATGGGGAAAGAATTTCGGGCTGCTGACGGATTTTATGATCGATTATTTCCCGCTCTACAACAAATTCAGGGCGGTTTCCTCCATACAGGTCATCCTGGAATTGTGCGTTCCCATCCTGGGAATCATGGGCCTCTCGGCCTTGATGGACAGCAGCAGGAGTGAGGCTGATAAGCTCAAGGCACTGAAATTTTCCTTTTTTGTCACGGCAGGTCTAGGGGCCGTCATTTTCCTCATCAAGGGGATGTTCGACTTTAACGGACTCAATGATGCCCTTTATCAGCGCTATTTCGGGGATGAGGTATTGGCCATGATCAAAAGGGACCGGGAAGCGGTTTACATCAATGACACCCTCAGGTCCCTCTTATATGTGATCCTTGCCGCGACCGTCCTGTGGTTTTACCTGAAAGGGAAGTTGAAAAAGAATATGTTCCTCATTTTTCTCGGTCTCCTGATCTGTTTTGACCTGGTCGGGGTGGGCCTTCGTTATGTGGATGCAGATGATTTTGTCTCAAGGCGCACCATGAACCAACCCTTCCAGCCCACGACCGCCGACAGGCAGATCCAGGCAGATACGACGGTTTACCGTGTTTATGATACTGGAGAGGGACTCAATGGGGCCAGGACCTCTTATTTCCATAAATCGATCGGGGGTTATCACGCTGCCAAACCGGCCGTCATGCAGGACCTGTTCGACTACCATATCTACCGCAACAACCGCCAGGTATTGAACATGCTCAATGTCAAATACGTCATACAGCAAAATGAAGAAGGTCAGAGGGTAGCTTCCTTAAACCCGGAAGCTTACGGGAATGCCTGGTTTGTGGAATTGCTCATGCCGGTGGAATCGGCTGATAAGGAGCTATTGACCCTGGACAGCCTGGACCTCAGGAAGAAGGCTGTTTTCAACCGTTCTGATTTCCCTTTGATCAATCAGTTCCGTTTTGAAGTAGACTCCACCAGTCAAGCCCGGCTTACGGAATATCAACCTAACCGCCTCAGATACGTCACCCGGAACGACCACGATGGGGTCCTGGTGTTTTCGGAACTCTACTACCCCAACGGGTGGGTGGCCTACCTGGATGGCGAAAGAACATCCTATTTCAGGGTTAATTACGGGCTGAGGGCGATCAAGGTTCCGGCAGGCCGGCACCGAATCGTATTTGCCTTTGAGCCTGAGGTCATTTCACAAGGCGGCATGATCAGCCTGTCTGCTTCCGCTCTCCTGGGCCTTGTTATCCTCGGAGGGGGCGTTTTTGCGTTATTTAAGCGTAGGAGAAAGAACCTGCAGGAATGAAAAAGGTGCTCATCGTTGCGTATTATTGGCCTCCATCCGGGGGACCGGGGGTGCAGCGATGGCTGAATTTTGTGAAATACCTTCCGGAATACGGGATCGAACCTGTCCTCTACATACCAAAAAACCCGCATTACCCGATCACAGACCCAAGCCTCACCGGGGAAATACCCGCAGGCCTTACGGTGTACAAAAGACCTATTTGGGAGCCCTATGGCTGGGCCTCCAGGATCTCAAAGAGGAAAACCAAAAAGATCAGTTCCGGGATCGTCCCTAAGGCCGGTCTTTCAATTCTGGACAAGATCCTTTTGTGGATAAGGGGGAATCTGTTCATCCCGGACGCCAGGAAGTTCTGGGTGGCCCCTTCTGTCAGGTTTTTAACGGACATCCTCCGGAAGGAGGACATAGACACGGTGATCACCACCGGCCCCCCTCACAGCCTTCATTTGATAGGGCTCGGCCTTAAGGAACGAAAGGACATCCGTTGGATCGCCGACTTCAGGGATCCCTGGACTACCATCGGATACCACAAATCCCTGAGACTTACTAAAACTTCCCAAAAGAAGCACCTTCAACTGGAAAAAATGGTTCTGTCTGCTGCGGACGAGATCCTGACGACCAGCAGGGCAACTGCTGAGGAATTCAGGAAATTGACTGACAGTCCTGTTACGGTGATCACCAACGGATATGACGCTCCCAAAGAATTTTCGGTGGAACCAGATCCTTATTTCAGTATAGCTCACATAGGCTCCCTTCTGTCCGAAAGGAATCCGAGGGTGCTCTGGAAGGTCCTGTCCGATTTGTGCGTGGAAAACCCTGAATTCCGAGACACCCTGCGCATCAATTTGACAGGGGTGGTAAGCGATGAGGTAGTAAAGGAAATTCACGCAAACGGGCTGGGGGCGGTGCTGCAGGTGCAGCCCTACCTCCCCCACGAGGAGGCCCTGAAGGCACAAAAAAGTTCCAGGGTACTCCTTTTGGCAGAGATCAATTCAAGAGAGACCCGGGTGATCATCCCGGGAAAACTCTTTGAATACATGGCCGCTGGCAGGCCCGTGCTTGCTATCGGACCCGAATCCTGGGAAGCGGGGATACTGGTGAAGGAGACAGGGATCGGCCGGGTCTTTACCTACACCATGGAACAGGAGTTGAGGGAAACCATCGAGGAGTGGTTTGCAGCCTACCAGGCAGGTGCACTGGAACAGGAGGGTCGACATATCGAACAGTACAGCCGGAAGGCCCTTACCGGGAAATTAACCGAGCGGATCCTATGGGAATAGTCTTTAAGCAATCCTTCAGCAACCTGGTTATTACCTATATCGGTTTCGCCATTGGGGCCGTCAATACCTTGTTCTTGTATGCCCGTTTCCTCACGGATACGTATTACGGACTGGTAGGGGTGATCCTGGCAACTTCGGCCATCCTGATGCCGTTGATGGCCCTGGGCGTCCCTAATACCCTGATCAAATTCTACACAGGTTATAAGGATGAAAGGTCAAGGGACGGGTTCCTCTTCCTCATGCTCCTGTTGCCCATCGCACTGATCCTTCCCCTCGGACTGTTCAGCTACCTGGCCAATGAAGCTATCGGGGCCTTTATTGGGCAGAAGAATCCCATAGTAGAAGACTATGTATGGCATATATTCCTTATCGCCATGGCGATGGCGTATTTCGAAGTATTCTATTCCTGGTCCAGGATCCATATGCGGTCGGTATTCGGGAACTTTATGAAGGAGATCTTCGGCAGACTAGTCATATGCCTGCTGTTGTTTGCGGTTCACCTGGAATATATCAGTGTGGGCATGTTCATGCATGCCCTGGTCGGCGTGTACCTTCTCAGGACACTGATCATGAAACTGTATGCCTTTTCGCTTCGTTGGCCTAAGCCGACTATAAGGATTCCGGGTAATTTCGCGGCTTTGCTTACCTACAGCCTGCTGATCATCTTAGGGGGCTCTACTGCTGTTGTTCTGCTGGAAGTAGACAGGTTTATGATCAACCAGTTTATCGAGATCGAAAAAGTGGCCTATTACACGGTGGCGGTTTTTATCGCCACGGTGATCGCAGTTCCGTCAAGGGCGATGCACCAGATCACGTATCCTATGACCGCTGCCTTGCTCAACGAAAAAGACAAAAGGGGCCTGGCAGTCCTGTACCGGAAAAGTTCTCTGACCCTGTTTATTGTCTCGGGCCTGATTTTCATCCTGATCCTCCTGAATCTGGAGGACCTGTACTACTTGTTACCGGTAAACTACAGGGGAGGATTCTATATCGTCCTCCTTATCGGCCTGGCCAGGGTATTCGATGCGCTCCTGGGGAATAACAACGCCATACTGTACAATTCGGACCACTACCGGGCCATCCTGTGGCTCGGGGTCATGCTCGCGATCCTTACCGTCATCCTCAACTGGGTCCTCATCCCACTTATAGGGATTACAGGGGCAGCCCTCGCTACTTTTTTGGCTGTATTTATCTACAACCTGTCAAAGCTGGTCTATGTAAAATATAAATTAGGGCTTCAGCCTTTCGGGAGGGAGACCTTGCAGGTTTTCATCCTGTTGGGTGGGGTGGTGCTCTTGTTCTATTTCATCCAGCTGCCGTTTCACCCCGTGGTCAACATCCTTCTGAAAAGTGCCTTGATCACATTGGTGTACACGGTTGTACTCTAACGATTCAGGATCTCAGAAGATATTTATACCCTGATATCCCGCTTTATTCCTAAAAACCGATAGGGGTTAGCTTTGGACATCAAAATGGAAAAACCCCGCAGGGACGAATCCACCACGGGGTTAACCAACTAACCAACCTAAAAACTATCTTTATTGTACCCTTCTGCTTCGGGTAGTAGAGGTCCTTGAAACAGACCTTGCTTTCGTGTCCTTACCGGATCTGGCATTCGCCGATTTTCTGGCTACCGGTGTCCTGCTGGTCACTTTCGGGCGACTGTCTCCCGAAGTACTTCGCTTGAAGGATTTGGATTCCGATGATTTCCTCACCTCATTCTTTGCGGTCACTGACCTGGACATGGTTCTTCCATCCTTTCGGTAATCTGCAGACCTGTCTGAACTTTTTTTGGTATTCGCAGGGGAAGCACTTCTCGTGATTCCACTGGATCTGACGTTAGATCTCTCGTTGAACCTGGCCTTATCACTTTTTCTCGTGAAGTCGGCCGACCTGTTACCGGATCTCCCATTCACTCGGTCCTTGTCGCCATTCCTGCTGGAACGGTATGCCTCAGTTCTTGAGGTAGTCCTCGCGATAGGGGTGGCCTTGTTAGACCGTATGGCTTTACCGGAATTTCTGTACTGATCATTATCCCTGAGGTATCCGTTGTCTCTTCGACCCCTGTTCTCACGGGCTACTACTCTCCTGTCATTTCTGTACAGCCTTTCCCTCTCAGGTCTGTAGTTGTATCGGTAGCTCCGTCCTACCTGGGCATAGAACCTTCTGTTATTGTTCACATAAGGCCCGTAATAGGTATATCGGACAGGGCTGTAGAACCTCCTGTAAGGCCTGTTGTACACCAGACAGAAACCAAGGGCAGGTCTGACAAAATAATCGTGGAACGGGCTGTACACATAGTACCTGTTATATACGTTGACATATCCGTTGAACCTGTGGAACAAGCCTCGGTTGTTGTAGTATACATACATCCCGCCTACGCGTCTGAGCCTGCCGTTGTTGTACCAGATATTGATACCCCCGATCTGGGAAACGCGACCGTAATAATCGTAATAGACAGGTACGTTCTCGATCTGGATCACGGCTCCGTAATCGTCGTACTGTACGAAGGGGCTGTAATCAAATCCAGTGTTGAAGGTGATATTGCTCCTTCTGAAGTTGATGTTCGCACCAAAATTCACCCTGTTGTCAATGTAAAAATCGAACTCACCATCCGGATATACAGAAAATGTAATTCCGTTTTCTACAAAGATGACAGAATTGTTATACCCGAACACGCTGCTGACCATCGTGTTCTTGTCCAGCGTTGTGGCTTCTACTGAGCTGCTCAGTACAAAAGCTCCTAAGATGAGTAAAAGATTTTTCATGACTCTGTAATTTAAATTCTGAATACAATTATTTGCATTCATATACAGAGTATTCAAACAGCGTGCCAAAAAAATGAGTAATCATCTAAAGCATTGATATACAGAACACTGTATAGTATAGAAGGATTTTCAATTGGATGGTTTTGCTCAAGCTTTGGCCTGTCCTGCAGGGAAAGGTGGGATCGTATTCCCAGAATTCGAAGGTCAGATTTTGGCCCTCAGATACCTCGCCGTATGCCCCCGGCCCTGGGATACCACCTCTTCAGGCGTGCCCTCTGCTACCAGATACCCCCCATTTTCCCCTCCTTCAGGTCCCAGGTCGATCAGGTAATCGGCGCATTTGATCATATCGAGGTTGTGTTCGATCACGAGTACGGAATGCCCTGTTTTTAAAAGGGCCTCAAACGACTTAAGCAGTTTCTTGATATCGTGAAAATGAAGCCCTGTGGTAGGCTCATCGAAAATGAACAGCGCCTTATCCTTGGACGATCCCTTGACGAGGAAGGTTGCCAGTTTGATCCGTTGGGCCTCACCTCCGGACAGGGTAGAGGAGGATTGCCCCAGGGTCACATACCCCAATCCCACATCCTGAAGGGGCTTGAGTTTGGCCATGATCTTGTTCTGTTTGTGTGTTTTGAAGAATTCCAGGGCATTGTCGATGGTCATATTCAGGACATCATCGATATTCATACCTTCGAACCGCACTTCAAGCACGTCCTTTTTAAAACGTTTGCCCTGACAGGTATCGCATTCGAGGTGCACATCGGCCATGAACTGCATTTCTACGGTGATCTCGCCCTCACCCTTGCATTTCTCGCAGCGCCCCCCGTCTACGTTAAATGAAAAATGCTTGGCCTGGTAGCCCCTCAACTTACTCAGCTTCTGTGAAGCAAACAGGCTTCGGATATCGTCATAGGCCTTGATGTAGGTAACGGGGTTAGAGCGGGAAGACCTGCCTATGGGGTTCTGGTCCACAAACTCGATCCGTTTGATCTCACTGTATTTACCCTCGATCGCGGTATGGTGCCCGGCCTTGTCCCCGTATCCTCCCAGTTCCTTCAATAGGGCAGGGTAGAGGATCTTCCGGACCAGGGTGCTTTTTCCGCTTCCCGAAACTCCTGTGACCACCGTGAGCATGTTGAGCGGGAAGGTGACGTCTATGTCCTTCAGGTTGTGTTCGCGGGCCCCGACTACCTTGATGAAGTTCGGGCTGTTTCGGCGCTTCTCCGGGACCTCGATTTCCTCTTTTCCGTTCAAATATGCAGCTGTAAGGGTCTCGGCAGTCAGGATCTCCTCATAGGTTCCGCTCGCCACGACCTCCCCTCCAAAGGTGCCTGCCATGGGGCCGATGTCGATGATCCGGTCTGCGGCTTTCATGATGTCTTCATCGTGTTCCACTACGATGACCGTATTCCCGAGATCCCTCAGGGATTTGAGAACGCTGATCAGGTTTTCCGTATCCCGGGGGTGCAGGCCAATACTGGGTTCGTCCAGGATGTACATGGAGCCTACCAGGCTGCTGCCCAGGGAAGTGGCCAGGTTGATACGCTGACTTTCCCCTCCCGAGAGGGTGTTCGATTTCCTGTTCAGGGTGAGGTATCCCAAGCCTACCTTCTCTAAAAACCCGAGTCGGCTGTTGATCTCCTTAAGCAACCGATCGGCGATCACCTGTTCGTGTTCCTTGAGGGACAGCCCCTCAAAAAACCGGATCAGTGAAGTGATGGGAAGTTCCACGAGGTCAGATATGGACCTGCCGTGTATCTTGACATAGTCTGCTTCCTTTCTCAGGCGTTTTCCCCTGCAAAGGGAGCAACGAGTCTTGCCCCGGTAACGGGAAAGCATGACCCTGTTCTGGATCTTATAGCTTTTCTCCTCCAGTTGCTGGAAGAATTTGTCGATCCCGATAAAATGGGAATTTCCTTCCCAGACCAGGTTCTTTTGTTCTTCTGAAAGCTGGTACCAGGGCTTATGGATCGGAAAGTCGAATTTGTATGCGGAATTGACCAGCTGGTCCCTGTACCAGCTCATGCTTTCACCCCTCCATGGGAATACCGCATTTTCGTAGACCGAGAGGGAGGTGTTGGGGATCACCAGGTCCTCATCTATCCCGATGACGTCGCCGTAACCCTCGCATTTGGGACAAGCGCCATAGGGGTTGTTGAAGCTGAACAGATGTGCATTGGGTTCCAGGAAACTCATCCCATCCAGTTCGAAAAGGTTACTGAAAGTGGTTTGTTTTCCGGAGGCTACTTCCTCTATGATACAGGTGCCTTTTCCTTCAAAGAAGGCCGAATCAACCGCATTGGCCAGGCGGTTATAAAAGTCCTCATCGTCTTTTATTACGATCCTGTCCACCACCAGGTACAATTGATCTCCCACCGCCTGGTGCAGCTCCTCATCAATACGGTGAACCTCCCCTCCGTACTTGACCCGGGCATATCCCTGTAACGACAGGAGTTGCAGGGTCTTTTTCTTGTCCCTGTTCTCGGGGATTGTAATGGGTGCCAGAAGCAGGAGTTTGGCATTTTCCTCATACCCCTTAACAAAATTGACCACATCCGTAACCGTATGCTTTTTGACCTCTTCCCCGGAAACAGGGGAGAAGGTCCTGCCGATCCTGGCAAAAAGGAGTTTCATATAGTCATAGATCTCCGTACTGGTCCCGACTGTAGAGCGCGGGTTGGTCGCATTCACCTTTTGTTCTATGGCTATGGCCGGGGCGATCCCCTTGATATGGTCTACCTTGGGCTTGTCCAGCTTGCCGAGGAATTGCCTTGCATAGGAGGAGAGGCTTTCCACGTATCGTCTTTGACCTTCTGCATAGAGGGTGTCAAAGGCCAGGCTGGATTTGCCCGAACCGGATAAGCCTGTGATCACCACCAGCTGGTTGCGGGGGATAACCACATCGATGTCCTTCAGGTTGTGGAGCTTGGCCCCTTTGATGATGATGTTTGACTTTGGATCTGCCTCCGTGAGCGTGTTCATAATTAGGGTGGAAAGTCGCAAAGATACGATATGAAAATACCAATAACCAGCCCCGGTTATCCTCAGATCTAAAAATGTTAAAAATATATGCCCGGGGCGGATCACTCATATTTTTTCTATCTTTGAAGTGATAATCGTTAAGAAATACGCCTATACCACAACATTACTTTTTTGAAATTTTAGAGTAAAAGTCGCGTCCTGCATTACCCCGCGACCCCTGAATTGAACCAAAAAAGTAATTGTATGTATTCTACGATTGACGATGCCACACTTATCCGAAATTATATCAATGGTGATGAAAAAGCCATTGAAGACCTGATCCACAAGCACAATCAACGCCTTAGCAGTTATATCTATTCCAAGGTAAAGGACATGACCGTTACCGAGGATATCTTCCAGGATACCTTTATCAAGGTCATCAGTACCTTCAAAAGGGGCACCTATAATGAAGAAGGCAAGTTCCTGCCCTGGGTCATGCGTATCGCCCACAACCTGATCATAGATCACTTCCGTCGCAACAAGCGAATGCCCAGGTACCAGGGAAACAAGGAATTCAATATTTTCTCCGTGCTCACGGATGACAAGCCCAATGCTGAGATTCAGCTGATCAGGGACCAGATAGACCAGGATCTGGAGGTGCTTATTGAACAGTTGCCCAAAGACCAGCTCGAAGTGCTGCGGATGAGGATTTATCAGAACATGAGTTTCAACGAGATCGCTGAAAATACGGAAGTGAGCATCAACACGGCTTTGGGACGTATGCGTTACGCCCTGATCAACCTGAGGAAACTCATAGAGAAGAATCAAATAGTTTTAACGAATTAATCTGTCCTAGGTCGAGGAAATCCATCAATCCTGTATCTCTGGCGTTATTTAGACGTAACAAGAGATATTATGGAAAAGATTTACTCCCACGCGGAAACGCGCTGCAGGCTGATCAAAAGTGGCCCCGAAACGGTAAAATTCCTCCTGGACTATTCCAGGTCCCTTCACATACGTGAATTCAAGGGGATGACGATAGAGAACAGCCTGAACTGAAAAAGGATACTTTCTTAAGAGGTACCTTACATATGTCTGATAGCAAAAGCACTTTCCCCTGAAAGTGCTTTTTTTGTGGCCCTGTTCCCGCATCCACCCCTCCTTCGAGAGGTTCTCAAGCGTATCTCAAAACCCCTCCCATTTACGAATTCCTCCTTTCACATCAAGAATCGGGCATTTGACAACAATGTTTTTCCCGAGGAAGGGTCATTGGGTACTTTTAGGATGTCATTGAAAAACAAGTAACTCAAATTGATCTGATAACCTTAGTTCGTAGCCAGGCTGATGAACTAACAAAAACCAAAATGATACTCAAACTATGGAACCACAAAGGGACGACTCACTACTAGTTCAGGACTACATCAGCGGGGAAGAAAAGGCACTGGAGATCCTGATTCACCGACACAACCAGCGTATCAGCAGCTTTATCTATTCCAAGGTACTCGACAGAGATGTTACCGAGGATATCTTTCAGGATACCTTTATCAAGGTCATCAAGACATTAAAAAAAGGAAATTACAGCGAAGAAGGTAAATTCCTGCCCTGGGTCATGCGTATCGCCCACAATTTGATCATCGACCACTTCAGGAAGAACAAGAGGATGCCCAAGTTTGAGGGGAATGAAGATTTCAATATCTTCTCCGTGATCGGGGACGACAAACTCAACGCGGAGAAACAACTCATCAAGGACCAGATAGACAGTGACCTGACGCTCCTTATCGAGGAATTGCCCGAAGACCAGAAAGAGGTCCTCCTCATGCGCATCTATAAAGACATGAGCTTTAAGGAGATCTCAGAGAATACCGGGGTGAGCATCAACACGGCCCTGGGCAGAATGCGATATGCCCTGATCAACCTGAGAAAGATTATAGACAGACATAATATTGTACTGACAAATTCTTAGTTCGCAATAATTCTTACAATAATTCCATAGGCCTTGCGTTATCTTAACATAACGACATCGCAATCCTATGGAAAAAATTTACTCAACAAAGAAAAATGCCTGCGAGACCCCAAAAGCTGGGCCTGAGACCATCCGGTTCCTGCTCGATTATTCAAGAGCACTTCGAGTTACAAAACACAGGCAATTCAGTTTTGACCTGATCCTGAATTAAAAAACAAGGCCCGCATCAGCGGGCCTTTTTCTTTTTGAGGTATTCATTGATGACGGACTTTCTGCCAATAGTCTTTGTGATCACATCCTTTTCCAGATCCCAGCCGCGAGCAGGTGAATAATCTCTCCCATACCAAATGATCTGAAGGTGCAGATTATTCCATAATTCTTTGGGAAACAGCCTCTTGGCATCTCTTTCCGTTTGTACTACGTTCTTGCCTGACGAAAATCCCCAGCGGTACATCAACCTGTGGATATGGGTGTCTACCGGAAATGCAGGGATACCAAAGGCCTGGGAGACTACCACGCTGGCAGTCTTGTGACCCACTCCCGGCAATTCTTCCAGCAGCTCAATGTCTTTGGGAACCTCCCCGCCATAGCGATCGACAAGTATCTGGGATAACCCGTGTATCCCTTTGGATTTCATGGGAGACAGGCCGACAGGCTTGATGATCTCCCGGATCTCCTCGACAGAAAGTTTGATCATATCATACGGGTTATCTGCCTTTCTGAACAGGCTGGGCGTGATCTGGTTTACACGGACATCAGTGCTCTGAGCAGACATGAGCACGGCGATGAGCAGGGTATAGGGATCCTTGTGTTCCAGGGGGATGGGGATCTCCGGGTATAGTTCATCAAGCGTATCTATCGCAAAGGCTACTTTTTCAGATTTGGTCATATATGATTACTTTTACGCTCACTTAAAAAAATGCGTATGAAAACACTTAAGAAGGGGGACAAAGTACCTCAATTTACCTCAAAAGACCAAGATGGAAATGAAATAAAGCTCTCTGATTACGAAGGGAAAAAACTGATCGTTTTCTTCTATCCCCGGGCCAATACTCCGGGCTGTACGGCTGAAGCCTGCAATCTCAGGGATAATTATCAGGCCTTGCAGGAGGAGGGATATTCCCTTTTGGGCGTAAGTGAGGATTCCCAGAAAAAACAGGCGAGTTTCAGGGACAAATATGAGTTTCCTTTTCCTTTGCTTGCCGATGAAGACCACACGGTGATCGATGCCTTCGGGGTTTGGGGCCCCAAAAAATTCATGGGCAGGGAATACGACGGGATCCATCGAATGACCTTTATTATCGATGAAAAAGGAGTGGTGGAAAAAGTGATAGACAAAGTAAATACCAAGGATCACGCCGCCCAGATCCTGTAGACATTCAGATAACAAAAAACCCTGACTTGAAGTCAGGGTTTTTTTATGCGTTTTCCTGTTCGGCTACCTCCTGGCGGGTAAAAAGCTTTTTCTTTTTGATGGTTTCCGCGATCCCTTCAGGCAGCATCTCTTCCCAACCATCTTCCGCGTTTGTGATCTTTTTGAGGACATCCCTTGAGAAAATGTGCATGATCTCCGGGTCGTAATCGATGATGTCCATCACCTTTCCATTGTATTTGAAGAATTTGTAGAGTTCCTTCATCCTCGGGTGGACCTTGATATTGTTGCTGGTCATGATCTGACCGGTCTCCGGATTCTTCATGGGGTAGAGGTATACTTTGAGATCCTTGAAGAAGAGCTTTCCAAAAGCTTCCAGGATACCCCCACTCAGATGCCTGTAATATTTTTCATCGAAGATCTCCACCAGGTTATTGACCCCCATGGTGAGACCTATCCTGGCCTTGGTATAATTACCCAGGTATTCTACCAGCCTGAAGTATTCCTGGAATTTGGAGATCAACACGGTATGCCCCAGGGAACAAAGCAGTTCCGCCCGGTCCATGAAGTCCTGTTCGTCAATCTCCCCGGAGGCCTTGAGGTTGGCCAGGGTGATCTCGAACATGACTACCGTATTTTCTTCCTCTACGGTCTGCTCCCGTATAAAGATGTCATAGGATTTCTGGAACATATCCATGTTCACCTTGGTCACGGGCCTGAAACTTCCCCTGAGAGCCAGGATATTTTTCTTGTACAACACGGCAGCCGGCAGCAGGTTGACGCCGTCGGGCCCAAACATTACCGCGTCTGTCATGTCATTTTTGATGAGCTGAAGGCTCATCAGCCTGTTGTCTACATTCTTGAAATTGGGCCCCGAGAAATTCACCATGTCTATTTCAACCGTATCCT
Organism: Muriicola sp.; assembly: GCA_041628355.1. Taxonomy (GTDB): domain Bacteria; phylum Bacteroidota; class Bacteroidia; order Flavobacteriales; family Flavobacteriaceae; genus Muriicola. The sequence goes on along the minus strand of JBFKPJ010000039.1, from coordinate 6,593 downwards.
TGTCGATATGATCGTACAGGTACTTCAGTAATTTCCTGGGTTTGTTGTATTTGTAAAAAGCTCCGTAAATAAGATTGACCCCGACGATCCCAAGGGTCTCCTGTTGGAGGCGGGCTTCATTCTGCTTGAAGCGCAGGTGGAGGATGATCTCGTCGTATTCCTTCTGGTTGGGGTCGAGCTGGAATAGGATCCCGACCCAGCCATGGCCTTTATAGCGCTTGGAAAAATCGATGGTGGCAACCGTATTGGCGTAGGTGAAGAACAGGCGATCCGGATGCTCCTTGCGGCTGATCCGTTCCTCCATGAGCTTGATCTCGTGTTTGAGCATCTTGTTCAGACGACTCTGTGTCACATATCGCCCATCTTCTTCCGCACCATAGATGGCGTCGCTGAAACTTTTGTCATAGGCACTCATCGCCTTGGCGATGGTTCCCGAGGCACCCCCTGACCTGAAAAAATGCCTGGCGGTTTCCTGTCCGGCTCCAATCTCCGCAAAAGTTCCATAGATCGCAGGATTCAAATTGATGCGCAGGGTTTTGGCCTTGATCGAGGGTATATTTTCGAATGCGGGATCTTGATTTAAAACGGACGCCATTCCTCAGGGTTTTCGCTTCAAAGTTAATAAGAATGGGACATCTTTTAAATAAATAAGTCATAAATTTGAATAAAATAGACGAGCCGTTGAAATTGACTTTTTTGGGTACCGGAACCTCTCAGGGGATCCCCGTGATCGGGAGTACCCATCCGGTTTGCCTGAGTGCAAATCCCAAGGATAAAAGGCTCCGCGTTTCCGTTCTCATCTCATGGGGGAATTACAATTACGTGATCGACTGCGGACCCGATTTCAGGCAGCAGATGCTCAGGACTGAGGTGGTAAAACTCGACGGGATCCTTTTCACCCACGAACATGCAGACCATACCGCCGGAATAGACGATATCAGGCCATTCTTTTTCAGACAGGGTGATATCCCTATTTACGCCCATCAGCGTGTGATAGACAACCTCAGGAAAAGATTCGACTATATTTTTTCCGACAATAACCGTTATCCCGGAGCCCCTGCGGTAAAGGTGAACGTCGTGGAGAACGGGATACCGTTCCAGGTGGGGGACCTTCAGGCACATCCCATTGAGGCTTTCCACAATCGTCTGCAGGTCTTCGGATATCGAATTGGCGGGGTAGCCTACCTGACGGATGTCAAGAGTATTTCAGATAAAGAAATAGAAAAGATAAAGGGAGTTAAAGTTTTATGCGTCAATGCATTGAGGCAAGAACCACACCATTCTCATTTTAACCTGGAAGAAGCCCTGGCCTTTGTGGATAAGGTGCAACCCGGGAAGGCTTATTTTACCCACATCAGCCACCATATGGGCTTTCACGACGAGGTGGAAAAAACCCTCCCGGACCACGTTCACCTGGCTTATGACAACTTAATCGTAAATATCAATTGATGAAAGCGAGAATATTTTTATACCTCTTTATTTTTTCATCCCTCATAGCCCTGTATATCTATGTAAGTTATTCCAGTCAGGTTGGGGTGAAAGATGAAAAGATCAGCGTTTTGGAAGGGCAGAAAGAAGAATTGGAAGACTCCCTGAGGACAGCCAGGATCAAAGTGCTCGACCTTCAGTATTTCTCCCTGGAGAACAATGATGACGCCCTGGCATATTATGACCATCTTTCTCTGGAGGACCCGGCCCGTTATATCGCTGACAGACTTCTCGAGACTAACGAGAGCAAAGGAGATAACCCATTGATTCCCTATGAAGGGATGGAGAGCAGCTTCAAGATCAACAAGATCAATGTGCTGAACCACCGGTGGATCATAGCGGATTTTTCCGACGGAAGATTCTGGGGGGAACTCTTTATCCGGTATGAGCTCAAGGACGACCTGTCCGTCGATTTCACGCTTTTAGACCACCTGCTATATACCCGAAGCAATTAAATGTGCCGGGATAACCAGGCTTTCATGGAGTAGAAATTTTCCCGGGAGACGCCATGACCTGTGGGGAATTCTTCAAAGGTATGCGGGATTCCGAGCCTATCGAGGATGGGTGGTGTTCTGCTGGCCCAGGAAAGAGGGATGACCGGGTCGAATTTCCCGTGGGATACATACATTCTCAGGTGGCTGTGGTCCAGATCCTCATAGCCCTTTGGCAGTATGGTCTCATCAATGTATCCGCTGAGGCCCGCTACATTACGTACCATTTCCGGATAGGCCAGGGCCAGGGCAAAACTCAATACCGTGCCCTGGCTGAAACCGAGGAGGGAGATACGGTTCCTGTCCAGCGCATATGCATCTGTTGCTTCTTTTATGAAATGGGACATTTTTCCGACTGAATCCCGCGCCTGGGCAGTGTCACTCCACTTACCAAAATTGGCGTCGAAGTCAATGTTGTACCAGGCGTAGCCGTAGGGGGGGAGTGGGTGAGGAGCCCTGGCAGAAATAACACACAGGTCCTCGGGCAGTTCAGGCGCAAATGAGAATAGGTCTTCTTCATTGCTGCCATAACCGTGGAACAGGAAGATCGCTGGTGAATGGACTGTACTATCTGCAGGGGGCCTGACCAGGTGTTCCAGACTGAGATGTTGCGTGGTCATACTATTGAATAAACGTGAACCATTTTTGAAAGTAGTTGCCGATCACAGGCATGGAGTTGGGTTTGCCGCTCACAGCCCCCAGGAATCCGTACAGCCACATCACGAAATAAAAGAGGTAGAGTGCGAGGAGGGCATATTCAAAAAACCATACGCTCAGGAACAAAGCTATGCTCAGGAAGAGCAGGTGGATACCAAAGGCCTGGCGAACGTGGAATCTGGCAAAAGAATTTTTGGGTTCCAGGTTCATCGTGATCGCGATGAAAGCACCCACCATGGTCATGTAAGCTACAATGGCCGTGGTCTTTCCTTCCCTGATCTCTTTCTCATCCATGGATATCCTACGCTTTTTTGAGGTAAACCTGATCTGTGATGCATCCATACACCATTCCCTTGCCCTTTCTGCCTATGTACATGCTGTTCTTGGAAGTGGAGGTCAAGCCTTCCCTGGTGATGGAGTAATCCCCTTCCGGGTTGAACAGGCTCATGCATGCCTGTTCCCCTTCCTTCAGGGGCAGTGGCTCCAACCCGAAGCGCCTGTGGCCCCTGGTGAGAAGTTCTACCGTTTTCTCGATCCCGAAAATGGAATTCAGTATCGGGAAGAAGGATTCCAACCCGAGGGATCCATAAGCCGCCCTGTCAAATTCTACCCGTTTCTCCTCGATGTCGATAGGGATGTGGTCTGAGGTGACCAGGTCGATCACCCCGTTTCTCACCCCCTTCCTGAGGGCATCCCGGTCCTTCGATGTCCGCAGAGGGGGCATCACCTTAAAATTGGTGTCGTACTCCCTCAGCACGTCATCTGTATGGTAGAGATTGTGTATAGCGACGCTACAGCTAACATCAAGGCCTTTCTTTTTAGCCTCGGCGATTAGTGTCACAGCCCCTGCCGAGGAGATTGTCGGGATGTGTAATTTACCCCCTGTGTATTCCAGGATGGACAGGTCTCTTGCGATCTGTATCTCTTCCGCCATGGCCGGTATGCCCCTTAAGCCGAGTTTGGTAGAAGCATCTCCTTCGTTTACCGTTCCGGTGGCCGCAATGGATGCATCCATGGGAAAGGAGAGAACCAGGCCCTCGAATCCCTGGGTATACTGGAGGGCTATCTTGAGCAGGTTGGAATGGGTTACGGGCGATTTGAAATCATAAAATGCGACTGCTCCGGCTTTTTTCATATCGTACATTTCCGCCAGGTCCGAGCCGGCCGATGAACGGGTCAAGGCCCCCATGGGATGAATCCGGGCTCCTTTGCCTGTAGCGGTTTTCCTGATGAATACGATATCTCCGCTCGTATCGGGTATGGGATGGGTATTCGGGTTGAGAACGACGTCTGTAAAGCCGCTTAGGGCGGCAACTTTAGCCCCGTGAGACAGTGTTTCCCGCTCTTCATATCCGGGTTCCCCAAAACTGACACTACTGTCCAGCCATCCCGGCGAGACGTGCAGGTTCGCTAGCTCTATGGCCTTGGTCCTGCCATCCGGGGTCACGGAGGAGGCAATCTTCTCTATGAACCCGTTTTTGATCCAGATGTCCCTGACCTTCCCATGCAGGTTTTTGTTCTGAGGATCGAGGATCCGAGCTGATTTAAGGAGAATATTCATTTCATTATCTTTTGAATGATGATCTCTGCCAGAATGAACAGCACCGCTAAAATAACAAACCATTTCCAAAGGCCTGTTACCCTGCTGTCAATTTCAAATTGTGAAAATACCTCAGATATAGAGTCTGCCACGGTGGCGCTGTTGCCTAATTCGTCCAGGTCGAGATAGGAGAGATCGCTCTCCGCCCTGGGGTAATTAAAGCTGAATGATCTCATTACGGGGGTATTTTCCAGGGAATAGGTCCCTGCTTCCTGAGGGGCTCCGGAAAACCAGAGCCTGGTATTCCGCCCAATAGCCTGTTGTCTCGGGATAAACTCCTGCTCTCCTTTTTTCAGGCTGAGGATCCGGTCTTCACCCAGTTGCACGGGTACATCCTCAGAACTGTCCGTTCCCAGAAGATAATAGGGAGAAGGCAAGTTTCTGCTCCGCATGGCCATGGCATACAGCGTTGGGACTATTAAAGGGGAGATCGTGAAATTAGTATTGACAGGATCCAGGGAAGTTGTAAAGACATATATTTTGCCTCTTCCGGCGAGAAACGGAGCCTCATTCGAAAGACTGAGGATATTGTCTGCTCTCCCGCCTAAGGTAAAATACTGTTGGACCGAGGGATATTGAAAGTTCCTCACTATACCTCTGAAAACATCGGAAAATAAGGGATGCTCATAGTTGATCCCGGTGATCTCCAGGGGTGTTGAGATTAGTTTTGACAGGGACATCCCATAAGGGGTAAGCAAACGGTTGAAATCTGCCGTATTCATCTCGGTGGAAGGGATCATCACCAAACTGCCACCCTGATCGATGTATTCCTTAAGCCGTTCCAGGGCGCCGGCCGGGAGGGAATTCAATTGGTTCAGGACTACCAGGTCCTGTTCGCCCAGGACGGACAACGCCTGATCTGGGGAAGGGACGGAACGGTATTGAGAGATTTCGTCCCCGAACAATCTCAAAAGGAATTCATCCTTCGTGCCTATGCCCAGAATCCTGATCTTTTCCCGAGTACTTATGTTAAAGAAAAGATCATTGTCATAGGAAAGCCCCCCATCAGTGAGAGAGACTCGGCCTTCAATGAACTCCCCTCCGGGGAGGGTAAAGACAAGCTCTGAATCCCCTTCGGGATCATAGGTTACTGCCGATTTTGCGATCAGAGAACCCCTGTTAAAGAGAGAGACCGGGATGGACCCGAAATCATCATTTCCGGAAACCAGAATGTGCAAACTATTCTCCTTCCCGGTCTCCGAATCGAAATACACGGAATCAACAGAGGCATTCAACAATTCTTCAGCCCGCAGGGGCACGTGGTATATCCCTGCTGCGATATTTACCGTGTCATTCTCCTCCCCGAGTAATTTTTGGAAATCTGAGATGATCACAAGCCTTTTTAAGGCCTCAGTATCCCGGCTGAAATATGAATTCCCCTTGAGCCTGATCTCCTCGAGGGTGAGCTGGTTGGATGCAAATGTCTGTTGCAGGAGGGAATTCCTGATCTCTTCCATGGTCACGTCCCTGTATTCAGAATCGTTGGTGAAAAGGGAAAATGAGATTCCCTCAGGTACGGAACGGATCAGTTCCTGTGTAGCTTCCTCCAGGAGTGAACCCTGCTCGGTCCGGGCCTGCATGCTAAAGGAATTATCGAGGTAGATCGCCAATTCCTGTTTTCTGAATGCCGAGTTGCTCGCAGTAAACGGCTGCGCAAAGGCGAGGATCAAAGCAGTGAAAAGTGCCAGTCGGGTCAGCAGAAGCAACCATCTTTTCAGTGTCTGGCTCTTTTGTGATTTGGCCTGTACCTTTTTCAGGAGCCTTACATTCGTGAAAGGAGTGGTCTTAAACCTCCGCAGTTGTAAAAGGTGTACAAGAATGGGAATTAGGAGCAGGCAGAGCGACCAGAGGAGTTGCGGGTATTTAAACAGCATGTCCTAAAATCATTTGACAAATATAATCAAAGTTTCCAAGGTGGGTGCCGGTGCATTCCTCCTATTTAAGGGATTGCATCTGATCTCAGCAAAAGAAGTAATCGCGTTCCTTTTCACGGAATCCCTACTCGTTCAAAACCCCTCCTGTAACCCATCCAACAGGGGGAGGGGATCACACTTTCCTTGTATCGTTCTTTAAACCTGGAGCCGTAAGGGGTGAAAGGGGGGGGTAGAGCCATGCCTCGTGACGTTTGTATCCTATACTGATCCCTTGGCATCACTATGCTGACCAGGGGCTATTCCATCGAGGGGGTTCTACTCTAAAGATATCAATATAACCCCGCCAGAAAGAAATAGGATGTGGCCTTTAACCTGACTGCTTCAAGGCTTGCTGTATAGCCGATTCGGCAAGGGGAGCCATAAGTTCATATCCTTTCCTGCTAGGGTGAACCCCGTCATGCGCAAGATCCGGGTCGAGCCCCT
>JBFKPJ010000038.1:0-19417 GCA_041628355.1 Muriicola sp. | reverse complement strand
ATTCCTGTTTGCTCTCCTGTTTTTCCAGTTTTTGAAGGCGGGACTTCAAAAAGCCGTGCTCTCCATAGGTAAAAGACAGTTCACCGCTCCTGACAAAGGATCCCTTGGCGGCGTCATAATTATATTCATTCTCCCTGACCTTTCGCCCAAGAGTGTCCGTGAAGGTCTCCGTGGCCTTATAGGGGTCGCCTTTCAGGAATTCCCTGATGAGCTCTACCTTCAAAACCCTGTCCTTTTCTTTTTTTTCAGTGGTCCGCTCAGACCTCTCAATGGTTCCGTTCACACTGATGGTCCTGGTGACCTCCCCCTGTATGCTATCATAGCTGATCTGGGTATCATCGATCCCCTCGTTGGAGGTGCGGGTTATGGCGATGAGATTTCCCCCTGCGTCGTAGCTGTATTCAAACTGGTCCAGGAATTCCTTTTGATAGGAATAGACCTGCTCCTTTACGATCTTATTGAGGAGGGTATCTGCCCTGAATATATGGGCGATGGAGGTCTGCCTGTCCAGTACATCATCCCGGTAATTTTCAATGCGCTTCTCAGACAGGACTCCATCTCTGTACCTGTAATAGGTGATGTCGTAATCCGTTTCGCTGTACACGGTGGTGACCTTTTGCAGCAATCCCTCCCTGCTGAAATCGAATGCCTCCTTTCCGTAATCCGTGATGACCAGGCAACGTTTCACCTTTCCCGAAAGATCGAAGTCGGATGTGGTGAACACCTTGGGTTCCTGTGCCTGGACGCAGGAGACTGCCCCCATCAGGAAGAGGGTCATAATTTTTAAAAGCCTGGAAATGCCGTGGTTGTCTCGAATCATCAGATCAAAATTACACCTTCTTTCCGGATGGAAAAACAAAATACATGCCGAAAAAAAAGAGGCAGCTGATGCTGCCTCTTGAATGATTGTAATTCGTGGATTATTTCACTTCCTCAAAATCTACGTCTTCCACGTTGTCGCCTTCTTTTGCACTATCGGCTGAAGCCTGCTCGCCGTTTGCGGAAGGTCCTCCCTCCTGGGCTGCTGCCTGGGCCTTGTACATTTCCTCTGAAGCTACTTTCCAGGCTTCGTTGATCTTCTCCAGTGCCGGCGTAATCTGCTCCACATCCTTGGTCTCGTAGGCTTTTTTCAATTCCTCGAGAGCCGCTTCGATAGGCTTTTTCTTGTCGTCAGACAATTTGTCCCCGAATTCACCGAGTTGTTTTTCGGTCTGGAAGATCATGGCGTCTGCCTCATTGAGCTTATCAGCCTTTTCCTTGGCCTTTTTATCGGCTTCCGCATTGGCCTCGGCCTCGGCTTTCATCTTCTCGATCTCTTCCTCAGTAAGTCCTGAAGAGGCTTCGATCCGGATGTCCTGGGTCTTGTTGGTCGCCTTGTCTGTGGCTGACACCTTGATGATCCCGTTGGCATCGATATCGAAGGTCACTTCGATCTGAGGGGTTCCCCTGGGAGCGGGTGGTATCCCGTCCAGGTGGAATCTTCCTATGGTCTTATTATCAGCAGCCATCGGCCTTTCTCCCTGCAATACGTGGATCTCCACGGAAGGCTGGTTATCTGCAGCCGTAGAGAAGATCTGAGATTTCTTGGTAGGGATGGTCGTATTCGCTTCGATCAGCTTGGTCATCACACCGCCCATGGTCTCGATACCGAGAGAGAGCGGTGTTACATCCAGCAGGAGTACGTCCTTGACGTCACCTGTGAGTACACCTCCCTGAATGGCGGCACCAATGGCGACTACCTCATCAGGGTTCACTCCCTTGGAAGGCTTTTTGCCGAAGAATTTCTCAACTGCTTCCTGAACCGCTGGAATCCTGGTGGATCCTCCGACTAAAATGATCTCATCTATATCACTCTTGGAAAGTCCTGCAGATTTCAATGCGGCCTCGCAGGGTTCAATGGTCCTTTTCACCAGGTCTGCGATCAGTTGTTCGAACTTCGCCCTGGCGAGGGTCCTCACAAGGTGTTTAGGACCTGTGGCCGTCGCAGTGACATAGGGCAGGTTGATCTCGGTCTGAGTGGAACTGGACAATTCGATCTTGGCCTTTTCGGCAGCTTCCCTCAATCTTTGCAGGGCCATAGAGTCTTTTCTCAGGTCGATATCCTCTTCCTTCTTGAATTCCTCCGCCAGCCAGTCGATGATCTTCTGGTCCACGTCATCTCCTCCCAGGTGGGTATCCCCGTCAGTGGACAGCACCTCAAAGACACCGTCTCCCAACTCGAGGATGGACACGTCGTGCGTTCCGCCACCGAAGTCGAATACCACGATCTTCTGGTCCTTGTGCTTTTTGTCCAGACCATAGGCAAGGGAAGCGGCGGTAGGCTCGTTGATGATCCTTTCCACCTTCAATCCGGCGATCTCACCGGCTTCCTTGGTAGCCTGCCTCTGGGCATCATTAAAATAAGCGGGGACTGTGATCACCGCCCGGCTTACAGTCTGGCCGAGATAGTCCTCTGCCGTCTTTTTCATCTTCTGAAGGATCATGGCAGACAATTCCTGTGGCGTGTACAGACGTCCGTCTATGTCGACCCTGGGAGTGTCATTATCTCCTTTTTCCACTTTATAAGGTACCCGCTCTGCTTCTTTTTTGGATTCAGAGTATTTGTTTCCCATAAACCTTTTAATGGAGTAAATGGTCTTGTTCGGGTTAGTGACCGCCTGTCTCTTGGCAGGGTCTCCAACCTTGATCTCACCACCTTCCACAAAAGCGATTACGGAGGGAGTGGTTCGCTTTCCTTCGGCGTTCGGGATCACGACCGGCTCATTTCCTTCCATCACGGAAACACAGGAGTTGGTCGTACCCAAATCTATCCCAATAATTTTGCTCATCTTATCGTTTTTTTATTAATGGATTCAAAAGTTTTCGCTACTGAAATGTCAAACATAGTGCCAACCATTCGAAACTGACAGGTTGTCACATGTTCTGTGACGTCTTTCCTTTGAGCCAAAGAATTCCGGGTGATCTGAAGTGGTATTGAAGTATACGGGAATGTTGAAATTGAAGTCAGCCTCCCTGTTCCGGGCAGCCTTCCCTTCGCCGCGTATCGATGATGTGAAGGATCTTCCAGATCCCTTCTTCCCGGAACAGATGGAAGGCATTGGCCCCGCAGTGGCTGAGTTTGCCGTTGACATAGAATTCATAGGGGGTCCAGGCCTGGGCGAGATTACCGTCTACAAGGACAGAGACAGACCTCAGGCGCTCTTCCACCCTCATGGTGTCCGGGATGCTCGTGATCGACCGGAGAAACCTGCCAAAAGGTACCGTGATCACGCTGTCTGATCCTGAGGCCGACTTCCCCAAGGTCTGCATCAGGATCCCAGAAGTAACCATTTTCCGCATGGAGACAGAATCCCTGGCGTGGAAGGCCTCAAAAAAATCAGCAATGGCCTTTTCTACCGAAACCTCAGGGGCCTGCTGTGCCCGTCCGGTCCACAGGGTAAGCAAAAGGAGTGCGACTAACGATTTTCTCATCCCGAACTGTTTTCGTCTCAGTGAATGTACACATTAATCCCGAATTGATCTTTTCTCCTTACATTTATCCGGCAAATGAACCATTATGTCTGTCAGTAAGAAAGAATACAAAAGAGTGACGGTTAAATCCCTTGTTGACATGAAACAACGAGGTGAAAAGATCTCCATGCTCACGGCCTACGACTATTCCATGGCCAAGATCGTGGATGCCGCCAATGTGGATGTTATCCTGGTGGGAGACTCTGCCAGCAACGTCATGGCAGGGCATGAGACTACCCTCCCCATAACACTGGACCAGATGATCTACCATGCATCATCCGTGATCAGGGCGGTGAACAGGGCCCTGGTAGTGGTAGACCTCCCCTTTGGGAGTTACCAGAGCGACCCCAAAGAAGCCCTCAGGTCGGCCATCCGGATCATGAAGGAGAGCGGTGCCCACGCTGTCAAACTAGAAGGAGGGGAAGAGATCAAAGAATCTGTAAAACGGATCCTCAATGCGGGTATACCCGTAATGGGACACCTGGGCCTTACCCCCCAGTCTATTTACAAATTCGGCACCTACACGGTCCGGGCCAAGGAAGATGAGGAGGCGGAGAAACTGATCGCAGACGCCAGGATGCTGGAAAAGATCGGATGTTTTTCCATCGTACTCGAAAAAATACCGGCAGCGCTCACCAAAAAGGTATCTGAGAGCATTTCAATCCCCACCATAGGCATAGGCGGAGGACGGCATGCCGACGGGCAGGTCCTCGTGATCCACGACCTCCTGGGTATGACACACGAGTTCAATCCCAGATTCCTCCGGAGGTACATGAACCTCTATGAGGAAATGAGCGACGCGATCTCCAGATATGTGAAGGACGTGAAGTCGCTCGACTTCCCCAGTGAGGATGAACAGTACTGAGCCTCTCTACTCCTGCTTTCCCACATCGTAAAACAATAATACCCATATCCTTGTCTCTAAACAAGATCACCTCCAACGCAGAGAACCTCCAGGTCTTATACGAAGACAATCACCTCATTGCCGTGAACAAAAGGGCGGGAGATATCGTCCAGGGAGACAAGACCGGCGACATTCCGTTGAGTGAACATGTCAAGGCCTATATTAAAAAGAAGTACGACAAACCCGGGGAGGTCTTCCTGGGGGTAACACACAGGCTCGACAGGCCCACGACAGGGGTGGTGGTCTTTGCCCGCACCTCCAAGGCCCTCACCAGGATGAACAAATTGTTCGCAGGCAAGGAGACCCGCAAGATATACTGGGCGATCGTTCGGAATGTGCCCGGAAAAGAAGAGGGTCTCCTGGTCCACTGGTTGAAACGCAACCCCAAACAGAATAAATCCTATGCCTACCCTTCTGAGGTTTCGGGCAGCAAGAAAGCAGAGCTCCGGTACAGGATCCGGAAGAGGCTGGATCGCTATTTTCTTCTGGAGATCGAACTGATGACCGGCAGGCACCACCAGATCCGGGCCCAGCTCTCTGCCATCGGATGCCCCATCAAAGGGGACCTGAAGTACGGTTTTGATCGCAGCAATCCGGATGGGGGTATCCACCTGCACGCCAGGAGCCTTGGGTTTGAACATCCCGTAAAAAGGGAGTGGATCCAGTTGACGGCCGATCCACCGGATGACCCCCTCTGGAATTCCTGTACGTAAACCGGTCTTTATCTTAGGACGGACAGGGCTTTCTCCCGGATCACCTGGGCCACGGGTTTGTTTTCAAGGTGGCTTTCCAGCCAGGAAAGGATATCGAGGTAGAGAAAGGCCCTTTTCTCATAGGGATGGTCCTCCAGGGGTTTCAGTCGGTCGTATAAATGCTGGAATTCCGCCTTGAGTTCATTGGGGTAGATACTGCCCAGCTTCCTCAGGAATTTGATCATCTCTTTTTGTACCTCGTGCAGGTCATTCATTTTTAAGAGGAATTTGTACGTGCTCTTCAGCTGTACTTCGAGGTGGTAGTCCATGCCTGCCTCGTAATGGGCCACCAGGCTGAGGACCCTGGCAAAACACATCAGGTCCTCCCGCATCTTGAGATTCTTGTTGTTGATGATCTTTTTCAGGTAGAGGATGCAGTTCTTATTATCCCCCACCCCGAAATACAGGCAGGCGATCTTGTAGTAAAACACCATGATATGGTGCTCGTCAATACGGTCCCTGTGTTTGTTGATGCCGAATTCAATGATCCTGACCAGGTAGAGGCCCTTATCGAAGGTGCCTTTGAGGAAATGCAGGTTGAGCTTGTTGGCATTGATGTAGAGAAAACTGAGGGATGCGATATTGTCATTGGACGGAAAATCCTTCCTGGCCACTGTCTTTTCAAGATTTTCCAGCACCGTTTCAAACTGGGAGGCGTACTTCACAAAAAAGAGGGATTCCAGCAGATAATGGTTCCCTTTGAGGAAAAAGACAGGATTCAGGCTGATCATCTCCTCGTACTCGTAGAAAAGGTCTACCCATTTGCTCGCGTATTTATAGCAGGAGAGAAAATCCTGGGTCAGGAAACTGTACCACAGATGAGCCTTGTATAACCAGAGCTTTTCACGGAATCCCAGGGTATTCAGTTCATACGACGGAAGATGGGAATCAAAATACGTCTTTACGCGGGCCAGGTCCTCTTCGTTCCGCACATAGCCCACCTTCAGCATCATACTGTACAATTGGAGGGAGAGATTAGACAACTTGCTGGTCATCACGTTCTGCTCCGAAAGGGTTTTGGCCTGGACGGCCAGTTCGTCTGCCCGGTCCGGGATACTGCGGGTGATATACTGGGTCTCTATGATCTTTTCGAGTTCGACGATCTCATAGGCGATGTTCTTTTCCTCATTTTCTATGGCCGTCCACTTTACCTTGTCGAGGATCTTGAGGCTTTGCTTGTAAAGTCCTTTCTGGTACAGGATGGTAGCAAAATCCAGCTGTTCCCTCAACTGCACCCTGATATTCTGGTTTACCGGGTTGAGCCGCAGACTGATCAGGATCTGTTTGTAGAGATGCGCCTTCAGGTTGCTCAACTGGGCTTTCTTGACAATGCCGCTTGAGAGGATGGTCTTCTCGTCATAGGCCTTCATCTTGTCCATGAGGTTGAACAGGGCCAGAAATTTGGCATCTGTATTCACCCCCAGCCTGCCCACATAGAGCTTAAATTGCCTTTTTTCAGACTTGGAAAGAGATTTGACCAGGACGAACAGGGCATCCTTATTGACATTTGTCATCGTAAAAAGATATGCTTATACCGCTGACTATCAGCAAATTAATTATATATAAAAGTATGTCAACGTTGTAAATGCCTCACAACCACCGATTTGGTTTTGCGAGCTTGTAATACATTCGTTATGGTGAGTAAAATTAAGTAATTCTAATGAGCAAAGATAAAGTATACATTTTTGATACCACCTTGCGCGACGGAGAACAGGTTCCAGGCTGCAAGTTAGATACCAAACAGAAACTCGTTATCGCCGAGCGGCTGGACAGTCTCGGTGTGGATGTCATCGAAGCCGGATTCCCCATTTCGAGTCCGGGCGACTTCAATTCGGTACAGGAGATCGCTAAAGTGGTAAAGAATGCCACGGTCTGCGGACTCACACGTTCCGTAAAGAAGGATATAGAGGTGGCTGCCGAAGCACTGAAGGGAGCCAGGAAACCACGGATCCACACAGGTATTGGCACTTCGGATTCCCATATCCAGTACAAATTCAATTCCACCCGGGAAAAGATCATGGAGAGGGCTGTGGAAGCCGTGAAATACGCCAAGAGTTTCGTGGAGGATGTGGAATTTTACGCGGAGGATGCAGGGCGGACGGATAACGAATTCCTGGCCAGGATCTGTGAAGAGGTCATCAAGGCCGGGGCCACAGTCCTGAACATCCCGGATACTACCGGATACTGCCTGCCCGAAGAATACGGGGCCAAGATGAAGTACCTGAAGGAGAACGTCAAAGGCATTGAGAAAGCTATCCTTTCCTGCCATTGCCACAACGACCTGGGCCTGGCTACGGCCAATTCCATAGCCGGTGTCATCCATGGAGCCAGGCAGATCGAATGTACCATCAACGGTATCGGAGAACGCGCCGGAAACACTTCCCTGGAAGAGGTGGTCATGATCCTCAGGCAACACCCCTACCTCAACCTGGATACGGGCATCAACAGCAAACTGCTGTACAGTACCAGCCAAATGGTATCCGAAAAGATGGGGATGCCAGTTCAGCCCAACAAGGCCATAGTGGGCTCAAATGCCTTTGCACACAGCTCAGGCATCCACCAGGACGGGGTGATCAAAAAGCGGGAGACCTATGAGATCATAGACCCGCATGATGTGGGTGTCGACCATTCTTCCATCGTCCTTACCGCCAGGAGCGGAAGGGCCGCTCTGGCCTACAGGGCCAAGAAAATAGGATACGAACTGACCAAGGTTCAGTTAGACGCTGTCTACGAACAATTCCTTCTCTTCGCAGACAGGAAGAAGGAGATCCTGGATGAGGATATCCACCAGATCGTGGAATCCGCGGATGTTAACATCGAAAGTATCGCATAGCCATGAAGCTCAAGATCGCCCTGCTGCAAGGAGACGGCATTGGGCCTGAGGTAACCGCACAGGCCGTAAAATGTCTGCAAGCCGTGGAAGAGACCTTCGGCCACGAATTCCATTTTACCGAAGCCCTCGTGGGAGCGGCAGCCATGGACAAGTTCGGAGACCCGCTTCCAGAAGCTACCCTTGATCTTTGCAAAAGTTCAGATGCTGTTCTGTTTGGAGCCATTGGGGATCCCAGGTATGACAACGACCCGGATGCGAAGGTCAGGCCGGAACAAGGCCTGTTGAGGCTCAGGAAAGAACTGGGTCTCTTCTGCAACATACGGCCTATCAAGGTCTTCCCTACCCTGTTGGAAAAGTCGCCCCTGAAGAAGAAAGTGATCCAAGGAACAGATTTTGTCATTTACCGGGAACTGACCGGGGGGATCTATTTCGGGGAGAAGTCGCTCAGCGAGGATGGAACTTCTGCTACAGACAGCTGTACCTACAGCGAGGCAGAAGTAAGCCGCATTGCCCACCTGGCATTTAAAGCCGCAAAGAGCAGGCGTAAAAAAGTCACCCTTGTAGACAAGGCCAACGTACTGGAATCGAGTCGGTTGTGGCGCCGCGTGGTGACAAAGATCGGCGAGAGCTATCCCGAGGTGGCTCTCGACTTTATGTTTATCGACAATGCGGCCATGCAGCTGGTCCTCAAGCCCAATCAGTTCGACGTCATCCTCACGGAGAATATGTTCGGAGATATCCTGTCTGACGAGGGAAGTGCCGTTGGCGGATCCATTGGCCTGTTGCCCTCAGCCTCCACGGGGGAGAACCACGCCCTGTTTGAGCCGGTGCACGGGTCTTACCCGCAGGCAAAAGGAAAGGACATCGCCAATCCTATAGCCTCCATCCTGTCTGCGGCCATGCTGCTGGATCATTTTAAACTGGACGAGGAATCGCGGGCCGTAGTGATCGCCGTGCTGAAATCCATCAAAAAAGGGGTCGTATCCCCGGATCTGAATACGTCCAGCAAATACGGAACGAACCATATTGGCGATTTCATCTCAGGGAACATCAGGGATTCTGAGGACTACCTCATCCTGAACAAAGAGAACATCTGGTTGGGAAAATCAACCATCATTTGATTATTTTGTTTTACCACCACCAAAGGCCTTTCGCAAAACGGAAGGCCTTTATTTATTCCGAGAGCAGTTCCTGGACGAAATCGTGGAATTCCGTTTTGAAAGCAGTGTACTTCTCCCCTGTGGCCGGACCGTTAAAGCCCGTATGAATCTTCCTCACCTCTCCTTTCCGGTCAATAAAGATGGTCGTTGGGTAGGAGAGGATGTGATTCAGCATGGGGAGCTTTTCATTGGCCGTTTGTTTGTTGGAGCTTCCGTATTGGGCAAGCAAGATGGGATATGGGACCCCAAGCCGTTCTTTCAATCTTTTGATCCCCTTGAAGGCCGATTCCTCCGTCCTGGCATATTCAAAGGCCAGTGAGATCACCTTCAGGTCCTCCTGCCCGTGTTCTTTCAGGTAATTAACCAGGAACTTTGTCTCATCCAGGCAGTTGGGACACCAGGTGCCCATGATCTGAAGGATAACCACCTTATCGCGGTATTCGGGATCATCAGGGGAAATGCGGTTACCATCCTCATCGGGAAAGGAGAAGTCCACTTGCTCATATCCCTCTTTGAGGTACGTAAGCGTATCCTCGTCAGGAAGTTCATAGGCGGGGTTCCTCCTTCCCTCAAAAGGCTCCATAAAATGGTTTCCCGAATAGAACATCCCGCTTAGCGTACTATCCGAAACCTTTGCCAGGAAGAGGAAAACATGGGCCCCGTCGAAGGTCGAAAGCTTGAGGGAATCTCCCTGTACAGTACCTTCCAGATAGCGGTAATCCCCCGTAGTCGTCCTGAAAGTTCCGGTGACCCTGCTTCCTGCCTGCTCGAAAATACCTTTTGCCTCATATTCGTCCTCGGTACCTTTGCTGAAGTAGGTCTCCCATATACCCCCTACCCGGACCTCGGGATCCTGATCCCCTTTGAAACGCACACTATCCCCAAAGGAAGCCCGGAAAGGGACCCGCCTTTCGAGGTCGTCCTTAATGAATTCCCCTTCCATGGTGCGCTCCGTAAATTTCCCGGCGATATACCCGTCAAAAACGGGCATCCTGATGATGATAGAGTCTTTATCTGTGGTGATCTCATCGATGGAAAGAACCTCGGCTGCGTTGTAGACTTCCATAAGGTAACCTGAGTCCCCTTTGGTGACTTGAAAACTAAATGGCAGGGGATTCCCGTCCTTTACTTCCATCACACCCCTCCAGATTCCGGGCATCAATTCTGCCTGTTTCTCACCCCCGCAGGAGATCAGGAGGAATATTGCGATCCAAAAATAAGCTGGTTTCTTCATGGGATTAATTTAGAGGTGCAAATATCGGAATTTAGGGATAAAACAATGTTTGTAAAATTCCCGATGAAAGGTGGTCGGACCTTTGAATGTAAAGTGCCATTGTTTTATCTTTGAGCGCTTAAGGAGAGTCCATGCAAATTTCTTACAACTGGTTAAAGCAGTTCCTTACGATCGACTGGGAACCCTCCAGGGTGGCTGAACTTCTGACCGATCTGGGTCTGGAAGTGGAAGGTATTTCCGAATTTGAATCGGTTCAGGGCGGTTTGAAAGGGGTTGTCGTGGGGCATGTCCTCACGTGCGAAAAGCACCCCAACGCCGATAAGCTTAAACTCACCACTGTAGACATCGGGCAGGAAAAGCCCGTGCAGATCGTCTGTGGAGCCCCCAATGTCGCCAAAGGACAAAAGGTACCCGTGGCTACTGTGGGCACTACCCTCTACATGAATAATGGGGAATCCCTCAAGATCAAAAAGGGTAAGATCCGCGGAGAGGTGAGTGAGGGGATGATCTGTGCGGAGGACGAACTGGGACTGGGTGAAGACCATGCAGGAATTATGGTCCTGGATAGTTTGCTTAAACCGGGGACTCCCGTATCTGAGCTGTTCGACATCGAAAGCGACCAGGTCTTCGAAATAGGACTCACCCCCAACAGGGCGGATGCCATGAGCCATTTCGGGGTGGCCAGGGACCTGAAGGCCGGTTTGCGTCAGAAAGGAATTCAAAAGGAACTACTGACCCCCTCCGTGAGCAATTTTATCGTGGCGAACAGGTCCCTCAGGATTGCTGTCTCCGTGGAGAACCATATGCTGGCACCCCGATATTGTGGGGTCACCATCAGCAACCTTATTGTACAGCCCTCCCCTAACTGGCTGAAAAATAGGCTGAGGGCCATAGGCCTGAAACCGATCAATAACGTGGTCGATGCCACCAACTACGTACTGCACGAACTCGGTCAACCCCTTCACGCCTTTGATGCGGACAGGATCCATGGGAAACAGATCATCGTCAAGACCGTAGAAGCAGGGACCCCTTTTATGACACTGGACGGGGAGGAAAGGATCCTTCATGAGGACGACCTGATGATCTGCGATGGGGAAAAACCCATGTGTATCGCCGGAGTATTTGGCGGGATCAATACCGGGGTTACGGAAAACACCAGGGCCATCTTCCTGGAGAGCGCCTACTTCGACCCGGTCTCAATACGAAAGACGGCCAAAAGACACGGCCTCAGCACGGATGCCTCTTTCAGGTTCGAGCGCGGGATCGACATCAACAACGTGGAATACGCCCTGCAAAGGGCTGCCCTGCTGATCTGTGAACTCACAGGGGGGGATATCTCCTCGGATGTGGAGGACCTCTACCCTAAAAAGAAGGAGGATCTCCAGGTGTTCCTGACTTTTGAGAAGATCAATAAACTCATCGGGCAGGAGATCCCAAGAGACGTGATCAAATCCATCCTCACCTCCCTGGAGATCAAGGTAAAAAGCGTCACGGAAACGGGGCTGGGACTCATCATTCCCTTTTACAGGATTGATGTGACCCGGGAGGTGGACGTTATTGAGGAAATCCTGAGGGTCTATGGATACAACAATGTGGATTTCGATCCCAAACTGCATGCGTCCATCGCAACCACTACCCGATTTGAAGACCACATACTCCAGAACCAGGTGGGAAGCCTCCTGGCCGCAAGAGGGTTCTTCGAGATCCTCTCCAACAGCCTGACCAACCCGGATTACCGTAAATTACTTTCAGATCATGAGGAAGGTGAGGTGAGGATCATCAATCCCCTGAGCTCTGAACTTTCTGCTTTGAGGTCTTCCATGCTCTTTTCATCCATGGAAGCCGCTGCGCATAATATCAACCGAAAACGACCAGATCTTAAGCTCTTCGAATTTGGAAAGACCTACCATCCTTCCGGGGAAGGACACGTAGAAAAACAACGCCTTTCCCTCCTGGTGACGGGTGACAGGGACGGGGAGAGCTGGACACTTCCCTCGAGGCCGTCTGATTTCTTCTATCTCAGGGCAGTGGTGGAACAAATACTCGAGAAACTGGGAATAGGCCAATACGAGACCCAGAATTCTCCGGGTTCTGTCTTTAGTGAGGGGATCCGCTTTACGAAGGACAAAATGGACCTGGTCAGCCTCGGGGTGGTCAGCAGCTCCATACAGAAGCGCTTTGATATCAAGCAGCAACTGCTGTATGCGGATTTCGACTGGGATGCCCTTTGTTCCCTGGTAAAACACAATGAGATCGTATTCAGGCCGATCCCTAAATTCCCTTCCGTAAGGAGAGATTTTGCCTTGCTGCTGGACCAGGATGTCCCTTTTAAAAAGCTGGAAGACCTGGCCTTCAGGACAGAAGGCAAATTGCTCAAAGACCTTTCTCTCTTCGACGTGTATACGGGGAATAAGCTCCCGAAAGGCAAAAAGTCCTACGCCGTGAGCTTTACGCTACAGGACGAGACCAAAACACTTACGGATAAGCAGATAGATAAGATCATGAACAAGATCCAGTCTGTCTTTGAAAAGGAACTCGGAGCAGAGTTGAGATAAGCCTAGAGGGGTTTGGGCAAGATCACGCTGTCTATGGTGTGGATGATCCCGTTGCACTGATCAGAATCTGCCGCAGTGATCCTGGCCTTGTTGCCCAGCCCGTCCGTGAGGATGATGTCCACACCGTCTATGGTTGCCTTGATCTTTTTACCCTGCACCGTGGTAAAGGTAGCCTTGCCATCCCCTTTTACGAGGGCATTCAGGATCTTCGACGCCGATAAGGAACCGGCCACCATGAAATAGGTGAGCATTTCCTTCAGTTTCTCCTTGTTCTCTGGCCTCATCAGATCTGAAATTTCCTCTGAGGGCATTTTGTGGAATGCACGGTCTGAAGGGGCGAAAATGGTAAAGGGTCCGTCTGCCTCCAGCAGGTCATCCAATTCGGTGGCCTTCAGGGCCGAGGTCAGAGTGGTATAGTCAGCTGATTCTGCCGCAGAGGTAAAAATGGAC
Organism: Muriicola sp.; assembly: GCA_041628355.1. Lineage (GTDB taxonomy): Bacteria > Bacteroidota > Bacteroidia > Flavobacteriales > Flavobacteriaceae > Muriicola. Next base: position 6,019 of record JBFKPJ010000038.1, on the reverse strand, counting down.
TTCTTGAATTCTGAGAAATCGTCCCCGGCCTGAGACCAGATAGTCCCGCAAAACAGCAGGAGGCAAACTCTCAAAACAAGAATTTTCATTTTCATGTAAGATCCTTTTGGGGAATCGGCTAATCGATAAACGGTATCAAAAGCCCGACAATATACAATGTTTGAACTGAGATATTGGGGGGGCAAAATATGTGTTGATCGAATTTAACATATATTTAACATTTCAGGCGTCTCCTCCGGGTGTTGCTTCGATGGGTCTTAATATGTATTTTTGTTGAAATTGCTAAAAGAAAAAGAATGATATTACCCAGAACTAATATCGAGGAGAAACTATTCCTCGAATCCCGCAGAAGCGGGGTCCATCAAGACATCATAAAATCCGTCTACGACCTTTTGAGGGAGGATGACTCCCGGGAACAAGAGATCCAGTCCAGGCTGAAAGGCAAAGGGAAGAAAGTTGAAAACGCCTTCCATTTTGACCTGCTCGAAACCGACAGGATCTACCATCTGGAGCAGATTAAAAAGATCTGCATAGACTACCGGCTCCGATTCCTGGACTCGAAATACTTCAAGGGCGAGATCCCGCGAGAAGGGATCTCAAAGATCAAATCCCTGGAAAAGGAACACGGAATTTCCATTGAGGGATTCAAGATCATTGCACCTTCTAAATTGTTCAGGCTGGAAGACAAGGACGATCCCCTGCTGTTCGCCCCCATTGGCAACGGGTATTTCTACCTGATCCACCGCTGGGGGAACGATCTTCACCCGCTGAGGAAAGCATTGGCATGGCCCTTTAAGAGCATCGTAAACCTCACGGCGGTCGTTCTGCTGATCTCTTATTTATGCACCCTGTTGGTTCCTGAGGGTCTTTTCTCCAAAAGCAGTACGCAGGCCGAGTTTTGGATCATCTATTTCTTTATGTTCAAATCCATAGCTTCAGTGGTCATTTTCTACGGTTTTGCCCTGGGGAAGAATTTTAACCCCGCCATCTGGAACAGCAAGTATTTCAATGCCTGACATTGGATATACCGCATAAAAAAAAGCATTCGATCGAATGCTTTTTTTTGTGTCCGGTCTAGGCCGGAACTGCGTACATCTTTTCCCTTAGCTCCCTGATGCTCTTGTCAGACATGTATTCATCAAAACTCAGGTAACGGTCGATCGTCTGCCTAGGGGTGAGTTCCACGATCCTGTTGGCCACCGTCTGAGCGAATTGGTGATCGTGCGTGGTAAAGAGCACCGTACCCTTGAAATTCTTCAGGGAATTGTTGAAGGCAGTGATACTCTCGAGGTCGAGGTGGTTTGTAGGCTCATCCAGCATAAGGACATTGGCCCTGAGCATCATCATCCGGCTCAGCATACACCTCACCTTCTCCCCTCCGGAAAGGACGGTGCATTTCTTAAGCGCTTCCTCTCCACTGAAGAGCATTTTCCCCAGGAAACCCCTCAGGTAAACCTCTTCCTTCTCTTCCTCTGTCTTGGCCCATTGCCTCAGCCAGTCGACCAGGTTGATGTTCTCCGTGAAAAAAGAACTGTTGTCTGCAGGGAGGTAGGACTGGGTTGTGGTCACCCCCCATTGATATTTTCCGGAATCGGGTTTGCGATTTCCGTTGATGATCTCGAAAAAAGCGGTGGTGGCACGGGAATCCCTTGACAGGACCGCCACTTTGTCCCCTTTGGCGAGATTCAGGTTGAGGTTGTCAAAAAGTACGCTGCCGTCCTCGCTCAGGGCAGACATCCCCTCGATGTTGAGGATCTGGTCCCCGGCCTCCCTTTCCCTGTCGAAAATGATGGCAGGATATCTCCTGGAAGAAGGTCTGATATCCTCGATCTTGAGTTTATCCAGCATTTTTTTTCTGGAAGTGGCCTGTTTGCTCTTGGCGACGTTTGCGCTGAAGCGCATGATAAATTCCTGCAGCTCCTTGGCTTTCTCCTCGGCCTTTTTGTTCTGTTGGGCCCGCTGCCTGGCGGCCAGCTGACTGCTCTCGTACCAGAAGGTGTAGTTCCCCGAGAACAGGTTGAGCTTACCAAAATCGATATCGACGACGTGGGTACAGACCGCATCGAGGAAATGCCTGTCGTGGGAGACCACGATCACGGTGTTCTCATAATTTGCCAGGAAGTTCTCCAGCCATTCTATGGTCTCGTAATCCAGGTCGTTCGTAGGCTCGTCCATCACCAGGACATCAGGACTACCAAAGAGTGCCTGGGCGAGCAATACCCGCACCTTGAGCTTAGCATCCATCTCAGACATCTGGGTGTAATGGAATTCTTCCCGTATCCCCAGGCTGGACAACAGGGCCGCCGCATCGCTGTCGGCATTCCAGCCATTCATCTCCTCAAAGGTTACCTGCAGCTCCCCAATGCGCTCCGCATTTTCATCGGAATAATCAGCGTAGAGGGCATCGATCTCCTTTTTGATCTCGAATAGGGGTTTATTTCCCATGACCACGGTCTCCAGGACCGTTTGTTCGTCATAGGAATTGTGGTCCTGTTCCAGAACAGACATCCGTTTTCCGTGCTCCAGGCTCACCTGCCCGGAGGTCGGGTCGACCGTACCGGAAAGGATACGGAGAAAGGTCGATTTCCCCGCCCCGTTAGCCCCGATGACACCATAGCAGTTCCCGGAGGTAAAACTTATATTGACCTCGTCAAACAGGATCCGTTTGCCGAATTGAACAGACAAATTTGAAACAGATAGCATAGCGTTTCTTTAAAATTTTTGCAAAAGTAGTCAAATCCGTTCGATGTGCAAGGCCGCCCAATTTGGCAGTGTCCTCAAAACAGGTTGTTAAACCCATTATTTTTAACGCCCCATTAACAGGGCCCACGACATGCATTACTTAGTTTTGTTAGTGGTATTGGCACTACGTATGAATAGACTTCTACTCTTTTCCATCCTGGGATTTCTTATCGGGGCATGCCAGCTAGAGCAGGGCAACTCCAAGAGGGTGATATTTGCAGGGGAGATCGTCAACCCCACCAGTGACCAGGTCGTGCTCTTTAAAGGGGAACAGGTCCTGGATACCGCCAAGCTCGATGAGAATAACCGGTTTATCTTCAGACTCGACTCCGTAGCAGAGGGCCTGCATCATTTCGTTCACAGGCCGGAATCACAATACGTCTATCTGGAACAGGGTGACAGCCTTCAGATCCGGCTGAATACCTCCGACTTTGATGAATCCCTTGTCTTTTCAGGGAAAGGAGAAGAGATCAACAATTTTATCCTGGAATTGTTCCTGACCAGGGAAGACGAAGAAGAACTGATCAATTCGTATTATTACCTGGAACCTGAAGAGTTCCACCGGAAGATCGACTCTCTCAAGGCTACAAAACTAGCTCTCCTAAGTCAGATAGAAACAGATTACGAGATCTCAGCGAATGCCTTGGACCTGGCAAGATCCTTTATCGATTACGGTGCCAACATCTCCATGGAAGCCTATCCCTTCTTCCACAGGAGGAGAAGCGGGGAAGACAAGATCCACGACGACTTGCCGGCCTCTTTCTACAATTACAGGAAAGACATCAATTACAACGACCAGAAGCTGACCTACCTCAGACCGTACTACAATTTTATGAAGTACCACATCAGCAACCTGGCCTATAACGATTGTAAAAAAAGGTGTGAGGACGACCTGGAAAAGGCGAGCAGGCAATTGCATTTCAATCAACACAAATTGAGGTTGATCGACAGCCTGGTCAGCCAAAAAGAGTTGCGGGACAACCTTTTTAGAAATGTGGCGATCGACTATCTGTTGAGACATGACACGGAGGAGAATACAACCTTTTTCATAGACTCCTTCAAGAAATATTCCGAGAACAATTCGCACAATACCGAGATCTACACCTTGTACCAGGGCATTATCGATATGCAGCCATCAAAGCAGCTTCCGGAATTCACCGTCTACGACTTCGACGGACAGAAGGTGAAGCTTTCGGATATCAGAAAAGGAGATTCCGTGGTCTTCTATTTTTGGTCGGGTACGGAACCCGGGCATTTCAGGAATGTCAACAAACGAATAGGCGAACTAAAGGAGAAATACCCTAATTACCGCTTTGTCGGGCTCAATATGAGGACCGACCTGGCCAAATGGAAGAACATGGTTCAAACCAGCGGATTAGACGAAACAGAACAATTCTGGACGGAGGACTATGACCAGACCGTGCAGACCCTCATCGTTTATGACCCGAACAAGGCCATCCTTTCGAAAAACGGCAAGATCATCGACGCGTTCTCACACCTCTACCGTTCTTTCTGACCTCCTCAAAAATTCAATTTCCTTTTTTGTAATCTGCCAGGAATTTCTCCAGCCCGATATCGGTCAGCGGATGTTTCAACAGGCCTTCGATGGAAGAAAGAGGCCCGGTCATGACATCGGCACCTAATTTGGCACAGTCGATCACGTGCATCGTATGGCGAATGGAAGCGGCCAGGATCAGGGTCTCAAAATCGTAATTGTCGTAGATAAGCCTGATCTCAGAGATCAGGTTAAGGCCGTCTGTGGAGATGTCATCCAGCCTGCCGAGGAAGGGGGAAACGTACGTGGCTCCTGCCTTGGCTGCCAACAAGGCCTGCCCGGGAGAAAAGACCAGGGTGCAGTTGGTACGGATTCCCTTATCTGAAAAGTATTTCAGGGCCTTTACCCCATCCCTGATCATGGGTACCTTGACGACGATCTGTTCGTGCAGATCAGCCAGCTCCTCCCCTTCTTTGACGATCCCCTTGAAATCGGTGGCGATAACTTCAGCGGAGACATCCCCGTCAACCAGGTTGCAGATATCCACATAGTGTTTGAGGATATTGTTTCTGCCTGTAATACCTTCCTTGGCCATGAGGGAGGGGTTGGTCGTTACACCATCCAATACCCCCAGCTCCTGGGCATCCCTGATCTGGTCCAAATTCGCCGTATCGATAAAAAATTTCATAGGATCTCGTTTTGTGTGTGATTATGTTCTGCTCGCTTTTTAGCGTTTTGCAAAGCTACAATTTATAATGATTTCGCAACAACCTCTCGTAGATCTTCCCTGGAAGGAGCCTTTTGAGAATCACAGAGAAACGCTGCATAAAGCTCCCTGCCTTATAATGTATTTTGGGAGAGGGATCCTGAAGGATGTGATACACTTTTTTGGCCACCAGAACAGGATCCCCTGCCTGGTCTACATGGTCATTGATCATCTTTAAGGTAGCCCCATAGGGTCTGTTGTAAGGGGAATCGGTTTGAAGGGGGGCGTGAAACCTTCCTGCAGCGATATTGGTCTTAAAATCACCAGGCGCCAGGGTGCAGACCTGGATCCCAAAGTCCTTCACCTCTAACCGGAGTGCCTCCGTAGCCAGGTCCAGTGCCCCTTTGCTGGCTGAGTAGATCCCGCGGTAAGGAAGTCCCATTTTACCGGCAATGGAGGTGATATTCACCACCTTGCCGAACCCCTGCCCCCTCATGATGGGAAGCACAGCCTTCATCATGTTCAAAGGCCCGGTAAAATTCGTGTCAAAGGCATTGTGGATAGCGTCGTTGGGGGTTTCTTCGATCGGACCCGTAATCCCTACCCCTGCGTTGTTGATCAGTACGTCGAGGCGTCCCTCCTCTTCCAGGAGGACCTGCAGGGCCTTTTCGATAGTTTCCGGTTTTCGAACGTCCAGTTCCAGGAGCCTGAAGTCTTTAAAACCCCCTTGCCTTCGAAGGTCCCTGGTGGTGCCATAAACCCTATATCCCTTTTCATTGAGATAATTCCCGATGGATCTGCCTATTCCGGAAGAACCTCCTGTGACCAGTACAACTTTCTTCTCCATACCTGTTGCAAAGAAACGAATATTTCAGGGTGGACCCAAAAAGGACGAGGGAAGCAGGCTCCTCGCTAAAATCTCACTTTAGGGTACAAAAAAAAGGCAAGCTACCTACATCGCACCGCTACGACCGTATACCCTTGCTGCGTTCCCACCCTGGGGGATTCTACAGGAGCTGGTCGTGTAGGACTTGCCTCATGCAAATATACAACCTTTTAAATTCAGGCCAATCGTT
>JBFKPJ010000037.1:0-19452 GCA_041628355.1 Muriicola sp. | reverse complement strand
CAGGTGATCTACCTGAGCGGGATCGTCAATGAGGAAAAACTTTCCAAACACCTGAAATCGAGGAAGAACGTGGAGGACATCCTTTACCAGGGATCCTATCACCTCACTGTGCTCAGGGCGGGCATCATCGTGGGCTCCGGAAGTTCTTCCTTTGAGATCATCCGAGACCTGTGTGAAAAACTGCCCGTAATGATCACCCCCAAATGGGTGCTGACAAAAACGCAGCCCATCGGAATACGGGATGTGATCAATTTCCTGACCGGAGTGCTCGGCAGGGAAGACACTTATGATGAGTCCTTTGATATTGGAGGGAAAGACATCCTGACCTACAAGGAGATGCTGCAACAGTACGCCAGGGCCCGCGGGTTCAAGAACTGGATCCTCACCGTTCCCGTGATGACCCCCAAACTATCTTCCTACTGGCTGTACTTTGTCACCTCCACCTCCTACAAACTGGCAGTGAACCTGGTGGACAGCATGAAGATGGAGGTGGTCGCCAGGGACAACCGCCTGGAGAAGCTCCTGGGCCTGGAAACCCATACCTATATGGAAGCCATCGATATGGCCTTCAAGAAGATCGAACAGAACCTGGTAATTAGTAGTTGGAAGGACAGCATGGTAAGCGGGAGGTTCCAGAAAAATCTGGAAAAGTACATTCAGGTTCCCAAATACGGCGTCCTGAAGGACGAAAAGAAATTAAAGGTGGACGACCCCGACGCCGTCCTCAGGAACATCTGGCGGATAGGGGGAGAACAGGGCTGGTACTACGGGAACTGGCTGTGGAGGATACGGGGTTTTCTCGACAAGCTTACAGGGGGCGTAGGGCTGAGAAGGGGACGGACACATCCTGACAAGATCTATCCCGGGGATTCCCTGGATTTCTGGCGGGTACTCCTGGCGGACAAGAAGGGAAAGCGACTGCTCCTCTTTGCGGAAATGCGGTTGCCCGGCGAAGCCTGGCTGGAATTCAGGATAGACAAGGATTCCGTTTTGCACCAGACCGCCACCTTCAGGCCCAAAGGGCTTCGCGGGAGGCTCTACTGGTACACCATCCTTCCCTTTCACTACTTTATTTTCGGGGGTATGATCCGAAATATCGCCAGGAGCAGGTCCTGAGGACATATCTAGGTCAGTACACGGGTCCTCGGCAGGAATACTTCCGCCATCATACAACGGGCACTGCCACCACCACAGGTTTCAATGGTATCCAGCGGACTGTGAATGATCTCGCAATGACGGCGTATCGCCTTAAGCTGGTCTTCCTCGAGGCTGTTATAGGCCGCCGAACTCATCACCAGGTATCGCTTATCCCCTGCGCCTATGACCTGTAGCATGTTCCCTGCAAAGTGTTGTTCCTGCACCTCGGAGATCGAAATGATCTCCTTCCCGTCCTGCCTCAAATGGTCTACCACGTTCTTGCGTTCCTTCTTGTCGTCTATGGATTCGAGACAGATCACTGCAAACGTCTCTGCGATGCACATCATGACATTGGTATGGTAGATAGGCAGTCGCTGCCCGTCTACCGACTGGTAAGCCGTAAAGATCACCGGGGTGCATTCCATTTCCTCGCAGAATTCAATGAACAGGCCTTCATCCGCCCTTGGTGAAAGGGCACAATACGCCTTCTGATGCTCCCGGTCCATGATAATGCTTCCGGTACCTTCCAGGAACAGACCGTCCTCCTCTGCAGAGGTGTAATCCACTACGTTTCTTATCTCGAATCCCTGTTCCTCAAGAATATCGAGTACGTCCTCCCTCCTTTCCCTTCTGCGGTTCTCAGCGAACATAGGATACAACCCAACGGTACCGTTCTCATGGAAAGAGATCCAGTTGTTGGGGAAGATGGAATCCGGGGTGTCCCGTTCATAAATATCATCCACGACGATCACCTCCACCCCTTTGGACCTGAGTACAGAGACAAAATCGTCAAATTCCTTCTGAGCTCTGAGGTTGATGGTCTGGTTCTTAATATCGAGGTCCTCCTGGAAATAATTGTTCACTGCGGTTTCCTCATTCATTCGGAACCGAACGGGCCTGACCATGAGAATAGTATTGGTGATCTGCATGAAGGGGACTATTTACAGCGTAAAGTTAATCCTTTAGGCGGATACATATTTCGGAATTGATCAAGAAAATAATACCCCGCTTACCCGTCCTGTTTCCTGACCAGTGGCAGGGTACTGCACCTCAAAAGCCCTTCCTGTTTGCCTATTTCAGCATAAGGCACTTCTTCTACGGTAAAGCCCCGGTCCCGCAGCCAGGAGTTGAGCCTTGTGAATGAGCGTTCAGACACGATCACCTCCGGGGAAATGGAGAATACATTGCTGTACATCTGATACATCTCTTCACTGCTGATCTCAAACACGTTTTCGGGACCGAAGTAATCCAGAAGCCATTGGTATTCCTCTTCCACCAGGAACCCGTTTTTGTGAAGGATCGCCTTGTCCGTCCCAATAGGCTGGAAACAGCAATCCAGGTGCAGGGCATTTTGCCGGGGATCCTTATTGGATTTTCTCAGGTCAAAGGATTTGACCACCTTGTGCGGGAACTGTTCCTGCAGATAGGCGACTGCTGCCGTATTTGTCCTCGCGGTGATATAGCTTGCATAGTCGTCCCCCCTGTAGGTTCCGACGAAGATATACTCCTTCCAGGGCATTACGTCCCCTCCTTCCACATGCACCGAAGGGGGAGGCACGAGGATCTTCTCGGGATCGATCACGTCCAGGACATGGATGATGGCCTCAAACTCCTTTTCCCGCTCCGGCAATATGTTGGCCTTGATAAGTTTGTCTTCGATGACAAAAGCGATATCCCTGGAAAAGATCTGGTTGCAATTCTCTATGACCTCCGGTCTAAAAACCTCTACGCCATGTTTTTTCAGGACGGTGTCAAAGGCTTCCATCTCCCGGATCATATCTGCTTCCACGGGGTAGGTGCCTGCGAGGATATGTTCCAGGGATTTAGGGTCATAAGCCTCATCCGGTTTGGGGACAGGGCCTGAGCTTTCAGCCCTGCCCAGCACCACAGCCTTCAGAGGAGAAGTTTCATCCCTTACATTGAGTTGTAACATGCAGCTGAGATCTTAACGCTTGTTTAACGGCACAAAGGATCTCTGGTTCTCCCCTATGTAGATCTGCCTTGGCCTGCCTATGGGTTCCCCCCTTAAGCGCATTTCACGCCACTGGGCAATCCAACCGGGCAGCCTGCCCATAGCGAACATCACCGTGAACATTTCGGTCGGGATACCCAAAGCCCTGTAGATGATTCCTGAGTAGAAATCGACATTGGGATACAATTTGCGGTCCACAAAGTAGGGATCCTCCAGGGCCACTTTTTCGAGTCCCTTGGCGATGGAAAGGATGGGATCCTCAATTCCCAGGTCGGCAAGGACCTCATCCGCGGCGCGTTTGATGATCTTGGCCCTGGGATCGAAGTTCTTGTAGACCCTGTGGCCGAAGCCCATCAACCTGAAGGGATCGTCTTTGTCCTTTGCCTTGTTCATGTATTTCTGGGTGTCCCCGCCGTCTGCCTCTATAGCCTCGAGCATTTCCAGCACGGCCTGGTTGGCACCCCCATGAAGCGGACCCCAGAGGGCCGATATACCCGCAGAGAGGGAAACAAAGAGCCCGGCGTGAGAGGACCCGGTGATCCTCACTGTAGAGGTGGAGCAATTCTGTTCGTGATCCGCGTGCAGGATGAGAAGCTGGTCCAGGGCATCGATGATGATCTTGTTCTTTACGTATTCCTTATTCGGCCTTTTGAACATCATTTTGTGCAGGTTCTCCACATAACCCAATGAGTCATCCCCGTAATCCAGAGGCAGCCCTTTTTGTTTTCGCATGGTCCAGGCCACCAGGACAGGAAACTTGGCCATAATCCGGATGATGGCATGGTACATATCCTTTTCGGAGGTGATATTGACCGATGACGGGTTAAAGGCGATCAATGCACTGGTCAGAGAGGAAAGCACTCCCATGGGATGGGCAGATTTTGGAAATGCATCCAGGATCTTTTTCATCTCTTCATCCACGTGGGATTCGTGTTTGATGTCTTCGTGGAATTTATGCAGCTGTTCCTTGTTTGGCAATTCACCGAAGATCAGGAGGTAAGCCACTTCCAGAAAATCGGCTTTCTCAGCCAGTTCCTCTATGTTGTAGCCCCTGTATCTCAGGATGCCCTTCTCTCCATCGAGATAGGTGATGGCACTTTCACAGGAACCGGTGTTCTTATATCCCGGATCGAGGGTGATCATTCCCGTGGTCGATCTGAGTTTTTTAATGTCAATGGCCAGTTCTTTTTCGGTGCCTTCCACCACGGGAAATTCAAATTTCTTCCCTTCGTATTCGAGTATTGCTTTATCTTTCATGGAGATGATTTTGGTAATGTTTAGACAGTGTGATAAAGATAGGAAAAAGGGGCCTTCTTAACAATTATTGGGCACGGCATTCTGGCCAGTTTTAAGGGAATTTTATCACTTCGCCTTACCTCTTCTGCCCACGGTGCAGGGATGAAGGATCTGCTTCTTTTCACCCGTATTCTTCCTGACTGGAGATCCTTTAAAGGGCATTCCCTGTTCACGACTGCTACAGAGGTAAATCACAAGACATGAATACGTTCCAGGTCAGGGGAACCAAGTGAAGGAGAAGTGCTTATCTTCAACTCTTCCAAACAAAAAAGCCTTTCAATCACTTGAAAGGCTTTTTCTTATTTCATTCTGGTTCAATGACCTACCTTGAAAGCATCCATCCCGGGATAGTAGGCTACCTCCCCGAGTTCCTCTTCGATCCTCAGCAACTGGTTGTATTTGGCCATACGGTCCGACCTGGAGGCTGAACCTGTCTTGATCTGTCCCGTGTTCAGCGCCACGGCGAGGTCTGCGATGGTATTGTCTTCCGTCTCTCCGGATCGGTGAGACATTACGCTGGTATATCCGGCGTTCTTTGCCATATTCACAGCCGCGATGGTTTCCGTGAGGGTCCCGATCTGGTTGACCTTGATCAGGATGGAATTGGCAATGCCATCGGCAATACCCCTGGACAGCCTGGTCACATTGGTCACAAAAAGGTCGTCCCCCACGAGCTGTACCTTGTCCCCTATAAGGTCCGAAAGGATCTTCCAGCCTTTCCAGTCGTTTTCGTCCATTCCGTCCTCTATGGAAATGATCGGATACTTCTCGCACAGGGAAGCCAGGTACTTGGCCTGCTCCTCTGAGGTCCGCACGGCACCCTTGTCCCCTTCAAACTTGGTATAATCGTATTTTCCGTTCACGTAGAATTCCGCCGAAGCACAATCCAGGGCAACCATAACCTCATCTCCGAAGCTGTATCCCGCGTTCTTTACGGCCATCCCGATAGTATCCAGGGCGTCCTCGGTTCCCTTCAGGGTTGGGGCAAATCCGCCTTCATCGCCTACAGCCGTGCTGAGGCCCCTGTCGTGCAGTACTTTTTTTAAGTGGTGAAAGATCTCGGTTCCCATCTGTAGTGCATGAGAAAAGCTCCTGGCTTTCACCGGCATGACCATAAATTCCTGGAATGCGATGGGGGCGTCGGAATGGGATCCTCCATTGATGATATTCATCATGGGTACAGGCAGGGTATTTGCGCTTACCCCTCCCACATACCGGTAAAGGGACATTCCCATCTCATCTGCAGCCGCCTTGGCTACAGCCAGGGATACCCCTAAAATGGCATTGGCTCCCAGCTTGGACTTGTTCGGCGTACCGTCCAGCTCTATCATCGTCTTGTCAATGAGGTTCTGGTCGAATACCATCATCCCCCTGATCTTCTCAGCGATCACCGTGTTCACGTTTTCCACGGCCTTCATAACACCTTTTCCCATGAAGGACTTACCTCCGTCCCTCAGTTCCACGGCCTCGTGCTCTCCCGTGGAGGCACCGGAAGGCACAGCTGCCCTCCCCATGACACCGTTTTGGGTGATGACGTCTACTTCTACAGTTGGATTGCCCCTGGAATCAAAGATCTGGCGGGCGTGTACATCTAGGATGATACTCATAATATTCTGCTTTTTCTGGTTGATTTCTAAAGTTGCAAAGATACAAAAGGACCCGGTAAACCCTTGGGTTTCCCTGAATATATCCGAATAAAATGAACGGATCAGACCGGCACCTTCATATCGGCATGGGCCCTGATCATCTCAAAGAACTGATCGAACAGGTATGAGGCATCATGCGGACCCGGACTGGCTTCGGGGTGGTACTGAACAGAGAACACGTTCTTGTTCTTCATCCGTATCCCGGCTACCGTATTGTCATTGAGGTGAACATGGGTGATCTCCAGGTCAGGATGGGATTCGGTCTCTTCCCTGTTGATGGCAAAACCGTGGTTCTGGGAAGTGATCTCCCCTTTACCCGTTTTCAGGTTGATCACCGGATGGTTGATCCCCCTGTGCCCGTTGAACATCTTATAGGTAGATACCCCGTTTGCCAGGGCGATGATCTGGTGCCCCAGGCAGATCCCGAACAGGGGTTTGTCCTGGGCAACGATCTGTTTTGCCGTCTCGATCACTCCCTTCAGGGGTTCCGGATCTCCGGGCCCGTTGGAAATGAAGTAACCGTGAGGGTTCCAGGCTTCCAGTTCGGAGAAGGGCGTGTCATATGGGAAGACCTTGATATAGGCATCCCGGGCCGCGAGGTTCCTGAGAATGTTCTTTTTGATCCCTATATCCAAAGCAGCGATCCGGAAGGTCGCATTTTCCTTTCCAAAAAAATAGGGTTTTTTTGTAGACACCTTGGAAGACAGCTCCAGGCCTTCCATACTCGGCACCTTTCTCAGTTCAGCCTTGAGCGCATCAATCTCGTCCACACGCGTGGAGATAACGGCATTCATGGCCCCGTGATCACGGATATAGCTCACCAGGGCGCGTGTATCCACATCGGAGATCGCCAGGAGGTTGTTGTTATTGAGGAATTCCAGCAGGCTTCCATCGGCGTCGGGCCTGGAATAGTCATAACTGAAATTCTTGCAAATGAGTCCCGCGATCTTTACCGAATCAGATTCCACCTCATCTGCATTGGCGCCGTAATTCCCGATATGCGCATTGGTCATCACCATCAATTGCCCGTAATAGGACGGATCTGTGAATATCTCCTGGTACCCGGTCATCCCCGTGTTAAAACATACCTCGCCGAAAGCCGTCCCTTCTGCATTCCCCACTGATTTTCCGTAAAAAATAGTGCCGTCAGCGAGCAAGATCAGTGCTTTCTTCTTGGATTGATACTTCATTGAACTGAATTTTTGGTTTCACAAATTAAAAGAAAAAAAGGACAGGCTTTTAGGCCTATCCTTTTCAATTTTCCAGACGTTGTAAACATCTTATGCTTTGGAATCATCAGATTTCGTTTCTTCTGAGTCCTTTTTCTCTTCCTTCTCAGGGGCCTTTGCCTTTGGCTCCTCTGCCTTGGGCTGGGCCTCGGCTTTTGCCTTGGGCTCGGCCTTCTCCTCCTTTTTAGCCTCAGGAGCTTTAGGGGCTTCCACTTCCTCAGTCGATTGTGCAGCTTCCGCAGCCGGCTGTGCTTTTTTGGAACTCCTGCCCCTACGGGTGGATTTCTTCTTTTTAGCCTTCCCGGCATTGTATACCTCGTTGAAATCGACCAGTTCGATCATCGCCATATCGGCATTGTCTCCCAGGCGATTCCCCAGTTTGATGATCCTGGTATATCCCCCTGGCCGGTCACCCACCTTTTCAGCAACGGTGCTGAACAGTTCGGATACCGCATATTTATCGCGGAGGTTTTTAAATACGATACGCCTGTTGTGGGTACCTTTTTCCAGCGACTTATTGTTCTCCGCCTTTGATTTGGTGATCAATGGCTCGATGAACAATTTCAAGGCCTTGGCCTTGGCCACCGTGGTGTTGATCCTTTTGTGCTCGATCAGGGAACAGGCCATATTGGCCAGCATGGCCGACCTGTGTGCTGTCTTCCTGCTCAGGTGATTGACTTTCTTACCGTGTCTCATGGTTTCGTTCTATATGCTCTTCCTCCCTATGCCTCTATGGTCAATGGGTACAGAAGCGGGTATTAATCTTTATCTAATTTGTATTTTGACAGGTCCATTCCGAAGTTCAATCCCTTGTTGATGACCAGTTCTTCCAGCTCGGTCAGGGATTTCTTTCCAAAATTCCTGAATTTCATCAGGTCGTTCTTGTTAAAGGATACCAGGTCTCCCAGGGTATCGACCTCTGCAGCTTTCAGGCAATTCAGCGCCCTTACTGACAGATCCATGTCCACCAGCTTGGTCTTGAGCAGCTGCCTCATGTGCAGGGACTCCTCGTCGTAGGTCTCCGTCTGTGCGATCTCATCTGCCTCAAGGGTGATGCGCTCATCCGAGAACAGCATAAAGTGGTGGATCAGCACCTTGGCAGCCTCCGTAAGGGCCTCCTTTGGGTGGATGGAACCGTCTGTGACGATCTCGAATACCAGTTTTTCGTAATCGGTCTTCTGCTCCACCCTGAAGTTCTCAATGCTGTACTTTACATTCTTCACAGGGGTGAAGATAGAGTCGACCGCAATGCTGCCTATTGGGGCGTTGGCCTTTTTGTTCTCCTCAGCGGGAACATACCCTCTGCCCTTTTCTATGATCAGCTCCATGTTGATACTTACCTTGGGATCCATATTGCAGATCACGAGTTCCGGGTTCAGCACCTGGAAGCCCGAGATGAATTTCTGGAAATCCCCGGCGGTAAGTTGCTCCTTTCCACTGACGGAGACGGATACGGTCTCTTCGTTCACATCGTCGATCTGCCTCTTAAAACGGACCTGCTTCAGGTTGAGGATGATCTCGGTCACGTCTTCCACTACTCCTTCTATCACCGAGAATTCGTGTTCAACCTTGTCTATCCTCACCGATGTAATGGCGAATCCTTCCAAAGAGGAAAGCAATACTCTTCTGAGCGCGTTCCCGACAGTTAATCCATAACCAGGTTCCAAAGGGCGGAATTCGAACTTCCCTTCGAAATCTGAGGAATCGATCATTATTACTTTATCGGGTTTCTGAAAATTAAATAATGCCATAGTCAGGAATGTGGTTTATTTAGAGTATAACTCAACGATTAATTGTTCTTTGATGTTCTCGGGGATCTGAATCCTCTCGGGAACGGAAACAAAGGTTCCCTCCTTCTTTTCGGAGTTCCAGGTGATCCACTCGTACACGCTGCTGTTGGCAGAGATGGAATCCTGAATCGTCTGAAGGGATTTTGATTTTTCTCGTACACCGACCACATCACCCGGGTTCAGGGAATAGGAAGGTATGTTCACCACGTCTCCGTTTACGGTGATATGCCTGTGGGAAACCAACTGTCTCGCACCCCTTCTGGAGGTGGCTATTCCCATCCTGTAGACCACGTTGTCCAGGCGGGCTTCGCACAATTGCAGGAGTACCTCCCCGGTAACCCCCTTGCTGCGGTTGGCCCGTGCAAACAGGTTTCGGAATTGCCTCTCGAGGATCCCGTAGGTATATTTGGCCTTCTGCTTCTCCATCAGCTGTATCGCGTACTCTGATTTCTTGCCACGGCGCCTGTTGTTCCCGTGCTGTCCGGGTGGATAATTCTTCTTTTCGAACGATTTGTCATCGCCGAAGATCGCTTCGCCGAATTTACGTGCGATCTTTGATTTTGGTCCTGTGTATCTTGCCATCTTCTTTGAAATTAAAAGTGTGATTATGAATTAAGGCTTATCCTTCGATAATCGTAACTACACTTTTGTGAGAAATTTATTTAGGAAATAATGATTAAACTCTTCTTCTTTTAGGAGGCCTGCATCCGTTGTGTGGCATCGGGGTCACGTCGATGATCTCGGTGACCTCTATTCCGGCATTGTGCAGGGAACGAATTGCAGATTCCCGCCCGTTACCTGGTCCTTTAACGTATACCTTTACCTTCCTGAGACCTGCTTCGTGTGCTGTCTTTGCGCATTCCTCTGATGCCACCTGAGCCGCATAGGGAGTATTCTTCTTAGAACCTCTGAATCCCATTTTTCCGGCTGAGGCCCAGGAGATCACGTCTCCCTTCTTATTGGTCAGGGAAATGATGATATTGTTGAATGAAGCGGTGATATGTGCCTCACCAGTCGATTCGACAATGACCTTCCTTTTCTTGGTCGATTTTGCAGCTGTCTTTGTACCTGTCTTTGCCATCTTATGCGCTATTATTTAGTAGCTTTCTTCTTGTTAGCCACTGTTTTTCTCTTTCCTTTCCGGGTCCTGGAATTATTCTTGGTCCGTTGCCCGCGCAATGGGAGTCCCGATCTGTGACGGATCCCGCGGTAACAACCGATATCCATGAGCCTTTTGATGTTGAGCTGAGTCTCTGAACGCAGCTCTCCTTCGATCTTGAAAGAAGAAACCACGTCCCGGATCCTACCGATCTCGTCGTCATTCCAGTCAGACACCTTGGTATCGGCATTCACCTGAGCCTTTTCCAGGATCTCCTGAGCCCTGCTCTTTCCAATTCCGAAGATGTAGGTGAGGGCTATAACACCTCTTTTTTGTTTTGGGATATCTACCCCTGCAATTCTTGCCATAATTACCCTTGTCTTTGTTTGAATCTGGGATTCTTCTTATTGATTACGTACAACCTGCCTTTTCTGCGAACAATCTTACAGTCGGCACTTCTTTTCTTTATCGATGCTCTTACTTTCATGTCTCGAGTTTCTTAATATCTATATGTAATTCTAGCCTTGGTAAGGTCATATGGACTCATTTCCAGTTTGACCTTGTCCCCGGGCAAAAGCTTGATATAATGCATGCGCATTTTCCCCGAGATATGAGCGGTTACCACATGTCCGTTTTCCAGTTCTACCCTGAACATGGCATTGGACAATGCTTCTATAATACTTCCGTCCTGCTCTATTGCTGCTTGTTTAGCCATATCCTATGCTACTTTTCTGTTCTTTCCGGTTTTCATCAATCCGTCGTAATGACGGTTCAGGAGGTACGCATTCACCTGCTGTACCGTATCTATCGCCACCCCTACCATAATGAGCAGGGAGGTACCCCCGTAAAAGAGCGCCCATCCGGACTGAATGTCGATCAGCTTCACCACGATGGCAGGCAAAACTGCTATGATGGCGAGAAAAATAGACCCCGGAAGGGTGATCAAGGACATGATCCTGTCCAGGAAATTCCCTGTTTCCTTTCCAGGCCTGATGCCGGGAATAAACCCGCCACTCCTCTTCAAATCGTCTGCCATCTTGTTGGTCGGAACCGTGATGGCCGTATAGAAATAGGTAAAGATGATGATCAGCAGGGCAAAGAGGATGTTATAGGCCAGCCCGAATATATCCTGGAACTGTACCTCCATCCACTGCCCGACGGCTGTATCGTTAAACGTTCGTCCGAGCAATCCCGGGGCGAACATGATCGCCTGGGCAAAAATGATAGGCATCACCCCTGAGGCGTTCAGTTTCAAGGGAATGTATTGCCTGCTGCCCATGATATTCTTTTCGTACCCGCCTGATGCCGACCTCCTGGCGTATTGCACAGGGATCCTTCGCGTGGCCATTACCAGCAGCACGCAGGCCAGGATCACCACAAACCAGAGGATCACCTCAACCAGGATGAGCATGGGGCCTCCGTTCCCATCGAGCCTTGTTACAGCTTCCTGAACAAAGGACTGGGGCATGGTGGCGATGATCCCGATCATGATCAGGAGGGAGATCCCGTTCCCGATACCCTTGTCGGTGATCTTTTCACCCAGCCACATGGCAAATACACAGCCTGTTACCAGGATGATCACAGAAGGAATGATGAAGCTCATGCCTTTCCCCAGCAAAAATGCACTGTCCGGAACCCCAAGGGCGCCCAGACTGTAAAGGTATGCCGGGGCCTGAACGATACAGATCCCTATGGTGAGCCATCGGGTGATCTGGTTTTTCGTCTTTCGGCCGCTTTCCCCTTCCTTATCGAGCTTTTGAAGATATGGCACGGCGATCCCCATCAGCTGCACCACGATGGATGCGGAAATATAGGGCATGATCCCCAGGGCAAAGACCGAGGCATTCGCGAATGCACCTCCGGTGAAGGCATTCAGGATACCCAGGATCCCCTGTTCGGTATTTGATGACAGGGCCGCCAGTTGTGAGGTATCAATACCGGGAAGGACCACCTGTGCACCGAAACGGTAGACAAGCAAAAGGCTGAGGGTCATCAGAATTCTTTTCCTCAGCTCTTCTATCTTCCAGATATTTGATATGATCTCAAAAAATTTCTTCATAAGGCCCGTTCTCTTATAGGGTTATTGCTTCTCCTCCGGCGGCTTCTATCGCCTTCTTGGCGCTTCCGGTGAATTTGTGGACAGTGACCTTCAGGCCTGCCTTCAGTTCGCCACCGCCTAATATCTTAACCAGGTCATTTCTTCCGGCCAAACCGTTCTCAATGAGGTCCTCCAGGGTTACCGTATTCTTGACGGCTCCGCTGTCTGCGAGTTCCTGCAGTGAACTGAGGTTGATACCCCTGTACGATACGCGGTTGATATTATTGAACCCGAATTTGGGCACACGGCGTTGAAGCGGCATCTGTCCACCCTCAAAGCCGATCTTTTTGGAATACCCGGAACGCGACTTGGCTCCTTTGTGTCCCCTGGTGGCCGTGCCTCCTTTTCCGGATCCCTGACCTCTTCCTATGATCTTTCCATCCTTGTGAACGGAACCTTCAGCTGGTTTTAAATTGCTTAAATTCATTTCAACACGCTTTTCTTAAGCTTCTTCCGTAGAAACCAAATGTTTAACTTTATTGATCATTCCCAGGATGTTAGGGGTGTCATCGTGCACGACCTGCTGTCCCAATTTCCTGAGTCCGAGTGCTTCCAGGGTCCTCTTCTGATTCTGAGGCCTTTTAATGCTGCTCTTTACCTGTGTAACTTTTATCTTTCCCATCGTTCCTTATCCTTTAAATACTTTTTCAAGGGCAATTCCCCTCTGAGCGGCTACGGTCCTGGCATCCCTCAGTTGAAGAAGGGCGTCAAAGGTAGCCTTCACCACATTGTGAGGGTTGCTTGAACCCTGAGACTTGGACAGTACATCCTGCACCCCTACAGATTCCAGTACCGCACGTACGGCACCTCCGGCGATCACACCAGTACCGTGAGAAGCGGGCTGAATGTATACCCGGGCTCCTCCGTATTTGCCTTTTTGTTCGTGAGGCAGGGTACCTTTACTCAACGGTATGCGCACGAGGTTTTTCTTCGCATCCTCAATGGCCTTGGCGATGGCAGTAGCCACTTCCTTGGACTTTCCGAGGCCGTGTCCAACCACGCCTTTTTCGTCCCCTACAACCACGATGGCAGAGAATCCGAATGCTCTCCCCCCCTTGGTTACCTTGGTTACACGTTGAACGCCCACCAGCCTGTCTTTGAGTTCAAGACCTCCGGGTTTTACTGTTTCTACATTCTTGTATTTGCCGTACATAGTAATCTCTTAAAATTTTAAACCGCCTTCTCTGGCGCCATCTGCCAATGATTTTACACGTCCGTGGTAGAGGTTTCCTCCCCGGTCAAAAGCGACCGATTCAATACCAGCCTTCACGGCCTTCTCAGCCAGAGCCTTCCCCACAAGGGCAGCGATCTCCGTTTTTGTTCCTTTGGCCTTGCTCAGTTCCTTGTCCCTGGAAGAAGCAGATACAAGGGTTTTTCCTTCCGTATCGTCTATAACCTGGGCGTAGATCTCCTTATTGCTTCTGTATACGGACAGTCTTGGCCTTTCAGCTGTTCCAAAAGAGATCTTTCTTATTCTCTTTCGGATTCGGTCCCGTCTTTCAGTCTTTGATAATGCCATGATCTCTTTCTTATGCTGATTTACCTGCTTTTCTTCTCAATTGCTCTCCTTTAAACTTAATCCCTTTGCCTTTGTAGGGCTCAGGTTTGCGGAAAGAGCGGATTTTAGCTGCCACCTGTCCGATCAACTGCTTGTCGTGAGAGGTCAGTTTGATGGTCGGGTTCTTTCCCTTTTCAGAAGTGGTCTCCACTTTGATTTCGGGTGCCAGATCCATAATGATATTGTGTGAGAATCCGAGGGCTAGGTCCAGTTTCTGTCCCTGGTTGCTGGCCCTGTAACCAACCCCTACCAATTCCAGTTCCTTGGTCCATCCCTGGGAGACGCCCTTCACCATATTGAAGACCAAAGCCCTGTAAAGTCCGTGATTTGCCCTGTCCTCTTTGGAATCTGAAGGCCTGGTGATCCATACCTGTCCGTCCTCCACCTTGATGTTCACGGAGGAGAATTCCTGTGTAAGTTCACCCAGTTTTCCTTTCACGGTAATGATATTGTCCCTGACCTCAACGGTGGTTCCTTCTGGGATCGCTATCGGATTGTTACCTATTCTAGACATTTTCTTACTTTTTTCTTTTTAATAAACGTAGCACAGCACTTCGCCACCGACGTTCTCCTGTTTGGCCTGTTTGCTGGTCATCACTCCGTGAGAGGTAGATACGATCGCAATACCCAGACCGTTCAGAACCCTTGGCAGATCCTCATGACCTGTGTATTTACGCAGCCCGGGTTTACTGATCCGCTGGATCTTTTTGATCACCGGTTCCTTGGTCTGCTTGTCGTACTTCAGGGCGATCTTGATGGTACCCTGAACTTTGTCCTCCTCGAATTTGTAGCTCAGGATATAACCCTGGTCGAACAAAATCTTGGTGATTTCCTTCTTTAGATTAGAAGCCGGTATTTCTACTACCCTGTGACCCGCCCTGCTGGCGTTTCTAATTCTTGTCAAATAATCGGAGATAGGATCTGTAAACATTTTCTTTCCTTTTTAGTAGTATTACCAACTTGCTTTTTTCACTCCGGGGATCAACCCTTTGTTGGCCATTTCCCTGAACATTACCCTGGAGATCCCAAAAGTCCTCATATAGCCCTTTGGCCTTCCGGTGAGCTTGCAGCGATTGTGCATGCGGACAGGAGATGCGTTTCTGGGCAATTTCTGCAATGCCTCATAATCGCCGGCTTCTTTGAGAGCCTTTCTCTTCTCTGCGTATTTCGCTACCATTTTTGCCCTTTTGCGTTCACGGGCTTTCATTGATTCTTTAGCCATACTAATTCTTTTTAAATGGCAGACCCAATTCTGCCAAAAGGGATTGTGCTTCTTTATCGGTTTCTGCGCTGGTCACAAAGGTGATATCCATCCCATTGATCCTGTTGATCTTGTCGATATTGATCTCTGGGAAGATGATCTGTTCAGTGATCCCCAGGTTGTAATTCCCACGTCCGTCAAAGCCTGTGGCCCTGATCCCCTGGAAGTCCCTTACCCTGGGGAGTGCCGTAGTAACAAGCCTGTCGAGGAATTCGTACATCTTCTCTCCCCTCAGGGTCACTTTGGCCCCAATGGGCATTCCTTTCCTGAGCTTGAAGGAAGCCACGTCCTTCTTGGAGATCGTAGACACTGCCCGCTGACCTGTGATCGCGGTGAGTTCATCCACCGCATGGTCGATGAGTTTCTTGTCTGCCACGGCAGCACCAACACCCCTGCTGATGACGATCTTCTTCAATTTAGGCACCTGCATGATATTGCTGTACCCGAATTCTTCCTTCAGGGATGCGATCACCCGCTCTTGGTACTCTTTCTTTAATCTTGGAACGTAAGCCATAACTATATTACCTCGTTAGATTTCTTTGAAACCCGCACTTTCTCTCCATCCCTGACTTCGAATCCTACCCTGGTGGTCTCCCCTGACTTCTTGTCGATCAGGGAAAGGTTAGATACGTGGATGGGTGCTTCTTTTTGTACAATGCCCCCCTGGGGGTTCTTGGCACTTGGCTTTTCGTGCTTGGATACCATATTGATCCCTTCGACGATCGCCTTGTTCTTCTCTCGGTCAACAGATACGACCTTGCCTTCAGATCCCTTGTGGTCTCCGGCAGTTACCCGTACTGTATCCCCTGTTTTTATCTTCAATTTCATCCTCTTGTATGATTATAGCACCTCGGGAGCTAATGAAACAATCTTCATGAACTGCTTATCCCTCAGCTCTCTGGCCACCGGACCGAAAACCCTGGTTCCGCGCATTTCCCCTGTGGGGTTCAGCAGTACACAGGCGTTGTCATCGAACCTGATGTAAGACCCGTCAGGGCGCCTTACCTCTTTCTTGGTGCGTACGACCACGGCTGTGGAAACAGCTCCTTTCTTGATGGTTCCGTTAGGGGTAGCCTCTTTCACAGAAACCACGATCTTGTCCCCGACGGAGGCATATCTTCTTTTGGTACCACCCAGGACACGGATGGTCAACACCTCTTTTGCACCGGTGTTGTCTGCCACTTTAAGTCTAGATTCTTGCTGTAACATAATTATTTAGCTCTTTCAAGGATTTCTACCAATCTCCAGCATTTGGTCTTACTCAAAGGTCTTGTTTCCATGATCTTTACAGTATCCCCAATATTGCAGTCGTTGGTTTCATCGTGTGCAACATATTTCTTTGTCCGCAATACGAACTTACCGTACATAGGGTGCTTTACCCGCTTTACTTCGGAAACAACAATGGATTTCTCCATTTTGTTGCTGGTTACAACGCCTACTCTTTCTTTTCTTAAATTTCTTTTTTCCATAAAGCAGAACCCGTTATTGGTTTTCCCTTTTTGTTAATTCTGTAGCCAGTTTCGCCACTGTCCTTTTCACGTTTCTAAGCTGGAGTGGATTCTCCAGGGGTGTCACAGCGTGGGCCATTTTCAGGTCGGCATACTTCTTTTGCAGATCCGCCATCTTATCCTTCAAATCCTCTACCGACAATTCTTTTATCTCTGATTGTTTCATGGTCTTATAGCATTGAATTTAGGCGGCTTCGTAATCCCTAGCCACAACGAATTTTGTTTTCACCGGTAGCTTTTGAGCGGCCAGCCTGAGGGCCTCCTGAGCGACGTCCATCGGTACCCCGGAAACCTCGAACATGATCCTGCCCGGTTTTACAACGGCCACAAAGTACTCAGGTGCACCCTTTCCTTTACCCATACGAACCTCGAGAGGTTTCTTGGTGATGGGCTTGTCCGGGAATATCTTGATCCACAACTGACCCTGTCTCTTCATATATCGGGTGGCAGCAACACGGGCTGCTTCGATCTGGCGCGAAGTGATAAAGGCGGAATCCATTGATTTGATCCCGAACATCCCGTTAGAAAGCTGGTGCCCTCTTCCGGAATTGCCTTTCATACGGCCTTTCTGCGCTTTGCGAAACTTCGTCCTTTTCGGCTGTAACATGTCTTCCTACTTTACTTATTATTTTCTTCTGCGTTTCTTTCCGGTATCCGCTTTGTCCTTGCCGGTACCTTTGGACATTCCCACGAGAGGAGAAAGATCTCTTTTACCGTAGACCTCCCCTTTCATGATCCACACCTTGATACCCAGGCGTCCGTAAGTGGTATGGGCCTCATCCATGGCGTAATCGATGTCTGCCCTGAAAGTGGACAGCGGGATACGCCCTTCTTTATAAGATTCTGAACGTGCCATCTCAGCACCGTTCAGTCGTCCGGAGATCATGATCTTTATCCCTTCGGCATTCATCCTCATGGCTGCAGCGATCCCCATTTTAATGGCTCGCCTGTAAGAGATCCTGTTCTCGATCTGACGGGCGATACTGGCTGCTACCAGGTTGGCATCTACCTCAGGCCTCTTGATCTCGAAGATATTGATCTGCACCTCCTTGTCGGTGATCTTCTTCAACTCTTCCTTCAGCTTGTCTACTTCCTGACCTCCCTTACCGATGATGATCCCGGGCCTGGCCGTGGTGATGGTCACCGTAATGAGTTTCAGGGTCCTTTCGATGATTACCCTGGAAACACTGGCCTTGGCCAAACGGGCGTGTACATATTTTCGGATCTTGTCGTCCTCGGCGAGTTTGTCACCGTAATCATTGCCCCCGTACCAGTTGGATTCCCATCCTCTGATGATCCCCAGGCGGTTTCCTATTGGATTTGTCTTTTGTCCCATACTAAGCTTCTGTATTATTATTTGCACCTACCACCAGGGTGACATGGTTTGAACGTTTCCTTATCCTGTGTGCCCTTCCCTGAGGTGCAGGTCTGAGGCGCTTGAGCATCCTGCCTGAATCTACGCGGATCTCCTTTACAATGAGATCGGCCTCCTCAATATTCGCATCTTCGTTCTTCGCCTGCCAGTTGGCAATGGCGGAAAGCAAGAGTTTTTCAAGCCTGCGGGAAGCTTCCTTAGGGTTGAACCTGAGGATGGCAAGTGCCTTCTCTACCTCTGCTCCCCTGACCAGGTCTGCAACCAGACGCATCTTACGGGGTGAAGTAGGGCAGTTATTGAGCTTTGCAAAGGCCAGCTCCTTTTTCTCTGCCTTGATTCTTTCGGCCATTTGTTTTTTTCGAACTCCCATAGCTTACTTACTTTTTACCTTTATTTTTAGCCCCGGCATGACCTCGGAAGTGGCGTGTTGGGGAGAACTCTCCCAATTTGTGCCCCACCATGTTCTCTGTCACATAGACCGGAACAAACTGCTTTCCGTTGTGCACGGCGATGGTCTGGCCTACGAAATCCGGGGTGATCATAGAAGCCCTTGACCAGGTCTTGATCACGGTCTTCTTGCCTGAGTCTACATTCTGCTTGACCTTCTTCTCAAGGCTTATGTGAACGTAGGGTCCTTTTTTTAGTGAACGTGCCATTTCTTTCTACTTTTTATTTCTTTCTACGTTCTATGATATATCTATTGGTATCCTTGGTCCTGGAACGGGTCCTGTACCCTTTGGCAGGTATCCCTTTCTTGGATCTCGGATGTCCTCCGGATGCCCTTCCTTCACCACCTCCCATGGGGTGGTCTACAGGGTTCATCGCAACAGGCCTTGTCCTTGGCCTTCTGCCCAACCAGCGGCTGCGACCGGCTTTTCCGGAAACGATCAGCTGGTGATCAGAGTTGGATACGGCACCTATGGTAGCCAGGCAATTGCCCAGTACCATCCTGGTTTCCCCGGAAGGCAACTTAATGGTCACGTATTTTCCTTCCTTCGCCATCAACTGGGCAAAGGTTCCGGCGCTTCTCGCCAGTACAGCTCCCTGCCCGGGACGCAGTTCGATACAGGAAAGAATGGTACCCAATGGGATCTCATTCATGGGCATGGCGTTGCCGACCTCAGGGGCTGCCCCTGTTCCGGAAACTACCTTCTGCCCTACCTGCAGCCCGTTCTGGGCAATGATATAGCTCTTGTCACCGTCCTTGTATTCTATCAGGGCGATGAAAGCCGTTCTGTTAGGGTCGTACTGTATCGATTTTACCTCGGCCTCAACTCCGTGCTTCAACCTCTTGAAATCGACCAGACGATACCTTCTTTTATGACCACCACCCCTGTGGCGCATGGTCATCTTTCCATGACTGTTTCTACCTCCCGACTTTTTTAACGGAGCAAGCAAGCTTTTCTCCGGCTTATCAGCAGTAAGCGCGTCAAATCCGTTTACTACTTTAAATCGCTGTCCGGGAGTGATCGGTTTTAATTTT
>JBFKPJ010000036.1:0-19837 GCA_041628355.1 Muriicola sp. | reverse complement strand
GCCGGGTCGTCTGTGGGCTCGAAAAATTCGGCCAGGGCAGGATCGTCCTGGTAATTGTCCGCAATGTCATCGAGTTGGCGGTAACTGCTGCCATAGACATTGAAGAACCGGTCCGGGTTCACATTCCGGACATAGAGGATGTTGAGTAACTCCAGTGTGTTCTTCCTGAAATTGTCCGGCGTCCAGGTATAGCCCAAAATGCTGTTCAGTGTCTGTTTGTCGAGCCCGATGTTCTTCTGGAAACTCGTTCCCGCAGAGATCCTCGTCTGAGGTAGCATGTAATAAGGTATGACGCTCTCTGTGGGAAGGGGGAACCAGATCCTTGGGAAAGTGAGGTTGACATCCGCCCCCACCTCCGAGAAGAAATCTTCAGGGAGGGAAGTATCACTCAGAAGTCCAAAAGTGCCCCTGGCAGATAGGCTCAGGGTTTCGGCTCCCCCGAAGACATTCCTCGTGATCAGGGAGGTGCTGAAACCGATCCCAAGCCTTTGGATGTTCGAGTGGGTCACATCCAGGTTCAGGCCCAGGGAATACTTGGATCTCGCTGTGAGGAAGATATTCGAGATCAGCCTGGTCTCCGTACTATCCTCGAGGATCTGGATGTTTGGGTATTTAAATGTGTTGAGGTTGGTGATCTGCCTGTAGGTCCTCAACCTGTCCAGATCCCTGTAGAGGCTGTCCTTTTCAAAAAAGATGGCATCGGTCAGGGCTTTGGGTTTATAGCGGAGTTTGTCCTTGTAGTAGATCCTGTAATTCTTATACTCGGTAAACTCCATGTTCCCCGGATCGTCGCCGAATTCGTAGTCTGCAAATACATTGATCCTGTCAAAGGTAAATACCTTGTATTCCGAGGTAGTGATGGCCGTATCTCCCCGTTTCCGAAGATTCTCAATATTCAGTTCCACCGTCATCTGCTGGTCGTCCGTTACTTCGGAGGTATCCCTCAGAATGTTGTAGGTAATGGAGCTCTCCTGAAAATTATAGACCCCTGAATTTCGGAAGAGTTTAGTAAGGCGTTCACGCTCACTGTTGAAATCAGCGAAATCAAATTGCTTGTCTTCTTTGATGTAGGAACTGCTGCTGTTTTTCCGGTAGATGGAATCTATGGCCGGGGAAGCGAAAGAGTAGGTAAGGGAGTCGATGAAATAAGGTTTGCCGAGGGTGATGAGGTAGTCGATCCCTGCCCGTTGTTTCCTTTTCTCTTCCCTGATCTCGAAGGTGGTGGAATTGTTGAAATAGCCCTTGCTGTCGTAATAGGTCTTGAGCCTTTGGAGGGTTTTCCGAGTGCGGTTCGTATCGATGATGACCGGGGCCTCTCCGATCTTTTTAAGCCATTCACTGTAGCCCTTCACCAGGAAGGATTCACCCAGGGCATCCACCTGTTTTTGGGAAAGCAGCCTGGCGAGGCGTTCTTCCCTTTCGGGTTTGCGGTTCAACCAGGCCAGGAAGGTAGAATCAGGGTCCTTCTTTGCCAGATTATAGAGGTTCAACCGGAGAGGATATCCCAGGACCCGGGTATTGGGCTCCTGTACGATAAGGCTTCTCGCATCCTCATCCAGGACCCTTTCCCCGTCTGTATAGATGGTATTTCTGGTCAGCAACAACTCATTTTCCCCTACGCGTTTCAAAGTATTACAGGAGGAAAGCCACGCGATAAGCAGGAAGATACCTATTTTAGCACCGCAGCCTTTAAGAGGAAAGGAGGTATTCATAGGAATCAAAAATACATTATTTGGATGGTTGGGAAAAGTCAAATAAAGTATATCAGGAGCCTGCAGCAAAAAAAGAACAGAAAGGCCAGCGGCCTCTTTGTGGCCGAGGGTGTCAAGATGGTGAACGAGCTTTTGCACGCAGGGTTTGCCCCCAGGTTCCTCTATACCACCACGCCCGAGATCTTTCCCGACAACCCCCCTCCCTATGAGGTGGTGAAGGAAGCAGATCTGATCAGGATGAGCGGACTTAAATCGCCCAACAAGGTGCTGGGTGTATTTCCCATTCCCGAGCCTGGCCCCGTGAGTCATGATGGATGGATACTGGCCCTTGACGGGGTGCAGGACCCCGGAAATCTGGGAACGATTATTCGTTTGTGCGACTGGTTCGGGGTCCCGCATTTGGTTTGTTCGGAAGATACGGTGGATTGTTACAACCCCAAGGTATTGCAGGCCACGATGGGTTCTATCGCGCGGGTGAATGTGGTGTATACCCCCCTTGTGGAATTCCTGAGCTCCGCCGGTGAACCCGTGTTCGGTGCTTACATGGAAGGTGAAAACGTGCACAACACAAAATGGCCCGGATCCGGGATCCTGGTCATGGGGAACGAGGCCCATGGGATTTCAGAGGAGGCGGGTGAGCAAATTCTAAGAAAAGTAAGCATCCCCCAATTTAGCCGGGAATCTGCAGAAAGCCTGAATGTGGCCACGGCTACGGCCATTCTCCTGAACGAACTGAGGAGGGAAGGTGGGAACTGACCTTATTCGAAGGTGAAGTTTACAAAGACCCCCCGGGTACGAAGGGCATTTATATTGCCGGTCCAGGGGCTAGACGGGTCATTGTCCGGTACGAGTTCGTCCGTGATCGCGAACACCCCCCTGATGGAAGGGGAGAACTTGAAGTATTCCGTGTAGAAATCGATCCCAAAGCCGAGTTCGTAATTGTAAACCTGTTTTTTCATCCTGAAGGTTCCACTGCTGTTGTCATCCAGGCTGTCCTCATTGCTGCCCAGGTTTAAAGAGGCTGAAACCCCGCCTACCAAAAAGGGTTTCCAGTTCCCTATGCGTTTTGTGCTGACCTTCAGCAGGAGGGGGAAGTTGATATAGGTCGATTTCACCTCCCGTATGGCATCGTTCTCCTCCGAAAAGCCGGGAAAGCCAAGCGTTCTTGTACCGTAGTACAATCCGGGTTCAAATCGGAGATCCAGATGTTCGTGAAGCCTGATCTCCCCTATAAGGCCGACGTTGAATCCGACAGATTTGTCTACAAGGATATCATCCAGGTCATTCCTGTATTCAAATTTGAAATCGTATTGGTTAAAGCCCAGGAAGTAGCCCCAGTTCAACAATCTCTTATCCTCATTTTCAAGGTTGAGGATGGGTTTTTCATTGAATTGGGCGAATAGTCCGTTTCCATGAACAGAAAGGATCAGGATCAGCAGAAGGAAGGATCTTCTCATAGACTACTTACTGGCGATATAGAGGGAGGCCACACCAAAGGTTTGAGGCCGGTTCTCCATACCTATAAACCCGATTTCCCTTAAAATATTGTTGAAGTCTTCCCCATGGGGAAATACCGAAGCCGATTCGCTCAGATAGCGGTAGGCCGACCGGTCTTTGGAGAAAATTTTGCCGATAGTGGGCAGGATGTATCTGGTGTACAGCTTATAGCCCTGTTTAAAAGGAGTTTTAGTAGGAACGGAGGTCTCCAGGACCACTAGTGTGCCCTGTGGCTTCAGAACCCTGTAGATCTCACTCAACCCTTTTTCGAGATTCTCGAAGTTCCGGACGCCGAAGGCAACGGTGACCGCATCAAAGCTGTTATCCTCGAATTCCAGGTCTTCACTGTCGCCAACGAGCATTTCCACCTTGTTCTCCAATTTCTTTTGCCTCACCTTGTTCTTTCCGACCTCAAGCATTCCGCGGGAAATATCAAGGCCTACGATCCTGGAGGCACCGGTCTCGGTGAGATTAATGGCAAGGTCACCCGTGCCGGTAGCGATATCCAGAATATTCTCCGGCGCTTTGTCCTTAAGGATCTTAACGACCTTCTTCCTCCACTTTACATCGATCCCAAAGGAGATAACCCGGTTGAGTCCGTCGTATTCTCCCGAAATGGCATCAAACATGGTGGTCACCTGTTCTTTTTTGCCCCTATTTGTGTCCTTATAAGGAGTCACATTCCTCGACATAGCCGTAATTTTGGCCAAAGATAAGACAAAGCCTTGGTTTTGAGATACGAATCAGTGAACCGTCCATCTTTGTAAAACAATGCGGACCTTTCCGCAGGTATGAAATAAAATTGTGTAATTTTGCTTCGCAAACCATGCTCCTCTTCCTTTGGTAAGTGCCGTGGCAATACGATCGGGAAAGTACTTCCAGGACGGTCCGTGCGTTATGATTAAAGACCTTATTTGCTCATGAAGATTATCATCGCTGGTGCAGGCGA
The DNA here is from genome assembly GCA_041628355.1 of Muriicola sp. Lineage (GTDB taxonomy): Bacteria > Bacteroidota > Bacteroidia > Flavobacteriales > Flavobacteriaceae > Muriicola. The sequence goes on along the minus strand of JBFKPJ010000036.1, from coordinate 15,679 downwards.
AGTAGGCTTTCATTTGGCTAAACTACTCTCTTACGAATCACAGGACATCACCCTGATTGACACGCACAAGGAAAGCCTGATTTACGCAGACAATCATTTGGATATCAGGGTATTGAGAGGTGATGCCACTTCTCTGTCCGTTCTTCAGGAAGCGCGCGTGGAGAACTCGGACCTGGTGATCGGGGTCACTTCCTCGGAAACCACGAATATCACCCTGTGCATGCTGGCTAAACAACTGGGGTGTAAAAGGACCATCGCCCGTATCTCCAATACCGAGTTTTTGGACTATCGGGAACAGATCAACTTCTCAGAACTCGGGATCGACGAGCTGATCTCTCCGGAAGAACTCGCGGCCTCGGAGATCCAGCTCCTGCTCAACCAATCGGCCTTTTCCGATACCTATGAATTTGAGGACGGGGCCCTGATCATGGTGGGCGTCTCCCTTCCCAAGAGTGCTCCCTTCGTAGGGAAGTCAGTGAAAGAGGCGGCATCCATTTTCCCTGAACTGCATTTCATGCCCATCGCCCTGCAGAGAAGAGGGACCCAGTACACCCTGATCCCCAGGGGTGATACCGTATTCAAGGCCGATGACCAGGTGTATTTCATCACAGACAAAAAAGGAGTGGACGAATTGTACAAGCTCACGGGGAAGAAGAAAGAGGCCCTCAAGAATGTGATGATCCTCGGTGGGAGCAAGGTCGGTTTTAAGGCAGCGCGTGACCTATGTGCGAGAAAATTCAACGTAAAACTCATCGAGAAGAACAAGGAAAAGGCTTTTGACCTGGCCGATATCCTCCCGAATGCCCTCGTGATCAATGGGGATGGCCGCAATGTGGAACTGCTGGAAGAAGAGAGCCTGGAGTCCATGGACGCCTTCATCGCCGTTACCGGGAATTCAGAGACCAATATCATGTCCTGCCTGGTGGCCAAATCAAAGCACATCAAGAAGACCATCGCCCTGGTGGAAAATATGGATTATTTCCAGCTGTCCCAGTCCATCGGCATAGATACGCTCATCAACAAGAAACTCCTGGCGGCCAACAACATCTTCAGGTACATCCGAAAAGGGGAAGTGGTGGCCCTGACCCGGCTGAACAACCTAAATGCCGAGATCTTGGAATTCGTGGTGAAACCCGATTCCAAAATGGACGGACAGGTGATCCGGGATCTGGACTTCCCCAGAAACGCCATCATAGGCGGGGTGATACGGGAAGGCCTGGGTATGGTTGCCCTGGGAGATTTCAGGATCACTTCCGGAGACCGGGTAGTGGTTTGCTGCCTGCCCCAGGCTATTCAGAAGATCGAACGCTTATTCCTGTAAAATGGGATTCAACACAAAAATCATCCTTCACCTGATGGGCCTCCTCCTGCTTTGCAATGGGGGCTTTATGTTGCTGGCGGCCGTAGTTAGTGGTATTTACGAGGACGGCGTAACCCTGGATATAACCATGGCCTCCATCGTCACCATGATGATAGGGGTGATGGCCATGTTCCTTACCCGGGGACATGATAAGGAGGTCTCGCGTAAGGAGGGGTATATCATTGTCACCTTCGGATGGATCATCATGGCGGCTTCCGGTGTCCTGCCCTATATTTTTTCAGGGGCCATCCCGGACGTGACCAATGCCTTTTTCGAGACCATGTCGGGCTATACTACAACAGGGGCATCCATCATAGATGATATCGAGGTCCTTCCTGAAGGCATCCTGTTCTGGCGGAGCCTCACCCACTGGATCGGTGGTATGGGGATCATCGTACTCGCCATCGCCATCCTGCCCCTCCTGGGGATAGGGGGGATGCAGCTTTTTGCCGCTGAGGCTCCCGGACCCAGCGCAGACAAACTCCACCCCAGGATCACGGATACCGCAAAGCGGCTCTGGCTGATCTATTTCGGCTATACGATGGCTGAGACCATCCTACTCAAGGTAGCGGGGATGTCTTTTTTTGATGCGATCAACCACTCCCTCGCCACCCTGTCTACCGGGGGCTTTTCCACAAAGAATGCCAGCCTGGCCCATTGGAATGACCAGCCTCTGATCCAGTATATCGTGATCGTTTTTATGTTCCTGGCCGGGAGTAACTTCGTGCTTAGCTATTTCGCCTTTAAGGGGAAGGTGCAGAAGGTCCTCAGGGATGAGGAATTCAAGTATTACGCGATCTTTACCTCCCTGATCGTGATCGCGGTGGCCCTGGTCATCTATTACAAGGCCGAGGTACCCGTTTCAGACTACCACCCAATGGTGCTTGGCAATGCAGAACACGCCTTCAGGCACGGGCTATTCCAGGTGGTGGCGGTCGTCACTACCACGGGATTTGTCTCTGCTGACTTTACGGCGTGGACCCCTTTTATTACCGTTTTCTTTTTTGGATTGATGTTTGCCGGGGGCTCCGCCGGGTCTACGGCGGGTGGGATCAAGATCATGAGGCATATCCTCATTATCAAGAACGGTTTGCTGGAATTCAAAAGGACACTCCACCCGAATGCGGTGATTCCCGTGAGGTTCAATAACAAGACGGTAACGGAGCACGTGGTCTACAACGTGATCGGGTTCTTCGTGCTGTATATGCTGCTATTTGTGATCGGAGCACTCGTGCTGGGCTTTCTTGGACTCGATTTTGAGACAGCCATAGGAGGTGCGGCCTCTTCCCTTGGGAATGTAGGACCCGCCTTCGGCACCCTAAGTCCGCTGAACAACTTCAACAGCCTGCCCTTGCTGGGGAAATGGTGGTGTGGTTTCCTGATGCTGGCAGGAAGGTTGGAACTCTTTACGGTCCTGATCCTGATGACACCTTATTTCTGGAAAAGGACGTAAGGGAAATTAAAGCGCCTTTTTGATCCTTTCAACAGCTTCCCTGATCTCCTCTTCAGAAGCCGCATAGGAAATACGGATGCAATCCGGGTTTCCGAATGCCTCCCCTGTCACTGTCGCCACATTGGCGTGTTCCAGGAGGTACATGGCGAAATCGGAGGCATTGTCAATCCTGCTGCCCTTCAATTCCTTCCCAAAATAACTGGAGATGTCCGGGAATACGTAGAAAGCTCCTTCGGGGACATTGAGCTTAAAACCCTCTATGGTACCCAAAAGGGAGAGAATGAGGTCCCTTCGTTCCCGGAACTTGTCGATCATGTATTGTATGCTGCTCACGGGTGCCTCCAGGGCGGCGATGGTTGCCCGCTGACCAATGGCATTGGCCCCGCTGGTGATCTGTCCCTGGAATTTGGTACAGGCTTTGGCGATCCAGTCGGCCGCACCTAAGTAACCGATCCTCCATCCTGTCATGGCGAAGGCCTTGGATACTCCGTTCACGGTGATGGTCCTGTCGTACATCCCTTCTATGGTGGCAATACTGGCGTGCCTGCCCCTGAAATTGATGTGCTCATAGATCTCGTCCGAGACCACAAAGATCCCCGGATACTCCCTGAGGACCTCGGCAAGTCCCCTGAGTTCCTCTTCGCTGTAGACAGATCCGCTTGGGTTACAGGGAGAACTGAACCAGAGCATCTTGGTTTTTGGAGTGATGGCGGCTTTGAGTTGGGACGGGGTCATCTTAAAATCTGTCTCGATGGTAGTGGGTACTTCCACAGGGGTTCCTTCGGCCAGCTTTACGATGTCGCTATAGCTCACCCAGTAGGGGGCCGGCAAGATCACCTCATCCCCTTTGTTGAGCATCACCATGGCCACATTGGCCAGGGATTGTTTTGCCCCGGTGGAGACCACGATCTGGTTGGGGGCGTACGTAAGGTTATTGTCCCTTTTGAACTTATTTGAGATAGCCTGCTTGAGGTCCGCATACCCGTCTACTGGGGAATAACTACTGTAATTTTCATCTACGCCCTTCTTGGCGGCTTCCTTGATGAAATCGGGAATATTGAAATCGGGTTCCCCCAGGCTGAGGCCTATGATGTCCTTTCCTTCGTTCCTGAGTTCCCTGGCCTTGGCGGCCATAGCGAGGGTAGCCGAAGTAGAGAGTTTGTTGATTCTATCGGATAAGGCGTTACTCATGTTGGTCTGACTAATTATTGATACTGCATCTGGGGATTTCTGCCCAGTTCCCTCAAATGTTTGAAGTGCGAAATTATGGCTTTTCTGGTAGTTTTATATTCGTTGTAAGGCAAATTATATTCCCTGGCCGTTTCTTTCACAATTTTGGAGATTTTTGTGTAATGGATATGGCTGATGTTCGGGAAGATATGGTGCTCCACCTGGTGGTTGAGTCCGCCCGTAAACCAGTTCACGATCCTGTTCCTGGTCCCAAAATTCACGGTGGTGAATAACTGGTGAATGGCCCAGGTATTCTTCATGGACCCGTCTTTTTCCGGTAAGGGTGTTTCAGCCTCGTCCACCACATGGGCCAGCTGAAAGACCACGCTCAGGATCACCCCGGCCACATAATGCATGACGAAAAAGCCCAGGAGGATCTTCCACCAGGCAATGCTCAGGAATACCATGGGGATGACGATCCAAACGGTGATGTAAATGGCCTTGGTAATGAGCAAGACGCTCCAGTTCACAAAGGGGTTCGGGAATTTCCCGTAAGAAAGCTTGCGCTTGGTATAGCGGTACATCTGCATAAAATCCGTGGTCAGTGCCCAATTGAAGGTGAGCAAGCCGTAGAGGAATACACTGTAGTAATGCTGGAATTTATGGAAACGATGCCATTTGGCGTGTTTCGAGAAGCGCAGGATCCTCCCGGCTTCAAGATCTTCGTCGTGATTGTGGATATTCGTGTAGGTGTGGTGGAGCACATTGTGTTGCACCTGCCAGTTGTACACATTGCCGGCAAGGATGTAAATGCTGCTGCCCATGAGCTTGTTTACCCACTTTTTGGTGGAATAGGACCCGTGATTGCCATCGTGCATGACATTCATCCCAACCCCGGCCATTCCCACTCCCATGGTCATGGTGAGCAGTAGGTTCGCCCAGTTGGGCAGGTCGAGTGTCAGGATCAGGAAATAAGGAGCGAGAAAGAGGGAGAACATGATCGCTGTCTTCAGGTGCAGCTGCCAGTTCCCGGTCTTTTTCAGGTTGTGAGTTTCGAAGTATTCATTGACCCTTTTGTTGAGTGTTCTGAAAAAATTCGCGGAGTCCTTTCGCGAAAATCTGATCGTTGTTTTGTCCATAGAAATGATTCAAGACTGTAAAGATAACGCAATGCATCTCTTTTTCATGCCCACGTAATCATAAAATATCATAAAAAGGCAGGCCAATTTGCTGTATTTTTGGTCCAAAACCCAAGAATGGACGCAGATCTGATCCTGCAGTATTTTCCGGAACTAACCCCTGATCAAAGGGAACACTTCGCCTCAATGGGGGTGCTTTACCAGGATTGGAACCGGAAGATCAACGTGGTCTCAAGAAAGGATGTGGACGAATTGTATCTCCGTCACGTGTTGCATTCCCTGGGGATCGCAAAGGTGGTTTCCTTCCTGCCCGGTAGCCGGGTTCTGGACGTGGGTACGGGGGGAGGTTTTCCCGGAATTCCCCTGGCGATATTATTTCCGGAGACCCAGTTTACCCTGGTGGATTCCATAGGGAAGAAGATCCGAGTAGTTCAGGAAGTGGTAGGCGGACTCGGACTGAAGAACGTGACCTCGGTAAATGCACGTGCAGAGGATCTCGAAGGGCAGTTCGATTTTATCGTCAGCAGGGCTGTGGCCGCCATGCCTACCTTCGTACACTGGGTTAAGGGGAAGATCAGGAGCAAGTCCGTTCATCCCCTGGAAAATGGCATACTGTATCTGAAGGGAGGGGACCTGACTGAGGAATTGAAAGAATTTCCAAATGCCCGTACGTATCCCTTATCCGGGTACTTTAAAGAAGATTTCTTTGAGACCAAGGTCGTGGTACACCTGCCGATGTCTACCCGTCCTGGATCATAGCTGGAGGTTAGAAAGATAGGAATAACGGCACTTTCGTGCGTATTTTTTCAATTGCTCATACAGGTTAATAGTACCGGACTCGGTTTCCTTTTTGAACGGATTCTTGGGGGCTGATCTCTTCATAATACGTCATATTTCGTTGTAAAGTTACCTTAAATTTACAAAAAATTAACGTTAAATTTACATTGAAAGTATTTTGAAGTGGCCTTAAGGTGGTTGAACTCCATAAAAAAGCCCTCAGGATTCTGGTCCCTGAGGGCTTTTGTTATTTCCCTTTTTTCTATCCCATAAACGGATACCTGTAATCTTCCGGGCTTACAAAAGTTTCCTTGATGAGTCGGGGTGACACCCAACGCAACAGGTTCTGGGCAGACCCCGCCTTGTCGTTGGTGCCTGAGGCCCTGGCCCCGCCGAAGGGCTGCTGGCCTACCACGGCACCCGTGGGCTTGTCATTGATGTAGAAGTTACCAGCCGAATTCTCCAGGGCTTTGGTAGCCTGGTCTATGGCGTAACGGTCGGTGGCCATGACCGCACCGGTAAGTGCATACACAGAGGTAGTATCTACGAGTTCAAGCACGTTTGTCCATTCCTTGTCTTCATAGACATATACGGTAACCACGGGGCCGAATAATTCGGTTTCCATGGTCACGTAGTGAGGGTCCGTGGTCAGGATCACTGTTGGCTCGATAAAGTATCCCTTGCTCTTGTCATACCCGCCCCCGGCAAAAATGGAGGCATCTTTGTCCTTTTTGGCCCTGTCTATGTATGAGGCCAGTTTGTTGAAAGCCCCTTCGTGTATCACTGCTGTGACGAAGTTGTTCATATTTTCGGGAGACCCTGGCGGATTGAAGGAATCCATGTCTTTTTTCACTTCTTTAAGGATCTCATCCGCAGTGGATTTAGGGAGATACACTCTGGAGGCAGCACTGCATTTCTGCCCCTGGAATTCGAAGGCTCCGCGGACAATGGCCGTCGCGACCTGCCTTGGCTTCGCCGTGGGATGTGCCAGGATAAAGTCCTTGCCTCCGGTCTCTCCTACGATACGGGGGTACGTCTTGTAGAGATGGATGTTGTTCCCGATCTGGGTCCAAAGGTTCCGGAAAACATCGGTTGAGCCTGTAAAATGTAGTCCTGAGAAATCGGGGTGTGTAAGTACCTGTTCGGTGATCATCACAGGGTCGCCGTAGATCACATTGATCACCCCATCCGGAAGGCCTGCTTCCTTAAAAACGTCGACGAGCACCTTGGCTGAAAAGATCTGGCTGTCACTGGGCTTCCAGACCACCACATTCCCCATCATCGCGGCACTGGCCGGCAGGTTCCCGGCAATGGCCGTAAAGTTAAAGGGGGTGATGGCATACACAAAACCTTCCAGGGGCCTGTATTCCACCCGGTTCCAGATCCCTTCTGCAGATTCGGGCTGTTCCTGGTAAATCTGGGACATATATTCCACATTGAACCTTAGGAAGTCGATGAATTCACAGGCCGCATCGATCTCTGCCTGGTGAATGGTCTTGGATTGTGCGATCATGGTGGCAGCGTTGATCCTGGCCCTGTATGGCCCGGAAACGAGTTCGGCAGCTTTCAGGAAGATGGCAGCCCGCTGTTCCCAGCTGAGCGCTGCCCATGCCGTCCTGGCATCAAGGGCTGTTTTGATGGCTTCTGAAACATGTTTTTTTTCGGCCAGGTGGTACTGACCCACCTTGTGCTTATGGTCGTGCGGAGGGGAAAGCGGCCGGGTGTTTCCCGTCCTGACCTCTTCAGAGCCAATATAGAGGGGAATATCCTCATTCCCGTTGTAATACGCCTTGTACTGCTTTAGAACAGCATCTCTTTCCGGGGTTCCCGGAGCATAGCTTTTTATCGGTTCATTGTACGCAACAGGAACCTGGAAAAAACCTTTACCCATGATCTGACAGATTTATTTTTAAACGGGGCAAAGGTACGAAAAGAAGGAAGGTTTGCGAAATATCCTGAGGAGTTTCGCGCCTTAGTTCAGGGCGAAGGGGGCGCTGAATTTAAATGGGGGAACGAACACCCTGAATTTCTCCGTCGTAGAGAAATTGACCATGTTGTAATACCCTTTCATGGAGCCAATGGGCGAGGAGAGCAGGCATCCCGAACTATAGGTGTGCGACTGCCCGGGCTTGATCACGGGTTTCTTCCCGATCACCCCTTCCCCGTCCAGGACCTCCATTTCATTGAGGGCATCGTAGATCTGCCAGTGCCTGGAAGTGAGCTGCACGGAGTGCTTGCTCTGATTCTCGATGGTGATGGTATAGCCGAAGGCGAAATGGGTTTTGTAATTCTTGAAGAAAGTCCCTTCGAAACTCGTTGCGACTGATATTCTGATCCCTTTGGTAACCTGAGTAATCATTTTCACCTATGCTTAATCTTTAGTTTATACTTCAAACATATCCGAGTCAAGGACATGAGCTCAAGGCCGGAGAGGTGTACATCTGGCAATGGGTTAGATATCGATCACCGCAGTACGGTCCTGTGAAAATTTCCGTTTCGAAAGATAATAATTTAGGCCGGTTGGAAGGAAAACCGCGCCATTTTTTCGGTGTACAGAATGATTTCTCTGGTCAATCCTTTAGGATCAGTTGCTGATCGTCCTGGAATTGGCTGAACCGATCCCGATGATCCCGTCATAAAGATCGCCGAAATCCCTGTAGTAGACCAGGATCAGGTAGGTATTCTCCGTGAAATGGAAATTGCCCCTCACCGAGTTGAGGTCCACTTTTCCATCAGGTCTTTTCAGGGCATAGATATAATTGTAGAAGCCCTGTTTTAATAACAGGGTGCCCTCAAGGTACCCGGTGGTCTCGTTATATTTCAGCCTGTTCTCTTCTCCAAGGGCGTAATTGTTGTACTTCCCGTAGATGTAAACCTCATCGAGTCCAATGCGCTCTGTGTAGGGCAGGGCGAAATGAACTTCCGTGTATTCAGACTCCCGGGACGGGTCACTGCCCTGTAGGGTCCGTATCATAAAATCCCCGTTGATGTCGGGGAAATAGGTGTACTCCCTGTTGTATCTGTAAATATCCGGGAAGAGGTAATGCTGGTACAGGTCCTGGAATTCGATACGAGAAATAGCGGAGGTGGGTGCCCGGAGGTCACTGGTGTCGAAATTGAGGAATTCATTGCCTCCAGCGAAGCTCGTCTCCTGGTCGTACCTGTACACCAGTTCATTGCCCAGGACATATTGGGGCGGGATACCCTGTAACATAGTATTCCACTGGTAATTCTGGATGATGGCCACCTTGATCTCCCGCTTGGGATTTACCCATGGGAAGCCTGCTGAGTTGATCGTAAACCGTACGGACTGGCGCTCGTTCAGGAAATTGAAATCCCGGGATCGCCTCACCTGTGCCCCGACGCGTACCAGATCCCTGTAAACCACGAAACGCCTCGAGAACTGCAGCTCATATGAACTGTTGTAGATCTCCAGCATATAGTTTCCGCTCACCTTTAGCCTGATGTTCTCATTGGGTATCCTCAGCTGGTAGTTGGAGTAGGGCTGGAGAGTGTTGTAGCTGTTCTCGTAGTTGATGATCCGCTGGTTGTCCATGCCCGTGAGATACTGGGATTTGAGCAGGTCGGAGGGGGTCCAGTCGTAATCGCAGTGCACTATAGTGTAATAGTAGTCCTGCTCCAGGGCCAAAAGGTCATCGAATTCCAGGTAGATCTCCTCTCCCAACTGCACCACCGGAAACTGATCTTCCGTGGGTCCCCTGAAGATCACTGACTTGATGTTCGCCGGTGGGTTGACCTCCTTTTGAACCTGGGAAAATCCCTGTAAAACAAAGCAGAAGAGAATGAATTGTTTAAGTTTTAAACACATAAACGGGCTAAATGAGAATCAAAGGTAAACAAAAACCATGCCCCTGAAATTCACTTCGTTATAATGCCCAAATTTATAGGCAATAATTATGAAAACTTTCTATTAAGTGGTATTTTTGGGCAAATTTTTTGAAACTGTAAACCGGTAGCCATTCATGTCCAAAGACATCAGAATAAAAAAGGGGTTAAATATCAACCTGGTAGGTGCAGCGGAGCCTACGACTTCCAAAGCCGCGCTGAGCAACGTATACGCCATTAACCTTTCGGATTTTCACGGCCTCACTCCCAAAATGATTTTGAAAGAGGGAGCCGAGGTAAAAGCCGGGGAACCCATCTTCTACAACAAGAACATAGAATCCATGATGTTCGTTTCCCCTGTCAGCGGTGAGCTTGTAGAGATAGAAAGGGGTGCGCGAAGGAGGATCCTCACCCTCAGGATTCTGGCAGACAAGAAACAGGAATTCATAACGCACAAGACACCAGACCTGGATAAGGTCTCAGCGGCGGACCTGAAACAGTACCTCCTCAAATCGGGATGCTGGCCTTTTATCAAACAGAGGCCGTACGATTTAATCGCCGATCCCGCTGTGACTCCCAAGGCCATTTTTATCTCTGGCTTTAATACCGGGCCCCTTGCGGCCGACCTCGAATACGTGCTCGCCGGGAAAGAGAAGGAGTTGCAGGCTGCCCTGAGCGCACTCGGGAAACTGACCCCCGGGCCGGTACACGTATCTGTCAGCGCAAAGGGCTCCTCCATATTTTCAAAAATGGAAGGGATCGAGCTCCACAAGGTATCAGGCCCCCATCCGGCCGGACTCGTAGGGACGCAGATCAATAAGATCGATCCTATCAATAAGGGAGAGAGGGTATGGACCGTCGGAGCGGCTGACCTCGTTATTATAGGGGAGGCTCTGCTGACCGGAAGGTTCAATGCAGAACGCCTGGTAGCCCTGGCCGGTTCTTCCATCAAGAAGCCACAATACTACAAGACCAGAATAGGGGCAGAAGTGGCTACATTCCTCTATGCCAGCGGGGTGAATGACAAACACTTCCGGGTGATCAACGGGGATGTGCTCACCGGTTCAAAAACGCGGCAGGACGGATACCTCGGGTTTTACAATACCACGGTGACCGCCATTCCCGAAGGGGACGACTACGAATTCTTCGGCTGGAACAAACCCGTGTTCGACAAGATCTCTACAACCCGGGCGCTTACGTTCTCATGGCTGCAGCCCAACAAAAAGTACGACCTCGACACGAATACCAATGGGGAGCACAGGGCTTTTGTGGTCACCGGGATGTACGAGGAGGTATTTCCCATGGACATCTATCCCCTTCAGCTGCTCAAGGCCTGTATGGTAAAAGACCTGGATGAGATGGAACAATTGGGACTCTACGAGGTCATTCCCGAGGATTTTTCACTGACCGAATTCATTTGTATCTCCAAACAACCTCACCAACAGATCATCAGAGAAGGATTGGATTTATTACATAAAGAAATAGGATAAAAAAGATGAGTAATAAAAGATTGACTTTTAAGAAAAGGTTACACATTATAAAACACCAGCTCAGGGACAAAAAACTGGCTCCGGCGTTCAACGCCTTCCACACCTTTTTGTTTACCCCGGATGAGACCACGCATTCTGGCGGGCATATCCGTGCGGCGGACGACCTGAAGAGGACCATGAACACGGTGATCCTCGCCCTGGTCCCCGTGCTGTTGTTCTCCATGTTCAATGCAGGATACCAGTATTACTCCGCGATCAATGGCTTTCCTGAGAACTTTTCTGTCTGGAATGATTTCCTTACCTGGGACAATTTCTGGATCGGGATCATCAAAGTTTTGCCCCTTGTAGTGGTTTCCTATGGTGTGGGACTTCTTATCGAATTTATATTCGCCGTGATCAAAGGTCACGAGGTGGAGGAAGGATACCTGGTCACAGGCATGCTCGTCCCTTTGATCGTTCCGATCGACACCCCTCTGTGGATGTTGGCCGTAGCTGTGGTCTTTGGCGTGATCATCGGGAAAGAGGTGTTTGGCGGTACCGGAATGAACATCCTGAACCCGGCCCTCACCATCAGGGCTTTCCTGTTCTTCGCCTATCCTACCTGGATGAGCGGGGACAAGGTTTGGGTATACCAGGGGATGGAAAGGGCAGGTACACCTGACGCCATTTCCGGGGAGACCATCCTGGGGTACCTGGCACAGAACGGACAGAATGAATTCTCCTATACCGTTTCGGATATGTTCTTTGGATTTATTCCGGGCTCAGTCGGGGAGACCTCTACCTTTTTGATCTTGCTGGGCGGACTCTTCCTGATCTTCTCAAAGATAGCGAGCTGGAGGATCATGGTCAGCGCCGTGGCAGGTGCCCTGGCTATGGGATTGATCTTCAACGGGGTGGTGGATGTTGGCTGGATCTCGGAAACCAGCAAATTCTATGGTCTGATGAGCTTTGATTTCTGGAAGCACCTGATCGTGGGCGGACTCGCATTTGGGATCGTCTATATGGCTACGGATCCCGTCACGGGCTCCCAGACCAACAGGGGAAAATGGATATACGGTTTCCTTATCGGATTCATTTCGGTGATGATACGGGTGTTTAACCCTGCCTATCCCGAAGGTGTCTTCCTGGCGATCCTGCTGATGAATGTCTTTGCACCCACTATAGACCATTACGTGGTGAGGGCGAATGTGAAGAAACGTCTCAAGCGGTTTAAGAACGCTGTCGTACTGCCAAGGGATTCCGAAGAAGAAGCAAAACTCAAAGTTGAAACGATTTAGCAATAAGTTGAAACGATACAGCAAATGAACAAGGAAAACAATGTTTATACGGTACTCTTCGCCAGTTTGATGGTGATCGTGGTGGGAAGTATCCTCGCCTACCTCGCCTCTGCACTGAGCGGAAAGATCAAGGAGAACGAACGCTTCGAAAAACAGCAGAACATCCTTTACGCCATGGGCGTTAACGAGAATGAGGATGAAGGAAGCGTGAATTTCGTCCCCACGGAGGTAGTCGAGAAGGAGTTCTCTACCTACATCACAGAACAGCTGGTCATCGAGGGGGATAAGATCACCACGGACGACCAGGCATACATGATCGATATCAAGAAAGAGCTGGACAAGCTAAAGGATGGAGATACCCCGAAATTACCTGTCTTCATCGGAAAGAAGGATGGGGAGACCTATTATATCGTTCCCATGTACGGAAAAGGGTTGTGGGATGCTATCTGGGGTTTTATGGCACTGGATAAGGATATGATCGTTCAGGGAGTGTATTTTGACCACAAGGCGGAAACCCCTGGTCTGGGCGCTAACATCAAACAGCGTTATTTCATGGATGATTTTACCGGGGAAAGCATCCTGAACGGCTCCAACTACACCGGCATCAAGGTCGTAAAAGGGAACAATGACCCTGTGAATGAGATCAAGGATGACAACGAGGTGGATGCCCTTGCCGGAGCTACCATCACGGGGAACGGAGTTTCGGCGATGATCTCCAAAACCGTCAACCTGTACAAGGATTATTTCGAAACACTAAGAAACCAAGGATAACATGGCATTACTCTCAAAAAAAGATTCCAAACTGATCTTAGACCCCCTGGCGGACAACAACCCGATCACCATTCAGGTTCTGGGGATCTGTTCTGCCCTGGCCATTACTGCCGAACTGAAAGCCTCCATAGTGATGGCTTTGTCAGTCCTCTTCGTGCTCGGCCTGGGGAATGTCGTGATCTCCCTGATGCGGAACATCATCCCTTCCAAGATCCGGATCATCGTGCAGCTGGTCGTGGTGGCCACACTGGTGATCATCGTAGACCAGGTTCTCAAGGCCTTTGCCTATGAACTGAGCAAGACCCTGGCAGTCTTTGTAGGGCTGATCATCACCAACTGTATCATCATGGGCCGCTTCGAAGCATTTGCCCTGGGGAATGGTGTCTGGCGCTCCTTCCTGGACGGGATCGGAAACGCAGCCGGGTATGGTATCATCCTGGTCATTGTCGGGTTTTTCCGGGAACTCCTGGGCTCAGGGACCTTGTTGGGCTTCCCTGTGCTGGGAAACCCCATTGAAAAAACGGGCTTATACGCCATTGGATATGAGAATAACGGATTCATGCTGTTATCCCCTATGGCGCTGATCGTGGTGGGCATCCTGATATGGGTACAGCGCTCGCGCAATCCCGCTTTGATTGAAGAAAATTAATACACCCTATACAACGGTATTATGTTAGAACATACAGAATTATTTTTTAAGTCGATCTTCATAGACAACATGGTCTTTGCCACCTTCCTGGGGATGTGTTCCTACCTGGCAGTGTCCAAAAAGGTATCCACGGCGGTTGGTCTGGGAGCAGCGGTTATCTTTGTACTGGCCGTAACGGTTCCCCTGAACTGGCTGCTTGACCAGTACCTGCTCAGGGATGGGGCCTTGTCATGGCTCGGACCGGAATACGCAGACTACAACCTGAGTTTCCTCTCCTTTATCCTGTTCATCGCTACCATCGCTACCATGGTACAGCTGGTAGAGATCGTTGTTGAGAAGTTTTCCCCCGCCCTGTACAACTCCCTGGGTATCTTCCTTCCCCTGATCGCTGTAAACTGTGCGATCCTGGGAGGTTCCCTCTTTATGCAGGCGCGTGAGATCCCTTCCCTGGGCCTTGCCTTCAATTACGGCCTGAGTTCTGGGATTGGATGGTTCCTGGCCATCCTCGCCATCGCCGCCATACGGGAGAAGATCCGGTATTCCAATGTGCCACCTCCGCTGAGGGGCCTCGGGATCACCTTTATCATCACCGGATTGATGGCCATAGGGTTTATGAGTTTTGGGGGAATGCTTACAGGAGGGGATGAAGCCGCCCCTGTCCCGGAAGAAACCGCTGTTCAGAAGACAGAGGAAGAAAAAATAGATTTGGAAGAGGATGCGGAACAAAACGCTGTATCCTATAACGCTATAGAAAAAGAATAAACATGTTTTTAGCTACAAGTACTCTCGGCACCATCCTTATCACGGTAATTGCCTTTATGGTCCTGCTGCTGTTACTGGTTGCACTGTTGCTGTTCACCAAGGAAAAATTATCCCCATCTGGCCCGGTGACCATCACGATCAATGGGGAGAAAAAGATACAGGTGGCCTCTGGAAATTCATTGCTCTCTACCCTGGGGAACCAGAAAATATTCCTTCCATCCGCTTGCGGGGGAGGAGGTACGTGCATACAATGTGAGTGCCACGTGCTTTCCGGAGGGGGAGAGGCATTGCCCACAGAGACCCCACACTTCTCGAAGAAGGAACTCAATGAAGGGGCAAGGCTGGCCTGCCAGGTAAAGGTAAAGCAGGACATGAACATCACCATTCCCGAAGAGGTTTTCGGGATCAAGAAATGGGAGGGTACCGTAGTGAGAAACTACAATGTGGCCTCCTTCATCAAAGAGTTCGTCGTGGAGATACCCGAGGATATGAACTACAAGGCCGGGGGCTACATACAGATCGAGATCCCGCCCTGCGAGGTAAAATACTCGGACATAGACATTACGGCCCACCCCGAAGAGCACGAAACTCCGGATAAATTCAAGAACGAATGGGACAAATTCAACCTTTGGCCCCTGGTGATGAAGAATAACGAGGTGGTGGAACGGGCCTACTCCATGGCCTCTTACCCTGCCGAGGGAAGGGAGATCATGCTCAATGTCCGTATTGCCACCCCACCATGGGACAGGTCCAAGAACGGCTGGATGGATGTGAATCCCGGAGTGGCTTCCTCTTATATCTTTTCCAAGAAGAAGGGAGATAAGGTCACCATTTCCGGACCCTATGGAGAGTTCTTTATCAACGAGTCTGATGCCGAAATGCTCTATGTAGGCGGTGGTGCCGGTATGGCCCCGATGAGGTCCCACCTCTACCACCTCTTTAAGACCCTGAAGACCAACAGGAAGGTCACCTACTGGTATGGAGG
>JBFKPJ010000035.1:0-20559 GCA_041628355.1 Muriicola sp. | reverse complement strand
GGATTTGCCCTGCAAGCCGGATTCTTTGATCTTTTCCGCGATCCTGCCACCACAGGTGGTAATACAGAAACCATCTGGTCCCTTTCTGCATTGGCTACAGGGAACAGGATCTTTAACGGATTGCACTACAACTCTACTGCCATTAGCGGTGGTGGCTGGAATGGGTTCAGCACCCTTGCAGAATATTACGATCTGTATGAGGGAGATCCAAACAGCAACCGTGCCGATGTCAATGGAAATCCATTGGATGGACAGGAAGAACGACGTGGTGGTGTGCCTCCAGCCGGTAAGCCTTACACAGGTGAACCTGGAACTACAGACAACAATGGTCTCGAAGATGGATCAAACGTAGGGTTTGGATACCTGATCGGGCAGCAATACGCCCTTGACGGAACTCCATTGACAGACAGGGCAGGAGCCCCCCTCACCTTCAAAAGGGATTTTGTGGATGGTACCGGAGCTTCTAGCTTTATCAACAACGACGAGACCACCGGTATCCGGGTCATGAAATACAACCCGCGTTACGGGGGTGGATTTGCAGGTCATGAAGTAGTATTCCGATATGCGGATGCTCACCTGATGAAGGCGGAAGCCATGATGCGCAGCGGAGGAGATCCCACCGCAATGGTCAACGAACTTCGTGTACTGAGGGGTGCTACTCCTCTCGGATCCGTAGGCGAGCAGCAACTGCTTGATGAAAGAGGTCGTGAGTTGTACCAGGAAGTTTGGAGAAGGAATGACTTGATCCGTTTCGGGCAGTTTACCAGAGACTGGTTGTTCAAAGAATCCAGTGAAATTGGAAACACAAATCGTCATTTGTTCCCAATCCCTCCTGCACAGTTACTGGCCAACCCGAATTTGGTTCAGAATCCAGGGTACTAATCAATTACCCCTCTTATAATAATCAACCCCGGCAAATGCCGGGGTTTTTTATTGGATTTTTGCTCTTAGTATTTTCAGATCCTATCCACACACACAGGACCTGAAAATCTCCTCCTTATACATCATTATCTTCCTGTTTCCGGTACATTCCTATTGTTATCCTGAAACTACATCCTATTACCTTTTAACACTTCCCATCAGCTCGATCTTTTCCCACCTGTTGTATCGGTAACCTGAATCACAGCCCGATCATAAATCCGCTATGCTTATACATCTTCTCCTCAGTAATCCCAAAGAATTGATTATGTGTATCAGGTACCGGTTTCCAGGATAACAACTCATTTACGGTAGGACTGAGGGAACATCCTTTACAACCCGATGAAATTTGTATCAGGATTGTGGCAGATGTGAAAGGACTACCCTAAGACGAAGACCAGATCCCGGGCGAATAGGGCGTAGGCTTCCCTTTCATGGAGGATGGCCATACCAAAGGGACAGATTTCCCTATGAGAAAGTCTCCTTATTTTGCAAAGTAGATATAAATACCGACCACGATCAACACGATGGCCAATCCTGCCTGCTTCACATAGCGATAGGGTGTGATCTCCACTTGCTCAGTGTATTCCTGTACATACGGTGTTGCCCTGGGTTTGAATTTACCGATCAGCAGCATGATCCCCATATTGGCCAGGAACAGGATAGCCATTACGTGGAGATAGTGAGGATAGGCATCGGCCTCTATTAGGGCTAATGCTGAAGGGTCTGTGATCCCGTTGGCCCTGGCCTCTTCCAATGCAGAACCGACAAACCTGGGCTGCAGCCAGAACTGGGATATGATATACAGCAACGAACCTGAAATGATCCCGATCTTCGCCGCAATAGCCGGTACACGCTTGGTCGTATAACCGATCACGATGATGGTGAGGATAGGAATACTGTAGATGCCGTTGATCTCCTGCAGGTAATTGAACAAGCTACCCGCATTGGCGATCATAGGGGCGATAAACATGGCCGCAAGAGCCAGGATGATCCCAAAGATCTTCCCGTATCGGACCACGGTCTTTTCAGGAGCTTCCTGATTGATATGCTGTTTGTAGATATCGATTCCAAAAAGGGTTACAGAACTGTTCAGTACACTATTAAAGGAACTCAGGATGGCTCCGAACAAAACGGCCGCAAAGAACCCGATCAGGGGTTTGGGAAGGACGGCCCTTACGAGCTCAGGATATGCGAGGTCACTGGATGCGAGTCCCCCCTCGAAATAATGATAGGCGATCATCCCCGGCAATACAAGTATGACAGGCCCCAGGATCTTCAGGAAGGAAGCAAGCAGCATCCCTTTCTGCCCTTCGGCCAGGTTCTTGGCTGCCAGGGCCCTTTGTATGATCTGCTGGTTGGTCCCCCAGTAGAACAATTGAACCAGCATCATGCCAGTAAAAATGGTCTCAAAAGGAACTTCCTGCCCGGGCTCCCCGGTGGAGTCAAATCGTTCCGGATTGGAGGCCATCAGGCTTTCCAGCCCCTGAAACACATTGCCATCCCCTATCGCCATCAACCCAAAAACAGGGATGAGTATCCCTCCAAGTATAAGTCCGATCGCATTGATACTATCCGACACGGCTACTGCCTTCAGCCCGCCAAAGACCGCATAAATAGAACCGATGATTCCGATCCCCCAAATACACAAAACCAGAGCTGTTTTATCCGAAACATTTAGCATCTCAGGCACATTGAACATGCCACTGATGGCCACGGATCCCGAATAGAGAATGACAGGCAACAGGACTACCACATACCCGGTCAGGAACAAGGCAGAGGTAATGGTCTTGGTGGATACATCAAACCTTTTGGCCAGGAATTGAGGCACCGTGGTCAACCCGCCTTTCAGGTAACGCGGCAGGAGGAAAATGGCAGTAACCACAATAGCAATAGCCGCCAGGGTCTCCCATGCCATGACTGAAAGTCCATCCTTATAGGCGCTCCCGTTCAGTCCGACGATCTGCTCCGTGGAGAGGTTGGTCAACAGAAGGGATCCGGCAATGACCCCGGCCGTAAGACTTCTTCCCCCGAGGAAATACCCGTCCGAAGAAGTTTCATCCGTTGTTCTGGTTGCAAAATAAGAGATGATGGCCACCAAAGAGGTAAAGCCGACGAAGGATAGAATACCTATCATAACCTGGTTAGTTTGTTCGTTTGATCCTTTAAATATATCGGATTATTTATAAAATTATCCAGCAATTAGCTATTATTAATTTTTCCATAACCTTTTTAACGCTCCCAAGGCTCAAAAGCCACAGGGGCCAGCTTCCATCTTCCTGCCGGATTGAGTATCTTGTGGCCCGTTTCCAGGTGAATGATGAGAAAGATCTGCGGGTATATTTTTGGACTGTCCCTTCTGGCCTATGGATGCCAGAACAACCCTCCCGGCATCTTTGTTTCTCTGGAACCGGCAAGGACAGGGATAGACTTTCGCAATACCCTTACCGAAACCCCTGAGCTGAATATCCTGAGCTACCTTTACTTTTACAACGGGGCCGGAATCTCTGCTGCGGATTATAACAACGACGGACTCACAGACCTTTATTTTACAGCTAACCAGGGCGAAGATCAGCTCTATCTCAACCAGGGAGGGTTCAAATTCATGAACGTCACAAGCGATTCGGGAATCGCCAATTCCGGAAACTGGACCACAGGGGTGACCCATGTGGACATCAACAACGACGGGTGGCTCGATATCTACATCTGTAAGGTGGGAAACTACCGATCCATTCGGGGTAAGAACCTGTTATTCGTAAATCAGGGAACGAATGAGGAAGGCATCCCTGTGTTCAATGAAGAGGGGGCATCCTACGGCCTGGATCTCAGTGGCTTTTCCACCCAGTCTGCCTTTTTCGACTTCGATCTGGATGGGGACCTCGACATGTTCCTACTGAACCATTCCGTACATCCCAACCTGACCTATGGGAAGGGATCACAACGCCGGCAACCAGACCCGGCCTCGGGTGATAAACTCTTCCGGAACGATGATGGCAAATTCACCGATATTTCAGAAGAGGCCGGGATCTTCCAGGGAAGGATAGGTTACGGACTGGGGATCACAGTAAGCGATCTCAACCGGGACGGGTATCCTGACCTCTATATCGGCAATGATTTCTTTGAGAACGACTATGTCTACATCAACCAGATGGACGGCACTTTTAAGGAACTCATTACTTCTGACGACAAGTCACTGGGGCATACTACCCATTTTTCCATGGGGAATGATATTGCGGACATCAACAATGACGGACTCACAGACATCGTCTCCCTGGACATGCTGCCCGAAGATCTGCAGACCTATAAGACCTCCGGCCTGGAGTTTCCGTATCCCACCTACCAGTACTACCTCAAGAACGGGTATTCCCCACAGTACATGCAAAATACGCTGCATGTGAACCTGGGGAACGAAACTTTTAGCGAAATAGGCCAGCTTTCGGGTATAGCGGCAACCGAATGGTCGTGGAGCGCATTGCTGGCCGATTTCGACAATGACTCCTACAAGGACATCTACATCACGAACGGGATCAAGCGAGCGACGAACGACATGGATTTCATCAGTTTTATCGCCAATGAATCCATCCAAAAACGCCTTGAACAAGGGATGTCTGCAGAGGATATGAGTTTTATTGAAGAGATCCCACAGATCAAAGCTTCCAATTACTTTCTCAAGAATAAGGGGGACTTGTCCTTCGAGGATGTTACCTCATCGTGGTTCAAAAAACTACCCTCCTTCAGCAACGGGGCCATTTACGCAGATCTCGACAATGACGGGGATCTGGATCTGGTGGTAAATAACGTGGATGACAGGGCCCTGGTACTGGAAAACAGATCGGATAAAACCACAGGGAATCACTACCTGAAACTGGCACTTAAAGGCAAGGACAAAAACCCTTATGGAATTGGTGCGGTGGCGGACCTCTATATAAATGGGGAGGTGCAGATACAGGAAAACTTCACGACCCGGGGGTTTTTATCTGCCATACCCCCTACCCTGCATTTTGGCCTGGCGAAAAATACCAAGGCCGACTCCCTGCGGGTACGATGGCCCGATGGGAGCTATCAATGGCTGAGGGGGCTTCCTTCAGACACTACCCTGACCCTGTATGAAAAGGACGCCAGCGGCTTCAAAGGGGATGCAGATCCCAGGCCTCCGCACGCGATTTTGACGAAAACAGCACCCCCGGTAACTTTCCGCCACAGTGATCCGGCTACCCTCGAATTCGACCGCGATCCGCTCGTACCCTTCGCCAATACCAACGAAGGTCCTGCCATTTCCGTGGTTGACCTTGACAGGAACGGAATGGAAGATCTCTTTATCTCCGGAGCCAAAGCCCAGCCATCCCAGCTATTCCTGCAAAATGCTTCAGGAGCATTTGTGGAATCACAAAAAGAGCTCTTCCTCGAAGATGCCCTGAGTGAAGACGTCTCACAGGTCTTTTTCGACGCCGATGGAGATGGGTGGAAAGACCTGCTGGTGGTCAGTGGGGGTAACGAATTCCCCGGTGGTAAGAGGTTGCAACCACGCCTGTACAGGAATCTTGAAGGTACCCTGATAAAGGATACCCTGCAATTCAAAGAGGTGTGGATGCATGCTTCAAAAACAGACGCCCACGATATAGACGGGGATGGCGATCTGGACATAATCATCGCTTCGGATCAGATTCCCCTCCAATTCGGGTCTTCTTCCAGACAATATGTATTCCTGAACGACGGGCAGGGCCGTTTTACCCAGGTGGAGGATAAACGCTTCTCCGCCTTCACATCCCTGGGCAGCGTGAAGGATTTTGTCTGGGCAGATGTGAACAACGACGGACATAAAGACCTCGTCACTGCCGGTTACTGGGAGCCCCTCACCATCCTGATCAACAGAAATGGATCCCTGGAGCGAATGGAAAGGACAGGGTTGGAAAAGACCCATGGATGGTGGAACGTGATCAGATGTGAAGATATGGACGGGGACGGCGATCCGGATATCATTGCAGGGAACTGGGGATTGAACACACGCCTGAAAGCCTCCAAATCCCAACCTATCACCCTGTACAGGAAGGATTTCGATGACAATGGCACCATTGACCCTGTGGTCACCTACTATGAAGGCAAGGAGGAAACCCCCTTTGCTTCCAAGGATGAACTGGTGAAGCAACTGCCAAAGCTGAACAAGAAATTTTTGTCGTATTCAGCATTTGCCACAGCTAAACTAGAGGACCTCTTTACTGCAAATGCACTTCGTGAAGCGGAAAAAAAGCAACTATTCGAACTGGGAACCGTCTATTTTTCAAATGATGGGAACGGACGTTTCACCAGGATAGAATTACCCATTATGGCGCAGGCAAGCAGCACCCACGACATTCTTGTCAGTGATCTGGACGGGGATGGCTTCCAGGATCTGCTCCTGGTGGGAAACACCTATGAAATTAGTACCCAGTTGGGTAGGATGGACGCATCTCATGGCATAATTTTGCTAAACGATCAAAAGGGGAACTTTCGATGGCAACCTTTTCGGGGACCAGATGTTTCCGGGCCCGCCAGGTGCGTCTCTAAAATAAAAATCAACGGCATAGACCATTTTGTGATCGGGATCAATGACGACCATCCCATTTTTTTAAAAAGATAAAGGAAACCATACCATGAAAATTAAGTATGTAGCAGGATTTATTGTTTTGGGCATGTCCCTGTGGTTCACGAGCTGTACTTCCAAAAGTGAAGAGAAAGAGGCGCAGAAGGCCGTCGCCCCAACGCTTTTCTCCCTCCTCCCTTCCTCCCATACGGGGATCGACTTTGTCAATGAGGTGGAGAATCAGAAGAATTTCAACATTTTCAAATACAGGAACTTCTATAACGGGGGTGGAGTTGCCATAGGTGACATCAACAACGACGGCCTTCCCGATATCTACCTCACAGGGAACATGGTATCCAATAAACTCTACTTGAACAAGGGAGGCCTTAAGTTTGAAGATATTTCTGCCTCTGCCGGGGTGGAAGGCAGCAAACCCTGGTCTACAGGGGTGGTCATGGTAGACATCAATCAGGATGGTCTGCTGGACATCTACGTCAGTAACGCAGGGAACATGGAGGGTGACAACCACGACAACGATCTTTATATCAACAATGGAGACCTGACCTTCACCGAAAGGGCAGAAGAATTCAACCTCGCCAAAACAGGATTTACCACCCATGCCTCCTTCTTCGACTATGACAAAGATGGAGACCTGGATGCCTATATCCTGAACAACAGCAACATTCCGGTGAGCAGCCTGGGATATGCCGCCCAGCGCGAAGTAAGGGCTCAGGACTGGGAAGGGGTTCCCGATATCTTCAGGGGAGTAGGTGACATGCTCCTCAGAAATGACGGCGGAAAATTCGTGGATGTGAGTGAACAGGCAGGTATTTACGGCAGCCTGATCGGTTTTGGCCTCGGGATCATGATCACGGACATCAACAAGGACCTGTATCCGGACATTTATGTGTCTAACGATTTTTATGAAAGGGACTACCTCTATATCAACAACCAGGACGGCACCTTCACCGAAGACATCAAAGGCTGGACCTCCCACCTGTCCCTTTCCGCCATGGGCATCGATATGGCTGATATCAACAACGACGGGCACGCAGAGATCTTCATCACGGACATGTTGCCCGAAGCAGACGAGCGTGTCAAATCCGTCATGGAATTTGACGGGTATGACGTATTTCGCCTCAAACAGGAAAAGGACTTTTACCAGCAGTATATCCAGAATACTCTTCAATTGAACAATGGGAATGGTTCCTTTTCAGAGATCGCATACTTCAGCGGGGTCGATGCCACCGACTGGAGCTGGGCCGGACTCATGTTCGATATGGACAATGACGGGTTCCGGGACATCTTTGTGACCAACGGCATCAACCACGACCTCACAGATCTCGATTTTGTCGACTTTTTTGCCAATGAGATCATTCAGAAAATGGCCCTTACCGGGCAGAAGGAGTCTATCGATTCCATAATCAACAAAATGCCGATAAGGCCTCAACCCAACTACGCCTACAAGAACAACCGGGACCTCACTTTCTCCAATGCGAATAAGGAGTGGGGGTTTGAATTGCCCACCATGTCTAACGGGGCTGCCTACGGGGACCTCGACAATGACGGGGACCTGGACCTGGTGGTCAGCAACGTGAACATGGAGGCTTTCCTTTATGAGAACCATACGGACTCCATGACAAAAAACCATTTTATCCAATTAAAATTCAAAGGACCGGAAAAGAACAAATTTGCCGTTGGGACCACCGTGAACCTCTATTATGACGAGAGCGTGATCTTCCAGGAACTCATTCCCTCCAGGGGCTTCCAGTCCTCCATGGACTATACCATGACCATTGGCCTGGGGGAAACCACCCAGATAGATTCGATCAGGGTGATCTGGCCTGATGACAAAACTCAGAAACTCACGGAAATCTCCGCTGACCAAACCCTGATGTTGTCCTATGATCAGGCTAAAGAAAGATACATCCCGCCTAAACCGGAACGCGTCCCTCCTCTGCTGAGGGAAGTTCCCAACAGCACCCTGCTCGCCCACCAGGAGAACAACTACAACGATTTTGATTACGAAGGGTTGATCTACAAACTGTTGTCTGAAGAAGGGCCGGCACTGGCAATCGGCGATGTAGACGGGGATGGAAATGAAGACATCTTCCTGGGTGGGGCATCTGGGCAGCCCGGAACCATCTACAAACACCTGGGCAATGGAAAAGTACGCCCTTTATCCCAGAGGGTCCTGGAGGAAGACCTCGGGTATGAAGACACCGCAGCTTCCTTTTTTGATGCCGATGGAGACGGGGACATGGACCTCCTTGTAGGATCAGGAGGCAACCAGGTGGGACAGGAACTGACTTACAGGAACAGGCTTTACATCAATGACGGTAAAGGGAATTTTACCCGATCCAGGGAGACCTTGCCTTCTTCTTTCAAGAATACCTCAACCATTGCTCCTTTCGATTTTGATGGGGATGGGGATGTGGATGTATTTATCGGGTCCAGGAGCGTGGTTGGCACCTACGGGGTAGATCCGGACCACCTCTTCCTCGAAAATAATGGGAACGGGGCCTTTCGCGATGCCACAGAGCGCCTTGCCTACGATCTGAGGAATGCGGGTATGATCACTGATGCCGCCTGGGCTGATATGGACGGGGATGGCCGGAAGGATCTGGTCACGGTCTCAGAATGGGGCACGCCGAAGATCTTCAGGAATTCCGGAAGACGGTTGTCAAAAATGGTGTCTGATCTGGATGGAATGGACGGCTGGTGGAACGTCGTAGAGGTCGCCGATCTGGACAATGACGGTGACAACGACCTGATCCTCGGGAACCAGGGAGCCAACCTGCACTATAAACCTGAGGCAGGCAAACCCATGAAGATGTGGGTCAATGATTTTGACGGGAACGGGACCATTGAGCAGATCGTCACACTTACCGATAATGGGAAGGACTACCCTCTCCATCAGAAAAAAGAGCTCACGAACCAGATCGTTTCCCTTAAGAAGCAAAACCTCAAAGCCTCCGAATACGCCAGGAGGAGCATTGACGAGCTTTGGCCACCAGCGGTCATTCAAAGTTCGATTATGAGAAGATCCTCCATTTCAGAATCCATTATCGCCATCAATGAGGGAGGGGGTAAATTCACCTCCAAGGTCCTCCCCACCAGGGTCCAGCTTTCATGCGTGTGTGGTATTTCCTGCACCGATATCAACAAGGACGGATACCCTGACCTGATCATGGGGGGAAATAATTTTGAATTCAAGCCCCAGTATTCCAGGCTGGATGCGAGCTATGGCAATGTGCTCCTGGGGAACAAAGACCTCGATTTCCATTGGGAGGATTACAACAAAAGCGGGTTCTTTATTCGGGAGGAGGTCAAACACCTGGGACAATTTAAGGACCGGAATGGCGGTATTTTCCTGATCGCCGCGATCAATGATTCCCAACCCAAGATCTATAAAATCAATGAATAGACCCGTTCTCATATTTGGATTTTTACTGCTGCTTCTCGGATGCGGGAAAAGTGAGGGTGATCTCTTCACTAATCCTTCATCCAAAAATACCGGCATCACCTTCAGCAATACCCTGACGGAGACGGACGACCTCAATATCCTCGATTACCTCTATTTCTATAACGGAGGAGGGGTGGCTATAGGGGATATCAACGGGGACGAACTTCCCGATATTTACTTTTCAGGAAACCAGGTAAAGAACAGGCTTTACCTCAACAAAGGGAATCTGACCTTCGAGGATATTACTGAGAAAGCCGGTGTAGGGGGCAACAGTTCCTGGAATACGGGGGCTGTCATGGGGGACGTCAACGGGGACGGCCTGCTCGATATCTACGTCTGTGCCGTGGTCGGGATCAACGGGTTCAATGGGTATAATGAGCTCTTTATCAACAACGGGGACCTCACTTTTACCGAAAGTGCCGGGCGGTATGGCCTTGATTTCGACACATTCAGTTCCAACGCCGCATTTCTCGACTACGACCTGGATGGGGACCTGGACCTCTACCTCCTCAATCATGCCGTACACACCCAGGAATCCTTCGGAAAGGCAGACCTTAGGTACAAACGCGATTTTCAGACCGGGGACAGGTTGCTCCGCAACGACGGGGACCGGTTCACGGACGTAAGTGAGGAAGCCGGCATCTTCGGAGGGATCAACGGCTACGGCCTGGGATTGGCCGTAAGTGACTTCAACGGGGATGGCTACCCGGATATTTACGTGGGGAACGACTTCCATGAGGATGATTATTATTACCTGAACAACGGGGACGGGACCTTTTCCGAAGAATTGAAATCCTACTTTACCCATACCACGAGATTCTCCATGGGAAATGACGTAGCCGACATCAACCACGACGGCTGGCCTGACATCCTCTCTTTAGATATGCTTCCGGAGGACGAGACCGTTCTCAAATCCTCGGAGGGGGATGATGATGTGCAGATCCAGAAACTTCGCATAGGGCAATACGGTTACCACTATCAGTTCACGCGCAACATGCTGCAGATCAACAGGCCGGGTTCTGGTTTTGAAGAAACGGCCCTGATGAGTGGAATTGCAGCCACAGACTGGAGCTGGAGCGCCTTATTCGCGGATTTCAACGCGGATGGGGAACAGGACGTATTTATCTCGAACGGGATCCCGAAAAGGCCAAACGACCTGGATTTTATCAACTTCGTTTCAAATGACCAGATCAAGAAGAAGATAGACAATACCAAACTTGTCGATCAGGAAGCCCTGGATCTGATGCCCTCCGGGAAGATCCATAATTATGTGTTCCAGGGCCTTGAAAATGCACAGTTCGAGGACCGTTCCCTCGACTGGATCGCCAAAGACACCCTGGTATCCGGAGCAACTGCCATGGGCGACCTGGACAATGACGGGGACCTCGACCTGGTCACAAATAACATCAACAGTGAAGCTACCCTCTATATCAACCGATCCAGCGAGAATGCCCATTACCTCAAGATCAAATTGAAATACAAGGGGCAGAACCCCTATGGCCTGGGGACGAAGCTCCTCTCCTACCACAAGGGAATGCTGCAGTCCAGGGAAATGTATACCGTAAGGGGGTTCCAGGCCTCTTCAGAGCCTGTGATCCACTTCGGATATGGTTCAGCCGAAAAGATCGATTCCCTGAGGGTCCTCTGGCCGGACAAAACCACCCAGGTCCTCAAGGACATTGCCCCGAACCAGACCCTTGTCATCAGTCAGGAGGAAGTCATACCCTTTGACCCGCCCTGGCTGAAGACTGTAAAGCGACCCCTTTTCAGGAAGGTTGAGGACAACCTGGGGATCCAGTTTGTTCACAGGGAAGACCCCTATCTCGATTTCAACCGCCAAAAACTCATCCCGTATCAATGCTCCGATCGGGGACCTGCTGTAGCTGTAGGCGATCTCAACGGAGACGGGCGGGAAGATGTATATTTCGGAGGGTCCAAGTTCTCCCCTTCTCTTATTTACTTCCAGACGCCTGGGGGGTTTGAGGCCGATAAGGTCCGGAATATCGCACGGGATTCCATCACGGAGGACGTTTCAGCCGTCATTAAGGACCTGAACGCGGATGGACGAAAAGACCTATTCGTGGGAACAGGGGGAGCCGACTTCTACAACGAAATGGCACCATTACAGGACGTATTCTATCTCCAGTCGGATTCGACCTATCTCAAACAGCAGCTGCCTGATTCCTATCTAAATACCTCGGTGATCGCGCCAGTGGATATCGACGGGGACGGGGATACGGACCTCTTCGTGGGCAACCATATGATCACCAATGATTTTGGAAAGATCCCTGAATCCTTTGTGCTTTTGAACAACAAAGGGGTCCTGGAGAAAGTTGAAAACAAGGATCTCGAAAACACAGGCATGGTGACCGATGCTATTTGGGACGACTATAACGGCGACGGTACACCGGACCTTATCGTGGTAGGCGAATGGATGTCTCCAACCTTTTTCAGGAATGAAGGGGGAAAACTGATCCGGGATAAAGTGATGGAAACCCCTGTCCCGGGTCTTTGGGAAAGCCTGATCGCCTTTGATATCGATCAGGACGGGGATACCGACTACCTGCTCGGAAACTGGGGCCTAAACACCAAATTCTCCGCTTCCAGCCGGGAGCCCATGAAACTCTTTTACGGGGATTTCGACAATAACGGGAATACGGAGACCATCCTGACCACGGTAAAGGAAGGAGATGATTATCCCATAGAGGGCCTGAAGGGCCTCGCCGACCAAATGGTTAGCCTTCGGAAGAAATTCACTTCCTACAGGTCGTTTGCCGGCAAACCCATTGATAAAATACTGGAACGCGAACAATTGAGCCAGGCCGTGGTTTACGAAATACACGAATTGAGATCCGGCTACCTGGAGAACCGGGATGGGCGATTCACGTTTGTTCCCTTTCCGTTGGAGTTGCAGGTCGCCCCACTTATGGCCTTCCTAAAATTCGATTTTGACGGGGATGGGACAGAAGAGGTCCTGGCCGGGGGTAATTATTTTGGGGTGAAACCCTATCACGGAAGACTTGGAGCCTTTGCCGGGGCTGTGATAAAAGGCAAAAATGATGTAATTTCGGGTGAACGATTGGGATTGGACTTTTTACAAAAATCCATTCGGCACCTCAACATACTAACCTTCCAGAATCAACCTTATTTATTGGCGACGTTCAATGATGATGCCGCCCAAGTGTACCAATTAATAAACAAAAACGATTAGAGATGAAAAAGATATTACTCCTACTGGTATTGATCATG
This sequence comes from Muriicola sp., assembly GCA_041628355.1. Classification (GTDB taxonomy): domain Bacteria; phylum Bacteroidota; class Bacteroidia; order Flavobacteriales; family Flavobacteriaceae; genus Muriicola. The sequence goes on along the minus strand of JBFKPJ010000035.1, from coordinate 7,366 downwards.
GTGAGCTGTCAGAAGAAAGACACGCCCATTGAGGTCTCCCCGGAGTTGATGCACAGCAGTGTGGACAAGGTTACGGAGATCATGATACACGATATTTTTTCACCCCCCGTGGCCAGCAGGATCTTTGCCTACCCGAACATAGCCGCCTACGAGATCATCGCTCAAGAAGATGACCGGTACCGGTCCCTGGCAGGGCAGATCCACGAACTTACCCCAATACCAGCTGCAGATCCCGGGAAATCGATTAACAGGCCCCTGGCTGCTTTGATCGCCCATATCGATCTCAGCAGGCGACTCATCTTCAGCGAGGAACAGATGAATACTTACCGTGACAGCCTATACGCCGTCTGGTCTGGCCAGAATAAGGCAGAATTTGAGGCCTCTAGGGACTACGGCCTGGTGGTTGCGGAACATATAGCCGCCTGGATGGATAAGGATAACTACAAACAGACCCGGACCATGCCCAAATTCACAGTGGATACGGACGAACCTTCCCGATGGCAACCTACTCCACCTGCCTATATGGCCGGTATCGAGCCCCACTGGAGTAAAATAAGGCCATTTGTGATCGACTCCGCTGAGCAGTTCAAGCCTGTTCCTCCACCTCCTTTTTCTATGGATGAAGGCTCGGATTTTTACAGGGAGGTCAGGGAAGTCTACGATATCAGCAAGAAGATGGAGGCTGAGGGGGACGACTCTGAGGAAGTGGAGATCGCCAAGTTCTGGGATTGCAACCCCTATGTATCGGTAACCCGTGGACACCTGATGTTTGCCACCAAGAAGATCACTCCCGGAGCCCATTGGATCGGGATCACCAAGATCGCCTGCCGGAAATCCGATTCTGGCTTTAACGAGACAGTCCATGCCTACACAAAAACCTCCATGGCCATTGCGGATGCATTTATCAGTTGCTGGGACGAGAAGTATCGAAGCAATCTGATCAGGCCGGAAACCCTGATCAACGAACACATAGACGATAACTGGAAACCCGTCCTCCAGACCCCTCCATTTCCGGAATATACCAGTGGCCACAGTGTGGTTTCCGGAGCGGCTTCCACTGTGCTGACCGACATCTTTGGGGAAAACTTTTCCTTCGACGACGATACCGAATTGCCCTATGGTCTTCCTGTAAGGTCTTTTTCTTCCTTCAGGGAGGCAGCTGATGAGGCCGCCATAAGCAGGATGTACGGGGGTATCCATTACCGGGCAGCCGTGGAAGTGGGTGTAAAACAGGGAAGGGACCTCGGTTCATTCATCGTCAATAAACTCAACATGGAAAATGAATCCCAATTGGCACAAAGCAAATAATCCTATGAAGAAAGCACTTATCACACTTGCCTTCCTGCTAGTGGGAGGACTGACATGGTATCTGTTTATCTACCCGTATGATTACCTGGTTACCCTGGAGGCAAAGGCAAACAGGGGTACCGTAAACCAGATCGTAAAATTGTGGAATACCAGCCTGGAGGACGGACGGATCCAGGCCGGGGCTGACCTGGAAGAAATCCGTCAGACCCTTCATTTTGGAGACTCCACCCATATCTATGACTGGGAGATCACCGCAGTGAACGACTCCGTTTCCAGGATCAAAGTTTTTGTAAAAGACAGCGTCCATAGCCTTAATAACAAGATCAGGGTCCCCTTTTACGACACCGATATCGAAAGAAGGACGAAGAAGAGCCTGAGGAATTTTGCGGACCTCCTCGCCAACCATATAGATAATATTAAGGTACGCGTTGAAGGCGAGGCTGAACTGGATTCAACCTACTACGCTTATGTGCACAATAAGACTTCTCAATTTGGCAAGGCAGGAGGTATGATGCGTGACTTTCCCCTGTTGGATCCCTTCCTGGTAAACAACGGTGTCGAACTCAACGGCAAACCCTTTATTGAAATTCTTGAATGGGACCGTGAGAACGACAGCCTGGAATTCAATTTCTGTTATCCCATCATCAGGAACGACAGCCTGCCCCGGCATCCGGATCTCAAGTATGCCTATCGGAAACCCGTGAAAGCGATCAAGGCGGTCTACAACGGGAATTATATCACTTCTGACAGGGCCTGGTACGCCCTGCTCGATTATGCCGAAAAAAATAACATCGAGGTAACAGGACTCCCCGTCGAGGTCTTTTACAACAATCCGAATATAGGCGTGGAGGAGATCAGTTGGAAGGCTGAAGTCTTCATGCCCATTGCGGAGTAAAGGATTAATTTTAAAATGGTCCGGGGATTAGGTGTTGTCTGTCTCCTTATAATCCCGTGAATTTTTGGATATTTATGCAAAACTGACCTATGTCTTCCAACCAGAGGCTGAACAGGGCCTACAGGAATGCAAAGACCCTGTTATTCGATGACTCATCCAAATTCGTCTTCTTCAGTGATTGCCACAGAGGGGATAATAGTTTTGCCGACGATTTTGCCAACAACCGGAATATATACTTCCACGCCCTCAGGCATTATTTCAAAGAAGGATACCAGTACTGTGAGCTCGGAGACGGGGACGAGCTCTGGGAAAACCTGAAATTCGACGATCTTTTCGAAGCTCATAAGAATGTATACCAGTTGATGCGGAACTTTTACATGGGTAACCGGCTGCACATGATCTGGGGCAACCACGATATGGTGTACAAGGATCCCCATTATGTAAAGAACCACCTGAGCACCTATTTCGATCCTATAGACGAAACGGACAAGCCCCTTTTTCCCGATCTTACCTTTCACGAGGCCCTTATCCTCAAGCATCGGGAAACGGGTCAGGAGATCTTCCTGTTACACGGACACCAGGCCGACTGGTGGAATTACACCTTCTGGAGGTGGGGGCGTTTTCTGGTTCGCGTCCTGTGGAAACCGCTTCAGGTATGGGGCATAGCAGATCCCACAAGTCCGGCCAAGAACTACAAGGAACTCATCAAGGTAGAACGACGCATCAAGAAGTGGATCCTTCAAAACGATTCCATCATGACCATTGCCGGGCATACACACCGTCCCAGATTTGCCGCCCCCGGGGAGATCCCCTTCTTCAATGACGGCAGTTGTGTACACCCCCGAAGCATTACGGGAATTGAAATAGCCGGGGGAGAGATCGTCCTGATCAAATGGCATATTTCGACCAGGGAGGACGGCACACTTCAGATCGTGAGGGTTGTATTGGAAGGACCCAAAAAACTAAAGGAATACCTTAAAAAAAGACCCATTTCAAGGCCCAGCCCCACCTAGACCTGATGAAAGAAATGGATCTTTTTAAATTTCGCTTTAAGGTGTCTGAATTACAAAATTGATGGGGATGCTGTAGGGAACCGAAACTGGTCTGCCCCTTTGCTCTCCCGGTTTCATTTTTGGGAGGGAGGCAACGATACGGTGTGCTTCCTTCTCCAGGGATTTGTCCGGACCCCTCATACGGATGCTGCCAATATTTCCTTTGGAGTCAATGACGAATTGGACGAACACCCTGCCTGTGATACCGAGCTCAAGCGCGGAAGGGGGATAGGTGAACTCCTTGACAATGTGTTTCTGGATCATCTCCTGGAAGCAAGCCTTGCGCTCATCGTTGTTCCTGGCAGACTCGCAGCCCGGGAATACAGGTACGTTCTCGATCACCGCAAACGGAACTATGATCTCTTCATCCTCCTCACCTACTTCCACATCGTCCACGTCCATGACGTCCTCGATCACGGCATCCTGGCTGGTCTCAGTGCTTTCGATAATGGTCTCCTCAATCTCTTCCGTGTCCTCAACCACTTCGATCACTTCAGGTGCTGCCGGTGGCGGAGGGGGTGGTGGGGTCTTGATCATCTCCGTGACCGGAACATCTTCTTTCAGATCATCAACGGCCTGGACCATCTCCCTGACTATTTCATCCTTGGGATAGGACTTATATTCCAGGGCTCTCCAGGTAAGGAACAAGACGATAGTCAACCCGATGACAAAATACAGGCCGCTATTTCTGTTCAAATCGGCTTTGGGGTTTTTCTTGACTTGCATGACATCGATTTTAGCACCCTTAATTTAGACCCAATACCAAAATTTAACTATGACATTTATCAGTTTTAGATCATACCCCCCTGAACTCCAGGGTATTCAATAAAAAAACCTGCCGGATAGCAGGTTTTTGTGAAAAAGGGTGCGGTCTGTTCCTTCAGGTACTCGAAAGGAGGACCTGGTCCATATCGATATCTTCAATGGGAACAATCTGTTCTGCCACAGGATCCCATTCGATGCGCCTTCCCAGTTTATAGGCCAAGCCGGTCATATGGGCAGTGATCGCCTCATCAAACCCTTCCTTGATCCCACAGCTCAGTGTACCTCCATTGCGAATGGCACTGAGCCATTCCCTGAGGTGGAGGTAGGTGGAATTCACCCGTACCCCATCGATATAGGTCCACATAAGGCCTTTATCCGCAAAGTACTGAGAGGTGGCAGAGGAAACCGCATCCGGGATATTGGCCCCGGGATTGTAATGGTAGATTGGCACGTTCGGCTTCATCTTGCCGGCTTCTAACAGTTCTGCGTATTTTGTGGACCCGCTGTCCGGCCAGATGGTCAGGTTGTTGCCGAGTTCCATGGATCCGTCATGACCCATCAGGATGGTAGGCCTGTTAAACCCATTGCCCAGGGTGGCGTTATAGGTGAAGGTCATTCCTTTTTCCTTTCCGGGAGACTGACTGCTGCCGGTACTGAAATCCGGAAAATCCATATTCACCTGGAGTACGTCAGGGACGTTCCTGCCATCGTTGTGGGTATAAATACCTCCCGAAGCTGTGATGTATTTGGGGATTCCCATATTCAGCACACAGTTGAGTCGGTCGTAATCATGCGTCAGCAGGTCGCCCGACAGGCCCGAACCATAGGCCCACCATTTCCTCCAGCGGAAGAAGTGGTTCTTGTTGAAAGGGATCTCTGGTGCGCTGCCCAGGAACTGCTGCCAGTCTATGGTCTGTTCGTTCGCCTTTTCGTGTATATCGTAATTCCAGGCGCCATTGTCATCATTCCTGTTGGTAAAGGTCTGCACCACGGAAACATGTCCGAGTACTTTCTTGTTGATGATATCGCTGGCCGTTTTGAAACTGAGGGTCTGCCGGTGCTGGTGACCCACCATGAGATGAGCCTTTGAATTCCTGGCCGCGTCCCTGAGCCTGTAGGTCTCCTCTATGGTGTGCGTCATGGGTTTTTCCACATAGACATGTACGTTGTTTTCAAGCGCTTCAATGGACATAGGCGCATGCCAGTGGTCCGGGGTAGCGATGATGACAGCATCCACTTCCCCGCTCCTGATCATCTCCTGATAGGTGTTATACCGTTTTACCTTGTTTTCCGGGGTAGAGAAAGAGGCTATGGCATTTTCCGCCCGTAGGTCAAATATATCACAGACCCCGGCGATCCTGAGATTGAGTTTCTCTTGGTCCAGAAACTCCTTAAGCTGAGTATTCCCCGTCAGGCGTTCCTCTTCCTTCATCTTTTCCAACCACTCCTCGGTAGCAAATCCGAGGGCCCTGCATAGCTGTTCCCCCCTGATCCCAAAACCGATGATCCCGATCCGGATGGGGTCTCCCCCGATCTCGGGAAGCGCCGTTGGAAGGGTAGGTTCGATCTTGAGCATCTCCAGGATCTCAGACCGGTCCTTGCTCTTGACAAGGGCATTGGCTGCGCCGGCCCACCATATCGATCCCAGGATGGGCAATCCGCCCAATCCTTTTAGCATATCTCTTCTGGTCCATTTCATGATTGAGGGGTTTTAATGGTTTTGTTTTCTCTTTTAAGGAGGTAATTCAGTCCGAAATACGTGCTGGTGGGAATCTGATAGAGGACCCATAAAGCCGCCAATTCTATCAAATTCTTGTTCACGAACCAGTAACTGCCTTCCACGTTGCGCTGTTCCAGCCAGGGAAAGGGCGGGTGGGCAAAATAATACATCAGTAGCAGTGCCATCCCGGCGATCAGGCCCCATTTTTCGAAGATCCCCAGAATAAGGGTGACCCCTACAAAGATCAGGACGAGGGTGTTCAGTGTATCCACCCACCCTATGATGCCATCACCTGTCAGGGCGATAAAGATCGATTTAAATGGACCCTGGGCCGTGGCCAGGTACCCAAAGGCGGTCCAGTCCGGATTAAAAAGTTTGATGACCCCTTCATACAGAAAGTGCCATCCGATAAGAATACGTAGGAAAACCAAGCTCTTTAGCATTGGTTCTCTCTGCAGCGACTCTGTCATGGATAAAAATTTTGGTTACAGTTTCTATTGTGTTGCGGATTTCGGATCCGCGTAAATTTATACGGGTAAAACGATCAAAACTAAGGGCAAAGCCATAGAATTAATATGATTAATATCAGTTTTAAGCCCTTGAATCCGGGGGGATCCCTGCGTTCACAACCAATCCTTCCTATACTCTGGCGGCCAGCACCTTGATCGCCCTGATGAACTCGTCGAGCTCGGCCGTTGTTGTATATACGTTCGGGGTGATCCTGCATCCTTTGACGTTGTCCTGGTCAATGGCGACCGTAAAGATCCCGAATTCCTCAAACAGGGCTTTTGACAGGTCGGCCGGCTTCATATGCGCGATGCCCACATTGGCGATCCCACAGCTCCTGTGCTTCTCCAGGGGTGTGTTGATGACCACGTATTCCGTATCCCTCAGCGCATCGCTCCAGTATCTCTGGAGATAGCGCAGCCTGTTCTCCTTGCGTTCCATCCCTATAAGTTCCAGGTAGTCCATGGCGTCATTGATCGTCAGGTCTGTATGTACCGGGTGGGTCCCGATGTGATTCAACCGACGGATATCATCCGGTTCCGTATGGTGCTCTGCCAGGAGCGGCCAGATCTTGGAAATGTTCTTTTTTGAAACGTAAAGAAGGCCTGCGCCCAGAGGGGTACTGAGCCATTTATGAAGGCTCGACCCGTAATAATCACAATGGAGATCTGCGATATTCACCCGGATATGGCCCACACAATGTGCCCCGTCTACCATGACCTCCACACCGTGTTTGTGGGCCATGTCACAGATCTTCCTGACCGGGAGGATCTGCCCGGTGATATTGACCATATGGCATACCATCAGCAACCGGGTCCTAGGGGTGATCTGGGATTCGTAAAGGGATACGATCTCTTCGTCATCAGCAGGGTGATTGGGCAGGGACACGGTCTTGTTCACTACTCCGTATCGATCGGAGACGAGTTTGAAATGTTCACGCATCGCCCCGTAGTCCTGCACTGCAAAAACGGCTTCATCGCCTTCTTTCCAGGGATATCCTCCTATGATCATGTCCAGGGATTCGGTGGTATTCCGGGTGATGATGAGCTCTTCGGGCGAACAGCCCACGAGGTGAGCCAACCGGGCTGCGATCCGTTTTTTGTTATCCCACTGCACGGT
>JBFKPJ010000034.1:0-20622 GCA_041628355.1 Muriicola sp. | reverse complement strand
CTCGCAAAGATCTCATACAGCAGGAGGATCAAAGCGATGACGAGCAGTGAAATTTCCTGTCTAAGCAATAAAACGGTTTCCATATCCATGGTTCCGGGCTTTTATAATACCCCTTGAATGAAGGGTTGAATACTTTTTAATATCATCTCGCTCAACCAAAGTGGAGCCACCCCTATTCCAATAATAGGGAGCAACATCAGAAAGATCCCTGTCTTTTCATACCAGGTTGCCTTCCCCATTGGGGTGAGGGAATTCTCTCGCAGTGGTCCCATGAGCATCATTCCCACCACTCTCAGGATATAGACCGCCGTTACTACAATGGCGGAAACCACGAAAATGGAAGCGATCCTGTATGGGATCTCCGGGTGCTGGAAGGCACCCACGAAAATGTTCATTTCGGCCACGAAACCACTGAATCCGGGAAGACCCAGGGAAGCGAGTCCTCCGATCACGTAGGTGGCAGAAATAAAGGGGATCACCTTGAGCAGGCCTCCGAGTTTTGTCACGTCACGCGTATGCGTCCGCTCGTAGATCATCCCGATCAGGGCAAAGAATAGGGCGGTCATAAACCCGTGGGAAAGGGATTGTATGATGGCACCGTTCCAGGCCGTTTTGTTGAGCATCAGCAAGGCAAAAAGGACCAGGCCCAGGTGGCTCACGGAAGAATAGGCGTTGATATATTTCAGGTCGGTCTGCCGGATGGCGGCAAAAGCGCCGTATATCACCCCGAAGGCAGCCAGGACAATAAAGAACCAGGACCAGTGCAGGGTTCCCTCCGGCATGAGGTACATGGCCACACGGAAAACACCGTAACCCCCCAGTTTCATCAGTACCCCTGCATGGAGCATGGATACGGCCGTTGGAGCCGAGGCATGTCCGTCCGGGGACCAGGTATGGAAGGGGAAGAGGGCCCCGATCACCGCAAAACCGATAAAGGTAAGGGGAAAGAACAATTTCTGGGCCTCAACAGGGATCTGTACTTCAGCGATCTCCAGTATGTTGAAGGTGAGAGGTCCACCGTCTGCCCCGGAATTGAAATAGATCCCCAGGATGCCTACCAGTAATACGGCCGAGGCGCCCATCAGCATAAGGGTCAGTTTCATGGCGGCGTATTCCCTGGGTCCGGACCCCCAGATGCCGATAAGCAGGAACATGGGGATCACTGCTATTTCGAAAAAGACAAACATCAGGAACAGGTCCAGGGAAATAAAAAATCCATACACTCCGGTCGAGAGGACGATCAGGGATATAAAGAATTCCTTGGGCAGTTCCTCCATCTTCCAGGAAATGAAAACTCCGGCCAGAACAACCAGGGAGGTCAGCATGAGCAGGGCCACGGAAATCCCATCCACCCCTATGCTGTAATGTATGTTGAAATCCCTGAACCAGACGAGGTCCCTGGTAAAGAGCATGATCTCGTCATTGACTGCCCTTTCCCTGAGATAGGCAAAGAGCAGGTTCACAGACATGGCTACCTGTACCAGGGTTCCAACCATGGCGATCAGGCGTGCTTGTTTCAGGGATCTCGCGCCGAGAAGCACGAGTACCGTGAGCAAGGGAAGGACGATAAACAATGATAAAATATCCATAGGCTAAGCCTTATGAGGTCCACAAATAAATAAATAGTACTGCCAGCAGGACGGTCCCGCTCACAAAGGCCATGGCGTAATCCTGTACGCGGCCAGATTGTATTCCTTTGATCCTTCTGGAGATCAGCACGGTTGAATTCCCGATGAGGTTCATGGTTCCGTCCACGATATTCCGGTCGAACCAGGCGGCTCCTGCGGCAATGCCTTTGAACAGGATATTCCTGGTCACGAACAGGTAAACCTCATCCATATAGAATTTCCTGTGTGCCCAGGTATAGAGCACCCCCAGCCTGTCTGTCAGGCTGGCCGCCAGTCCGCTTTCTTTTTTGTAAAGCACCCACGCAATTGCCAGGCCCAAAAGGCCGACCGCAACAGCCACTACGGCCATGGGGATGTCTAAATGGCCTTCAAACCCGGCCCTGTCCGGGCTTATGAATGAGCTGAAGGGTATAAACCCGACAGTGGCGCTGAGAACAGCCAGGACAATGAGCGGGAAGGTCATGGTGCCGGGGGATTCAGCGGGGCTGTGTTCATAGGTGTTGTCCTTCCCCCAAAAGATGCCGAAATAGATCCGGAAGATATAGATGGCTGTAAGCATGGCAACCAGAATTCCGGTGACATACAGGAAGGTGTTTTGTTCAAAGACAGCGACCAGGATCTCATCCTTGCTCCAGAAACCGGCAAACGGGGGGATCCCTGCTATGGCCAGGGCAGCAATGAGGAAGGTTATGTGGGTAATGGGCATATATTTCCTCAGTTGCCCCATATCCTTTAATTCATTGCTGTGAACTGCATGGATCACGGAACCTGCACAGAGAAACAGCAGGGCTTTGAACATCGCATGGGTAAACAAATGGAACAGGGAGGACGTATACCCGAGTCCCTCATTGCCTTCATATCCGGAAACACCCAGTGCCAGCATCATATATCCTATCTGGGACATGGTGGAATAGGCCAGCACCCTTTTGATGTCTGTCTGGGTCAGGGCGATCACCGCGGCAAAAAGGGCGGAAAAGGCACCCACAAAGGCGACGATCTGGAGGACGAACCCATCCTCTACGAAGTAGTACATGGGGAATAACCTGGCCACCAGGAAAACACCTGCAACCACCATGGTGGCAGCGTGGATCAGGGCAGAGACCGGGGTAGGGCCTTCCATGGCATCGGGAAGCCAGATATGGAGGGGGAACATGGCCGATTTACCTGCTCCTCCAATAAAGATCAATATCAACCCCCAGGTCAGCACCGATAGCCCCATAAAAGAAGCAGGCGCCCAGTTGGAAAGGGTCGCTCCCCCGGGATTGTTCAGGGTCTCAAAATCGTAGGTCCCGGTGTAATACCCGATCAGGAGGATACCGATGAGGAAGCCCAGATCCGCAAACCGGGTTACGACAAAAGCCTTCTTGGCCGCAGCCACTGCCGATTCCTTGGTGAAATAATACCCTATCAGCAAATAGGAGGAGACCCCTACCAGTTCCCAGAAAATATAGATCTGAAAGAGGTTGGTCGCAAGGACCAGGCCAAACATGGAGAATGTAAAAAGAGAGAGGTAGGAAAAGAATTTGGTATATCCCTCATCCCCTTTCATATATCCCCGGCTGTAGATGTGGACCATCAGGGAAATGGTGGAGACCACGATGAGCATCATGACCGAGATGGGATCGATGAGCACCCCCATATCAATTCTCAATGTGTCCGTAAAATTCATCCAGACCACGGACTCCGCCAGGGCCGGGTATGATCCCGATACCTTCCCGAGGACCCCGAAATACTGGTAGGCTGTGTAGAAGGAGAGAAGGGTACTCGCCAAAAGGCCCCCTACCCCGATGAGTCCGGAAACTGCCGGCCCAATTTTCCTGTGGAACAGGCCAAGGAGGAGGAAGACCGCCAGGGGGATCAGTGGGATCAGGAAGATTAAAGTGTAATTCATAGCTCGGTCTCTTTAGTATTTCATGGTTTCCACATCCTTTACTTCCACAGAACTGATCTTTCTGTACAGGTTTATGATGATGGAGATAGCCAGGGCGGTCTCGGCAGCTGCCACGGCGATGATAAATATGGAAAAGACCATTCCCTGAAGGATCTCCGGATACAGGTATTTGTTGATCACCACAAAATTGACTGCGGCTGCATTGAGGATGAGTTCCACCGAGATCAGCACCGAGATCAGGTTCTTTCGTGTGATAAAACCGTAAACTCCGATAAAGAACAGGATGCTGCTCACGGTCAATACTTCATAAATGGATATGCCTTCTATCATTTTATCTCACTTTTGTTTTCAGACAATGCAGTGCCTTTCGCGATCACAATGGCCCCGACCATGGCGGCTAAGAGCAATACACTGATCACCTCAAATGGAAGGATAAAACCTCCTTCCCCGTAATCGAGCAACTTGGATCCTATATCCGAAACTTCGGTTCCCGGGCTCTGGTCCGCGACCTCGAATTCGTAACTGTGGATCACGAACAGGAATACGGCCAGCCCGAGGGAGCAGGCCAGTGCCGTAAGCAGTTGTTTTGAGGTCCTGGCGATCTCCATACGCATTTCGATGTGGTGCACGAGCAACACGGAAAAGATGATCAGGACGATGATGCCCCCCGCGTAGATCGTAAGCTGTATAGCGGCCAGGAAATTGTAGTCCATCATAAAATACACCCCCGCTACCCCGCAGAGGACGAACAGGAGATAGATGACAGAACGCAGCATCCTGCGACTCATCACGGAAGCAAGGGCAGAGGTGATCATGATCAGGGCGAGGATATAAAAGATGATTCTTTCCATAGGGTTAGTCTTCCACACCCTGCATCAGGGTAGATCCGGGTTTGTTCAGTACACGAGTTAAGGTCGATCGGTCATAAACAGAATTTTCAAAGTTCTGTCCCCATTTGATGGCATCATGGGGGCAAACATCTATGCAGAGGCCGCACATGGTACACATGCTCAGGTGGTATATGAACTGGTCAATTTTCTTTTTCTTTTTTCCGGTGGCCTCATCGATCCCCCTGTCCCAGATGATCTCTATGGTCCCGTTGGGGCAGGCGATCTCACATTTCTGGCAACCCGTGCACCGGTGTTCATTCTCCTCGTTGTGAGGCATGATCACCTCTCCCCTGAACCTTTCGAACATTTCTAGGGTATCCCGGTTGTCCGGGTATTGTTGGGTGATCGCCCCTTTCCTCGAGGTGACGAAGTATTTGCCCGTCACGCTCATCCCTCTGAGCAGGGTCTTGATTCCATTGTAGATGTCAGAAAAATAACTCATACGTCATAGTCTAATCGTTAGGTTGAGCCATACCAGCAGGGCCATCAGGACAATATTGACCAGGTTGATGGGAAGCAGGTATTTCCACTCCAGAGTCAGCAACTGATCTACCCTCAGCCTGGGGAAGGTCCAGCGGAACCACATCATCAGGAAGACCAGTGCCATGGTTTTGAGCAGGAACCAGAAAACACCCAGTTCCGGGATGGATTCCGTGATGCCGAAGGGGGAGAGCCACCCGCCAAAGAACACAGTGGCCGCGATGGCAGAAATGATGAACATGTTGATAAACTCTGCCAGGAAGAAATAAGCGAATTTCATCCCTGAATATTCTGTGTGGAACCCGGCCCCCAGTTCGGATTCGGCTTCTACCATATCAAACGGGGCGCGATTGGTTTCCGCAGTTCCTGAGATCATAAAGATCATAAAGGCGATCACTGCGGGGATATGCCCCTGCAGGATCAGCCAGCCGTTCTTTTGAACTTCGATAATCTCTGATAATTGAAGGGAACCCGTGATCACGACCATGGTCAGGAGGGACAAGCCCACCGAGAGTTCGTAGCTGATGGTCTGCACCCCGCTCCTCATGGCACCGATCAGGGCGTATTTGTTGTTGCTGCTCCACCCACCGAGCAGGATACCGATGACGCCAATGGAAGAAATGGCGATCAGGAAAAAGAGCCCTATGTTGATGTCAAAAGCCTGGAATTCTGCAGAAAACGGAATCACGGCAAGTGCCATCAGGGCAGAGATGATCACGAAATATGGAGCCAGGTTATAGAGGAACTTATCAGCCCTTTCCGTACCGGTCAGCTCTTTGGTCAATAGCTTGATGGCGTCTGCCATGGTCTGCAAAAGGCCCTGGGGACCCACCCTGTTGGGGCCTATCCTCAACTGGAACCAGGCTGCCACCCTCCTTTCCAGCAAGACCAGGAACAGGCCTGCGACCGCGAAAATGGTCAGGTATACCACCGCGATAAGGACCATTTCCACAATGCTGGCAACGCCTTCCGGCATGACGCTGAAGAGCCAGTTGTGGATATTCTCTGTGATTCGCAATTGTATCATTTTATTCAATTAACGGTCGATATCAGGTATGACGAGGTCCAGGGTAGCCATTATGGCTACCAGATCTCCAATCTTGCCTCCCACGGCAATATGATTCAAAAGGGAGAGATTGGAAAACCCGGGCGAACGGAATTTAAGTCGATAGGGATTTTTGGTTCCCGTACTGATGATGTATACCCCGAGTTCCCCCCTGGCGGTCTCCACTTTCTGATAGTATTCCCCTTTGGGCAATTTAATCACGGCATTGGTGGCGACCCTGTGTTCTCCCTCAGGAATATTGTCAATCAGTTGCTCTACGATGGAGAGGGATTCCCACATCTCCTGGATACGTACCAGGTAGCGCGCATAGGTGTCTCCTTCCGTCCTTATAGCCTCATTGAAGGTCACACGGTCATAGGCACTGTACGGATGGTGTTTCCGCACGTCGCAGGAGTACCCGGAAGCCCTTCCCACTGGTCCTGAGGCACCGAAAGATATAGCGTCTTCCTTACTGAGGACCCCGACGCCGACCGTTCTTTTCTGGAATATGATATTTCCTGTCAGAAGCCTGTCGTATTCCGGGAGTTTCGTCTTGAAATGGGTCACAAAGTCCTTTACCCTTTTTACAAAATTGGGATGTATGTCCAGCATCAGCCCGCCTGGTACGTTGTAATTCATGGTCAGTCGGGCACCACAGGTCTCTTCCATGATATCATTGATCATCTCCCTGTCGCGGAACCCATAAAAATAGGTGGTGAGCGCTCCCACGTCCATGCCCATCACTCCCCACCACAGGCAATGGGAGGATATTCGCGTAAGTTCTGCAATGATGGTACGGATCACCTTAACCCTTTCGGGCACCTCCAGCTGAAGGGCATTCTCCACTGCCAGGCAAACCGCTTCGTTGTTGATGTTTGCAGACAGGTAGTCCATGCGGTCTGTGAGGTGAACGATTTGCTGGTAGCTGTCGTGTTCACACATTTTTTCGATGGAACGGTGGATGTACCCGAGGTCGGGTTCCACCTTTTTGATGATCTCCCCATCGATGGTTAGAACGAGTCGCAGTACCCCATGGGTGGCGGGGTGCTGAGGTCCCATGTTGATGAAGTATTCCTCGGATTTGAAATTGTTGTATAATACCTCGGTTTCCATCATTTTATCAGTGTAAGATCATATTGACATCGTCTTCGTAATCCTTTCTCAAAGGATAGCCTTCCCAGTCTTCCGTCAAAAAGAGTCGTTTTAAATTCGGGTGATTCCTGAAACGGATTCCAAAAAAGTCGAATACCTCCCTTTCATGAAATTCGGCAGTGGCCCAGATATCACATACAGTATCCAATTCAGGATTCACACGCTCTGGTGTATTTACCCTGACCACGAGCATATGCCGTTTGGTGGTCGATTCCAGATGGTAGACCACACCCAATTCTTCCCCCCAGTCGACACCGCTGAGGCAAAAGAGATAGTCAAACGCTGTCTCAGGGTGTTCCTTAAGTCTTTGCATCAGGGCGTGGAGGTGCTCTGCGGGAACTTTAATGTTGAGGAATTGGGATTCCTCAGAGGTGAATTCCAGTTCCTGGTACCAGCTCCCGATCAGGTCTTGTAAGGCTTCATGGGTCATAGTTTCAATTTTTAAAGGCCTTCGTCAAACCCCTCTACGGGATTCTTTTTCTCTTTCCTGTTTTCTTTTCTGATCTTGTCCTGTAACATCAGCATGCCTTCCAGGAGCGCCTCAGGTCTAGGAGGACAACCGGGGACATAGACGTCTACGGGAATGACGTGGTCTGCACCTTTGACCACGGAATAGGTGTTGTAAAAGAAAGGTCCCCCGGAAATAGCACAGGCTCCCATTGCGATCACATAGCGGGGTTCTGCCATCTGTTCGTACAGACGCCTGAGCACAGGGGCCATTTTATTGACGATGGTCCCCGCGATAATGATCAGGTCGGCCTGTCTGGGTGAAGGGCGGGCCACCTCGAAACCAAAGCGGGAATAATCGTGCCTGGCCGCCCCTGTCTGCATCATTTCGATCGCACAGCAACTCGTTCCAAAATACAGGGACCAGAGGGAGTTAGACCTTCCCCAGTTGATGATCTTGTCGAGGTTGGTCACCACGACGTTCGCCCCGTTCCCGGCCGGGATCACTTTCCCCGGGAAATCTTCCGGTATTTTATTCGATTCGTTCATTCCCATTTCAATGCTCCTTTTTTCCATGCGTACAACAATCCGACCCCCAGGATAAACAGAAAGATGAGGATCTCGACAAAGGCTATCGCCCCTATGCTCTTGTATGCCACTGCCCAGGGGACCAGAAAGGCGATCTCCACATCGAAGACCAGAAAGAGAATGGCAAAGAGGTAATACCCGACCTTGAATTGCACCCAGGTAGGACCTATGGTGATCATTCCGCTTTCATATGGCGCCCGTTTGGCATCACTGTCTGATTTTGGCGATATCAGGTTCGATAAAAAATTGGCCCCGGCAACCAGGACCACCCCGGCCAAAAAGAATACGATAATAGCTTCAGAACCCATAGGCTAGATTTCTGTGGTCATTTAATATCATAGGTGTCTCCAGAGAAGAAGAGGTCACTGGTCTTCCTGAAAGGAGAATTGGATTTTACCTGTACGGTGAGTGCTTCTTCCCTTTCTTCAAAGGTCGCGTCCTCAAAACTTCTGATGATGCCGGTCACCATAGGGTATTCCAGCCTCACCAGCATTTGGTGCAGGGTGGGATCCTGTTCTTTTGCATCGTGAACCAGGATGTCCGATTCCTCGATCCCATCCTCTCCAATGGTCACCACTTCAAGGCGGAGGCCATTGAGGATCAACCCTTTATCCCGGGCCTTGCCAAAGATCATGGGTTTGCCGTGTTCCACGAAGAGCTGTCTGTCTTCACGCACGGCCTTGTCCGTATACTTGGCGTAGCACCCGTCATTGAAAATCGGGCAATTCTGCAGCACCTCCACAAGGGCCGTACCTTTGTATTTTTCGGAAGCTATAAAGATATCCGTCATCTCTTTGGGCGTGTTTCCTCCGATCCTGGCGAAGAAGCGGGCTTGTGCGCCCAGGGCGAGTTCACCGGCTGAGAAGGGCGGCTGTGTGTTGCCATAAGGAGAGGATTTGGTCTTTTGCCCAACCAGGGAGGTAGGGGAGAATTGCCCTTTTGTGAGGCCGTAGATCTCATTGTTGAACAGGATGATATTGAGATCGAGGTTCCTTCTCAGCACATGGATGAAATGATTTCCGCCAATAGCCATAGAGTCTCCGTCTCCTGTGATCACCCAGACGCTGAGTTTCGGGTTGGTGAGCTTTACGCCGGATGCAATGGCGGTGGCCCTTCCGTGGATGCCGTGCATCCCGTAGGTATCCATATAATAAGGGAAGCGGGATGAGCATCCGATTCCGGAGATAAAGACGATATTCTCTTTATTCACGCCGATGTCCGGCAGGGCCTTCTGCACGGAACGCAGGATGACATAGTCATCACACCCGGGGCACCATCGCACTTCCTGGTCGCTCGCAAAATCTTTATAGGTGTATTCCTTAACGGCTGTTTCCATGGTCATGATAGGATTTGTTTGAACTTCTCTTTCAATTCATTATTGGAAAAGGGCAAGCCCTGGATCTTGTTGTATTGCAGGAATTCGAGGTTGAAATTTGATTTCAACACTTTCACAAATTGTCCTGTATTCAATTCACAGACAATGATCTTCTTAAAATTTTTCAGGACCTTTTCCGTATTCTTCGGCAGGGGATTCAGATGGTGAAAATGCGCCAGGCCTATATTTTCGTAGCCCTCTTCATGCAGGTGTTTCACGGCTGTGTGCAAACTTCCATAGGTTCCGCCCCACCCAACGACCAGCAGATCCCCGGACTGGGCGAATTCCACTTTCTGTTCGGGGATATAGTTCTGCACCCGCTTGATCTTTTCGGCCCTGATACGGGTCATGTATTCGTGATTCTCCGGTACGTAAGAGACATTTCCGGTGACCTTGTCCTTTTCCAGACCTCCAACGCGGTGTTCGAGTCCCGGGGTACCCGGAATGGCCCAGTAGCGAGCCAGGGAGTCTTTATCCCTTTCATAGGGATGGTAATCCTCTTTGGATTCGGTCAGTCGCATGTTCTTGATCTCGGGCATCTCGTCCACTGTCTGTATCTTCCAGGGAGCAGATCCATTGGCTATATACCCGTCTGTGAGCAGGATGACAGGGGTCATATGCTCCAGGGTGAGCTTGGCCGCCTCATAGGCAGCATTGAAACAATTAGCCGGCGTACTGGCCGCAATGACGATCACCGGGCTCTCCCCATTCCTTCCATACATCGCCTGAAGCAAGTCTGATTGTTCCGTTTTAGTAGGAAGACCTGTTGAAGGACCTCCCCTTTGCACGTTGACAACCACCAGGGGAAGTTCGATCATCATGGCCAGGCCCAGGGCCTCTCCCTTCAGGGCTAATCCCGGACCTGAGGTGGTCGTGATCGCCAGGTCCCCGGCGAATGAGGCACCAATGGCAGAAGTGATACCTGCAATTTCGTCCTCTGCCTGAAGGGTTTTCACGCCAAAGTGTTTGTGTTTCACCAACTCATGAAGGATGTCTGAGGCTGGGGTGATGGGATAAGAACCCAGAAAGAGCTCCATCCCCGATTTTTCAGCGGCTGCCAGGAACCCCCAGGCGGTAGCTGTATTCCCCATAATGATACGGTACTTCCCTGCGGGCATTTTTGCCGGGGAGATCGTATAGGCATTGGGGATGAGTTCAAGGGTCTCCGCGAAATAATAACCGGCATTGAGCACTTTTGTGTTGGCCTCTATGATCTCGGGTTTGTTCTTGAATTTCTTTTGGAAGAACTCTATGGTGTGTTCCGTGGAACGGTGATACATCCAGTAAACCATCCCCAGGGCGAACATATTCTTACTTCTTGTGATGGCCTTATTGTCTAACCCCTCAACGTCTTTTAAGGCCTCCTTGGTCAGGGAGGTCATGGCCACCTCTATGACGCGGTAGTTTTCAAGGCTGTTGTCTTCCAGCGGGTTACTGTCGTACAAGGCCTTTTCCAGGTTTTTCTTGGTGAAGGCATCGGTATCCACAATAATGGTATGCCCGGGTTTCACCGCGTGCAGGTTCGTTTTTAATCCGGCCGGATTCATGGCTACCAGCAGGTCTACTTCATCCCCGGGGGTACTGATCTCCACACTTCCAATATGCACCTGATACCCGGAAACCCCATACAGGCTTCCCTGGGGGGCGCGGATCTCAGCAGGGTAATTCGGAAATGTGGCCACGTCATTCCCGAACATGGCGGAGGTATCGGAGAACTGAGTCCCTGTCAGCTGCATCCCGTCTCCGGAATCGCCCACAAAACGAATGATGACGGCTTCCAGGATCTCTTGGGGAGTTTCGGTTTTTGTATCCATGATTCCTGCGGATTTATAAGAAAAGGTTACGGTGTCGGCTAGGACATATAAAGATCAAATTTAATTTCTGGATTATCAAGGAAACATGATTTTTATCATTAAATTAGGGGAAGAGGTTATCTACTTTTACCATCACATGAATTCAAATACATTATTATGGCTATTATAATCACCGACGAATGCATCAACTGCGATGCCTGTATTTCGGAGTGTCCCAACAATGCGATATACGAACCGGATCAGGAATGGTCATATTCTGACGAAACTGCATTGTCCGGCATGATCAAGACCCCGGGAGGCTCTGAGGTCGATGCCGATGCCGAGAATGATCCCATTTCTGATGAATTCTATTACATAGTTCCAGATAAATGCACAGAGTGCAAAGGTTTCCACGATGAACCCCAGTGTGCTTCGGTTTGCCCGGTAGACTGCTGTGTCCCTGATGAAAACTACGTGGAATCCGAAGACCAGCTGCTTCAGAAAAAGGCCTGGCTGCACGGGGAATAGGGATCGGGCAGAAGCACGGTTCCCTCGACCTATATTAAGAATATTATTTCTATCGAAGAGATCACTCCTTGTCCGTCCGGACGGGGGGTGATCTTTATTTGTATACCGATCAGCAGGTTTGATCCTTTCTTTTCCCTGATACCATTACCCGTCTGATCGGAAAAACCTCCCGACAGGTTTCAACGTATTGGCCCTCAAACACTACCTGATAAATGTCATAGTTTGCCCTTGGGCATAGTGGTACTTTTAAAAGATTTGCAGGCTGTGGTATGTCCTTATCCGGATAACCATAAGGTATCTGAGATCTCTCGGGAACTGCGGTCAGTAATCTACAAAGGGCTTTAATTTAAATAGTACACCATGAAAAGAGAATTTCCTAAAC
This sequence comes from Muriicola sp., assembly GCA_041628355.1. Taxonomy (GTDB): domain Bacteria; phylum Bacteroidota; class Bacteroidia; order Flavobacteriales; family Flavobacteriaceae; genus Muriicola. The sequence continues at coordinate 8,423 of JBFKPJ010000034.1, read as the reverse complement.
TGATATGTGATGCCAATGAGGCTGTTGCGCGGATAGCCCACAAGACCAATGAGGTCTGTGCCATTTACCCCATCACTCCGGCATCGCCCATGGGTGAGCATGTGGATGTCTACAGTTCCGAGGGGCAGAAAAATATATGGGGCAACGTACCCCGGATCGTAGAAATGCAGAGCGAGGGGGGAGCAGCCGGTGCCGTACACGGGTCACTTCAGGCAGGAGCTCTGACCACTACCTTCACTGCCTCACAGGGCTTGCTACTGATGATACCCAATATGTACAAGATCGCAGGAGAGTTGTTGCCCGCTGTGATCCATGTGGCCGCGAGGACCGTGGCCACCCACGCCCTTTCCATTTTTGGCGACCATTCTGATGTCATGGCTACCAGGCAAACCGGATTTTCCATGATGTTTGGAGGCTCTGTACAGATGGCGATGGATTTTGCGCTGATCTCCCAGGTAGCCACCTTAAAGACCAGGGTTCCCTTCCTGAATATCTTTGACGGGTTCCGGACCTCCCACGAGATCTCGAAGATCGATGCGATCCCTGATGAGGTGATCAAGGCGATGATGCCTGAAGATAAGATCACCGAACACAAAAAGAGATCCCTGGACCCTGACCATCCCGTTGTGAGAGGAACTTCCCAGAACCCAGACGTGTTCTTCCAGGCTAGGGAGGCAGCCAACCCACAATACGCCAGAGTGCCTGAGGTCGTCATAGAAGTAATGGAGGAATTTTACACGCATACAGGTCGCAGGTATCAACTCTTTGATTACATAGGGGATCCCCAGGCAGAACGCGTCATTGTCATCATGGGTTCCGGGGAAGGCGCCGTACGGGAAACCGTGGAGACCCTGGTGGAGCAGGGCGAAAAAGTAGGAGCCATCTTCGTGAGGGTTTACAGGCCCTTCTCCATGAAACACTTTATCAGCCAATTGCCTGAAACCGTCAAAAAGATCGCTGTCCTCGACAGGACAAAAGAACCCGGAAGCGTGGGTGAACCCCTCTACCTGGATGTAGTGACCGCCTTTGTGGAAAGTCAGAGAGAAATGCCGCTTGTGGTAGGGGGCAGGTACGGACTCTCTTCCAAGGAATTCAACCCCGCCATGGTCAAGGGCATTTACGACGAATTGCTCAAGGAAAAGCCCAAGAACCACTTTACGATTGGGATCAAGGATGACCTGGGCCATACCAGCCTGGAATACAATCCTGTCTTTAAAACCAAAAAGACCACCTTTAACTGTATGTTCTACGGCCTGGGATCCGATGGGACCGTGGGGGCCAACAAGAACTCCATCAAGATCATCGGCGAGACCACCGATAACTACGTACAGGGCTACTTCGTGTACGATTCCAAGAAAGCCGGAGCACAGACCATTTCACATTTGCGCTTTGGCCCCAACCCGGTGTATTCATCCTACCTGATCAATACAGCCGATTTTATCGCCTGTCACCAGTTCAACTTTATTGAGAAATACGATATCCTTTCGCATATCAAAAAGGGAGGGACGTTCTTGTTGAATTCGCCTTATCCCAAGGATGAGATCTGGGACCAATTGCCCAGCATCATGCAACAGGAGATCATTGACAACGAGCTGAATTTCTATGTGATCGATGCCACTAAGGTGGCCCATGAGGCAAAACTGGGGAAACGGACCAACACCGTATTGCAGACCTGTTTCTTCGCCATCTCGGGCATCCTGCCCAAGGAAGAGGCCATTGAGAAGATCAAGAATGCCATTGTGAAGACCTATTCCCACAAAGGCGAAAAAGTGGTCAAAATGAACTTTAAGGCCGTGGATACGGCTCTGAAACACCTGCAAAAAGTGGAGTATCCTCAAAAGACCACCAATACAAGGGGTTTGAAATCCATCATGAGCGGAGAGCCCGATCCTTTTGTCAAGGAAGTACTCGGGAAGATCCTTGCCGGAAGGGGAGACGAACTTCCTGTAAGCTACTTCCCCATAGACGGTACCTTCCCGACAGGGACTACCCAGTACGAGAAACGGGGTATAGCCGACTTTATACCGGTTTGGGACGGGGAAGACATTTGTACGCAATGTAACAAATGTGTGGCGATCTGTCCACACGCCGCTATCCGGGCCAAGGTAGTGCCCAATAATGAACTCACCTCTGCGCCGCAAACCCTTAAGCGGGTTCCTGCCAAGGGAAGGCCGTTTACCAGTGAAACGGAATCCTATATACTGCAGGTATCCCCTGAAGATTGTACAGGTTGTGACCTCTGCGTAGCCGTTTGTCCTGCAGAAAGCAAGGAGATCCCTGATTTCAAAGCGATCAACATGCACAGGAAACTGGATGTGGATACCGTGGAGAATGAGCACTGGAACTACTTTACCGAGTTGCCGGATTACGACCGTTCTGCCCTGCAGATCACCAACGTGAAAGGGTCCCAGTTCCTGGAACCCCTCTTCGAGTTCTCCGGGGCGTGTTCCGGTTGTGGGGAAACTCCCTATATCAAAATGCTGACCCAGTTATTCGGTGACAGCATCATGATCGCCAATGCTACCGGTTGCTCTTCCATCTACGGAGGAAACCTGCCTACGACCCCTTACAAGACCAACAAGGAAGGCCGCGGGCCTGCCTGGGCGAATTCCCTCTTTGAGGACAATGCCGAATTCGGATTTGGAATGAAGCTCGCCCTTTCCAAGAAACAGGAAATTGCTGTCGGGCTGCTGAAGTCCCTGGAAGGAACCGTGGGCAGTGAACTGGTTGATGCGATCCTCAACAATCCGGAAGAGGACGAAGCACAACGCAAGGAAAAATTCAAACAATTAGACGAATTGAAAGCGGTCCTGGAATCCAATAAAGAGATCCCTGAAGCCAGCAAGCTGTTGAACCTGACCGAATACCTCAGGAAAAAGGCCGTGTGGATCCTGGGTGGCGACGGATGGGCCTATGATATCGGATATGGAGGCGTGGACCATGTTTTGGCATCCGGGGAAGACATCAATATCATGGTCCTCGATACAGAGGTGTATTCCAACACCGGAGGACAGACCTCCAAAGCCACACCTCTTGGTGCAAGTGCCAAGTTCTCGGTCTCCGGTAAGCGGACAGGCAAGAAGAGCCTCGCCTTACAGGCCATTTCTTACGGAAATGTCTATGTGGCCCAGGTGGCCCTCGGAGCCAAGGATATGCAAACCCTCAGGGCCATTGAAGAAGCAGCCGCTTATCCCGGACCATCCCTGATCGTAGCTTACTCCCATTGCGGGGAACACGGATACGACCTTAAGGAGGGAGCCCTCCACCAGGAAAGAGCAGTGGAAACAGGATACTGGCCACTCTTCCGTTTCGATCCGTCGAAACCCAAAGGCAAGAAGTTCAAACTGGATTCCAAGGAACCCAGCAGGCCGCTTGAGGATTTCATGTACAGGGAAACCCGTTTTACCAGGGTTGTCAAGGATAATCCGGAGTTGGGCAAAGCCCTGTTGAAACAGGCTCAGGAGGAGGTGGAAACCAAATGGGAACGCCTCGAGCTCTTCAGGAACATGTAAAAGGATCCCCCGGGCTTTCCGGGGGCACCTTTCGATCATATAATAATTTTATAAGACAGACATCATGGAAACCTTAGCAAACCGATATTTCGAGATCGCCGTAGAGAAAATGAAGGAAGCCAACCGGGAATTGTACAGGCCGGAGGAAGATGTCGTTTCTTTCCTGGTTTGTAAGAACGCCCAGATGGCGGTTCAGAATTATCTCAGAGGATATCTGCTCCGCAGTGGTATCGAGACCAAGAAGGAAGATACTCTTGATGACCTCTACAGCCAATGTGTAAATCTCAATAAGAACTTTCACCAGGTAGATCTGAAGGGATTCAACTGCCAGTACGAAAACATGAAAGCCAAGTATTGTAATGGGGTTGAGAAAGTGAGCAGGTGCTTCGAGATCGCCAACAGGCTGGACACCTTCCTGAGAAAGGAAAAAGTGATTCATTGAGTTTATTCCTGAATTACCCTTCAAATTGAACCAATAAGGATGCGAGTCCTGTTGTGTTCGTGTTCTTGTACTGACAGGATTCCTTCCGGTGCATGGTGGCAGGAAGTTTTCTTATATGGTCATTAGGATCATGGTTTTCACAGAGCAGTTACTTTTCGGGGGTAAAGTGTCCTTCTTGATAAATAATTTGGCCCGTTCGGACAATTTTAGATACTGTTAGTCCTGACCGAATAGGTTGGCTTGTTAATTTCCTCTTACTTAAAGAGATAACCAATCAAAAACCTATTCGAGATGAAAAGAGCAATCCTTATTGTATGTGCAGTAGTATTAAGTTGGAGTGCTTTAGCACAAGAGCCTCTCTATCTGACTTTTGAATTGATGAAGGTCGATGAAGGAATGGGGTCTGATTACTGGGCCACGGAAACCTTCTGGGAAAAATTACATCAACAAAGAATAAAAAACGGAGAGATTATTGGATGGGACCTTTGGGCTCTTTCCCCTTCGGGTACAAGTCAGGGCCACCAGTACATGACGGTTACTTTGTACAGTGATCCTGTTAAAATGATGAGTGGGGGTGATTTTGACAAGACGATGGAAGGAGCTTACCCCAATATGCCGCAGAAAGAAAGGGATCAGGAAATGGAACGTACGGTAAAAAGCAGAGATCTGGCGGTAAGAATATTTCTTCAAGAAATTTCGAATGATGGGGGCGATTATGAAATGCCTTTAGGCACTATTGCCCAGATTAATTTTATGAAAGCCAAACCAGGTCAGTCCGGCGCATATGAACAAATGGAATCCGAAGTGTTCAATGGGATTCATAAGCAGCGTATTTCAGGAGGAGGGATGGAGAGCTGGGGGTTGCTTAGAAATATGCTGGGCTATCCCACAGAGGCCTATGCCTCTCATATCACCGTGGACATGTTCAAAGATTGGAACCAGTATTTTAACGGTTCAGGAAATCTGGAATTGACCCCCGAGCAACAAGAAGCATGGAATAGCATTGCCGAAATCAGGGACCTGAAATCGACGGTGTTCGGCACACTGGTCAAAAAGATTCGTTAGACATTTAAATAGGATCAACCAAAATCCCACCTAAGCGTGGGATTTTTGTTTGGTCTGACATGACTCATGAGTCAATGATCCCTCGCGGCTACCTTCCAGGCCCCCGTAACCTGGCCTTTCACTACGGTGAGGGCCTCGGGATACTTCGCCACGGTGGGGCAGATATGCATGGGAATAGCGTAACACACTTTTCCAATTGGGATATGGTCAGCCTCCTTTGTCTTCAGTACGAGGTGTTCTTCGCTCTGCCCTATCTGTTCTGTGGATTCCATCCCGAGGATCCTTACCCGGGGGAAATCCATTTCGGGAGCTACGGATTTGTGTCCAAGGTCCAGGCACAAAATACCCTCAGCGGGTTTGCTGATCACCCGGGTAAGCAGTACGGCCGCTATTCGGAAATCCATATCCGGAAAGGATTCTGAGTACCGGGCATCCCAAAGCAGGGTAGTACCCGGACTCGCGATGACTCCCTCACGCTTTGCGTGGATAGGAAAAGTAGGGGAGCCCCCGGCGATGACCTCCTTAACGGGAAACCCTGCCTTTTTGAGTTCAGACCACATTTGATTAACGGCTTCGAAGGCAGCGTTGCACACCTTCCTTCTCTCATCTATATCAGGGTTGCGGATATGCCCGTCGTAGGCATGCAACCCGGCCGGGATCAGCCCATCGTGTTCAGAGATCATTCTGTAGAGTGATTGGGCCTTTTCTGAAGGTCTGATCCCTGTCCTGTCCATGCCTATATTAAGGTCTAGATAAAGGGGTACTTTTACTCCTCTTTCCCGGGCCTGGGTCCCTATTGCCGGGATGGCAGACTCATGGTCGACCAGGGTGGAAAAAACAGTGTCGGGATAACGTTCTGTAAGATCGAGAAACCTTCCGATGTTGGGTCCGACGGGCTGCATGGCCAGGAGTACGTCCGGTGCCTCGCATTCCCCGAGCAGTTCTGCTTCGGTAATGGTGGCGCATTTGAATTTTGTGATCCCCTGTTCCAGTTGGAGCCGGATCACCTCGGCCATTTTGTGCGTCTTGACATGAGGCCTGAGTTTGTCCGGTCCACCGGTCATCCGTATCATGGTTTTGATATTCTCCTCAACCAGCTCCGGATACACCAGGAGGGAAGGACTGTGTACTTCCGACTCCCCATCGATACTATACCAGGTTTTTTTTTGCATGGGAACTTCCTTAATGTAATTGGAACATGGCCTCGATCTCTACAGCTACCTGTCCGGGGAGGGTCATGCCCACGGCACTTCTGACCCCCACCCCGTTTTCGACCCCGAAGATATCCGCCATGAGTTCGCTGAACCCGTTGATCACCAGGGGGTGCTGATCGAAATCAGGGGTAGAGTTCACCATTCCCAAAGTCTTTACCAGTCGTTGTATACGGTCGATCTCACCAAAATGCCTGATGATGGTGGAAAGCATCGTCAGGCCCACCTGTTCAGCCGCCAACTTGGCCTCCCCCAGAGTCATCGTATCCCCCACCTTTCCCGTGATATAAGTACCGTCGCTTTTCATGGGCCCCTGTCCGGAAACATACAGGAAACCATCAACGACAAGAACAGGTTTGTAAAGGCCGGCAGGGGGAGGGGCAGGGGGTAAGGTCAGCCCCAGGTCTTTTATGCGTTGTGAAGGGAGATTGCTCATAGCGTTATGGTTATACAAATTGGTTCAACAAAAGGACACCCAGCAATCCGGCAACCCCCACGGTGGTTTCCATGAGCGTCCAGCTTCGCAATGTATCCTTGATGGACAGGTTAAAATACTCCTTGAAAAGCCAGAACCCGCTGTCATTGACATGAGACAGCATCAGGCTGCCCGATCCGATGGCCAGGACCATGAGCTCCGGGCTCACCCCGGTGGTCTCGATCATGGGGAGGACGATACCCGCGGCTGTCAACCCCGCTACCGTGGCAGAGCCCACGCAGACACGGATGACGGTGGCTATTACCCAGGCGAGCAGTAAGGGGGAGATCGCTGAGCCTTTCAGAAGGCCTGCGATGTATTCACTGACCCCACTGTCTGTCAGGACCTCTTTCAGGGCTCCGGCACCTGCAATGATCAGCAGGACCATAGTAATACCAGCTATGGATTCGCCCACGGAATCCATCAACTCTTTCATTTTCTTGCCTCTGAGGATCCCCAGGGAAAATATGGCGAAGATCACCGAGAGCAACATGGCGATCACAGGGTTGCCTATGAAATTAAGCACCTGTGTCAACCAAAGGTCTTTTGGCAGGAACAGTTCTGAAAGGGTGGCAAGGGATATGAGGATCACCGGCATCAGGGCGGTCAGGATACTGTTCCAGGTACCGGGCATCTCTTCTTCTGAAAGGGGCCTGGGATTCACGAATTCCTTCAGGGGGGAAGCCTGTATGTTCTTGAGGGTACGGGCAAAGAAGGGTCCGCCCAGGATGATGGCAGGTACGGCTACGATGAGGCCGTACACCAGGGTTCTGCCCAGGTCGGCCCCGAACATGGCGGAGATGGCCGTCGGAGCCGGATGTGGCGGCAGGTATCCATGGGTTACGGAAAGGGAGGCGAGCATGGGCATCCCCACATATAACAAGGGCAGCCCTGTAGAGGCTGCCACTGTAAAGACCAGGGGAACCAGGATCACAAACCCGACGGTATAGAACATGGGTATACCCACTATAAAACCCGTGAGCACTACGGCCCACTGTATATTTTTCAAGCCGAACCGGGCGATCAGTTTTGAGGTGATGCGCTGGGCGGCACCGCTGTCGGCAACCAGTTTGCCGAGCATGGCCCCCAGTCCCAGAATGATGACCAGAAACCCGAGGGTGTTGCCTATACCGCGCTGTATGGAATCCACCACCTGTAAGAGGCCCATCCCCTGTGCGATCCCGACGAAAAGGGAGACTAGGATAAAGGTAATGAAGGGGTTGAGTTTCCACCAGGCAATGAGCAGGAACAGGATGAGGATTCCGAGGATGACGATGAATAAGGGCATCGGTGGGTCTTGTGCTTGCGGATAGTGTTAAAGTATTAAATATACCATTTTGAAAAGAATTAAGGGATCAATTTTTTATCTTGTGTGAGAAACGGACCCCTATGGATAAGCGATCCTTCTTGCGCAAAATGGGACAGGCTGCCCTGGCCACCCCTTTTATTCCCCTGACGCTGAGTGGACAGAATGCGGAATCCAGGGGCACCTATGACCTGGAGGATGAAGATGAATTCTGGCAGAGGATCAGGTTGGATTATGCGCTGAAACCGGATTATATCAACCTGGAGAACGGATATTACAATATCGCTCCTATCCCCACCATCCAGAAATTCCACAGGCATATCGAGCAGGTCAATTACGAAGGGTCCTATTATATGCGCACCGTGCAGTGGGATAACAAAAAACGGATCGCAGCCCGGTTGGCTCACCTCGT
>JBFKPJ010000033.1:0-21130 GCA_041628355.1 Muriicola sp. | reverse complement strand
CCTTCGAGATTCACCTTAACCGGTTTGGATGTGATGATGTCCTCCAGCATTTTGTGGTAGGACTCAAAGGTGTTCAGGTTCTTGTGCCCCCCTCCTATCACCGTGTAGAGGGTGGTCTGTTTTGGCTTTATCTTCGAGAGTTTTAAACTCGACTTGTACGGGATCAGGTGGTCGTCGGTACCGTGAATGATGTGTATAGGGCACTGCACATACTTCAGCCACTTGTAGGTGGGCATGGGAAATTTGATCAGCAGGGACAGGGGCATGAAGGGGATGAATTTCTTGGCCACATGCCTGAGGCTGTAATAAGGCGCATCCAGGATGAGCATCCTTGGGTTATTCATGGAGGCCAGTTTGGCTGCAAAACCGGATCCGAGTGACCTGCCATAGAGGATGATATATTTCTCGTCTACCTTTTGGCGGATCTTGTCGTAGACCACTTGCATATCCCTTTTGATCGCCTTTTGGGTCCTGCGGCCGGTGCTCTTGCCGAAGCCCCGGTAGTCGACCATGAGGACATCGTACCCGTGCCGTGTGAAGTCGACCGCAAATTTACCCCATCCCTTGATGCTCTTGGAATTCCCCTTGAGGTAGAAAACCACGCCCCTGGGTTCCCGGGCCCTGAAGCGAAGTCCGTTGATGACGGCCCCATCCCGCGTTTCCACATTGTACTCTTCGGTTTCCTGATTCTCGTAATGGAATTGAAAATCGGCGGGCAACTTTTCCGGCTTGAACATGAGGTAGTCCTGCAGGAAAAAGATCAGTATGCTGATCAGGAGGTACACAACCCCGAGGAAAAGCAGAATCTGGACCCAAACTGGCATAGCCTGAATTTGCTCTTAAAGTACAAAAATTATCAAAAGAGCAACGCAGAGAGGAAAAGGCCTTTCGTTAGATCCACTTTCTCCTCCGGAAGTAGATCAGCATCAGGATCAGTACCGCGATCATCAGGCCCCAGACCATATAATACCCATTTTTCCAATGAAGTTCGGGCATGTTGTCGAAATTCATCCCGTAAATACCCACTATAAAGGTAAGGGGGATGAAGATGGAGGCCATTACCGTAAGGACCTTCATCACCTCGTTCATCTTGTTGCTCACATTGCTCATATACATCTCCATCAAACTCATCACCATTTCCCGGTAGATCTGCAGGGATTCATTGATCTCCAGGCAATGGTCCAGAACATCCCTGAGGAAGGGCTTGGTTTCCTTGGTAAAAAGCGGGTTGTCCGATTCTATGAGCCGACTGACCAGTTCTTTTACGGGGGATATATACCTGCGGATCCTCAGCACCTCCTTCTTGAGGTCCTGTATCTTCTGGGCTGTCCTGGGCTTGGGTTTTTTATACACCTCTTCTTCGAGTGTCTCAATCTGGTCCTGAATATGTTCCAGAACCACGTAATAATTATCAATGATCGCATCCAGGAGGGCGAAATAGAGATAGTCGGCTCCCCGTTGCCTGATACGGCCCAATTTTCCAAGGATCCTGTCCCTGACCGATCCAAATACATCTTCCTTTAGCTCCTGGAAGACCAATACTTCATGTCTGAACAGGGTGATGGCCGCGTGTTCAATGACGATATTCTGCTGTTCATCCAGATAGATCATCTTGAACACCCCGAAAATATAATCTTCGTATTCATCGATCTTCGGACGCTGCTCGGTATTTACGGCATCCTCCAGTAACAGCGCATTCAAATCAAAGGTCTTCCCGAGTTTTTCTACGAACCCTTCATCACTGAGACCGACCAGGTTGATCCACTTGATCATCTCCCCCCTGTTATCGAGAAGGGATTCTACGTTTACAGGACTGTATTGTTCTACGTGATCATTTCTATAGGCGATCACGTCCAGCGTACTTACCGAATCTTCCCGCCTGCCCAGGTAGGTGATCGTACCGGGGGCTTTCCCTACCTTTTTGTGGCTCCTGAATTTCTTTTTATGGATTTTGCCGACGGGAAAATGCAATTTGGCCATGGACTTTAACTTTCGATTAAAGATATAAAACAAAATTGGCCTAAGTCAGGTCCAGATCTTTTAAAAACAAGCCGGAGGAAGGTGCGATCAGTGGGAACTTCACATTCTCCTCTTTCAACAAAGCCCTGCTTACCATCTCCCGGGTCATTTCCCCTCTGCCCACCATAACGAGTGCCCCCATCATCATCCGGATCTGATATCGCATAAAGCCCTCCCCTTTTACCGTTAGCACATAGCTCTTTTCAGGAAAGAAACCAGAAACAAGCTCACTATTCTCCGTGATCCTGCAATGCGTGACCTTTCTGAAGACCTTTTTGCCATCCTGCAAACGCGCAGTGAAATTGTGAAAGTAATGCTCTCCCTCAAAAAGCGGGGCTGTTTCCATCATTAGATCCAGGTTCAGTTCTCCATGGAAATTAACCATAAAAGGCGCACAGAAAGGATGGTTCTTTTGGCCGAAGGAGAAGAAGTACACATACTCCTTCCTCTTCGCGTCTTTGATGATATTAAATCCTTCCCTGGCTTTTTGTATTTCCAGGATCCGTATATCCGGTGGCAGATTTTCGTTCAGCTCTTTCATGAAGTCGGGTAACTGACCCCCAAGGTCTTCTGGGGAGATCAGTTGAAAGGCCGTCCTGAAGGCAGACACCTTGGCATCCGTCCTGCTGGCCCCAAGTATTTTGAAGGGCCTCCCGGGGCGTATAAATTTCAGGGTCTTACGGATCATCCCTTCCACAGTTCTCTGTCCGGGTTGCCGCTGCCAGCCGCTGTACCGGAAACCCAGGTACTGGATCCAGACCACATAGGTGTATTTTCCCTTCATGGATATCTCTCCTGTTCTAAAGATATCACATAAAGACAGAAGCTGTATCAGAACAAGCGTTTAATGGGATCGGGAGAACCAATTCAAAAAATTTGTAATTTGGAAACTCAACAACCTAAACAAACTGAGATGGACAAACAATCAACTGCAAAACCCCCGGTCTGGTTCTGGGTGGTCAGCGTTCTCGCCCTGCTGTGGAACCTCCTGGGAGTCATGAATTATTTGGGTACCGCCTTTATGAAAGAGGCGATAAAAGCGGAGATGACCCCGGAACAGGTAGAACTTATGGAAAACACTCCGGCCTGGGTTACCGCGGCCTTTGCCATCGCCGTGTGGTTCGGTGCGGCCGGTTGTATTGGACTCCTGCTGAGGAAAAAATGGGCGAAATCAGCATTGGGCCTTTCTTTGATAGGAGTCATTGTTCAAATGGGATATAGCTTTTTTATGACCAATGCCAGCGAAGTCTACGGGAAAACGGAGGCAGTGATCATCCCTGTCATGGTGATCATCATCGCCATACTTCTGGTCTTTTTCGCCCGACTCAGTGAACGAAAGACCTGGATCACCTGATACCCGGGAAAGATCTTCCCGACATTTACAAAAAAATGCGATAGTGAATTCGAACTGAATTCGCTCTAATTCTTAATGGCCCTTATTGCTGCATCCCTATGACCCAAGACCAAAAATCATCCCGGATCGATATCATCGATGCCCTCCGCGGATTCTCCCTGGCTGGAATCGTCATCGTACATATGGTTGAGAATTACGTGGCAGCCCCGGTACCTGAAGTTGCCGTAGAAGCAGCACATCAGGGCATATTTGACTATGTGATCGACGGGATCGTGGTGATCTTGCTGAGAGGTAAATTCTTTGCGCTGTTTTCCTTTCTATTTGGATTGAGTTTTTACATTCAGATGAACAATGCCCATTTCAAGGGACTAGACTACAGGTACCGTTTCCTTTGGCGCATGATACTTTTATTGATCATCGGCTACTTCCACAGCCTTTTTTACAGGGGAGACATCCTGACCATCTATGCCATCCTGGGGGTTTTCCTGCTCTTTTTTTACAAACTCAGATCCCCGTGGATACTGGCAACCATAGCCCTTCTTTTTTTAGGGGCAGGTCGCTTTATTACTTTCCCCTTCACCCATGGGGAGAGTATATTTTCAATGGGGGAGCTTACGTTCGAGAATCCGTTGATGATACAGTATTACCATATTCTCAGCGAAGGATCCATCTGGGAAGTATTCCACACGAACGCCTGGGAAGGCCATGTTATGAAACTGGATTTTCAATTGGGGGTATTTTCTAGGGCCTATCTGACCTTCGGTTTTTTCCTGCTCGGCTTCTATACGGGAAGGATCGAGTTCTTCAAAAATTTCAAAGCCAGAGTAAAGCTTACTACGGACCTGCTTTGGGCCTCACTTTCAATCTTTGGCATAGCCGTCGTGATCATGGTGGCCGCTTTCGCACAGATCGGTCCGGAGCCTAAATTCGACAATTGGTATGCAATGATCGGGCTTACCTGTTATGACCTGGTCAACATCGCCATCACCATTGCCCTGCTCTGCCTTTTTGTAATATTATACAGAAAAGAAAAATGGAGGAAGCGACTTGATGTTTTCAAGGCCTATGGAAGGACCGCGCTTTCGAATTATGTCCTTCAGAGTGTTATTGGAACTTTTTTCTTTTACGGATGGGGTCTCGGTTATATCGGAACCTTGAGCAATACGTATTCCTTCATAGCCGCTCTGCTTTTGATCGTCTTTCAAATAGGCATCAGTATTTGGTGGATGAAACGATTTTACTACGGACCGCTGGAATGGATCTGGCGAAGCTGCACCTATTTTAAAGTATATCCGTTTCGCAGGTCCAAGGCCTGAACCTTCATAACTTTGGTCTTTCAATTCCGCTTCTTCACCACACATTTTTAGGGATACTCAACATTCCGTGCAGTTCAACGATTTTTTTCAAATAAAGGTTTTCAGGTCCCCGTTTTGGATAAGGAAATTTCAAAGAACCTGTCCAAATAATGAAGCATATCTTGAAACTACTGCCCTGGAAAAAGTGCTTCTACCTTTCCCTGACAGTTCTTCCCCTCATAATGATTTGCAGTTTCTACGGTTTATATACCAACAAGTTCTATTTTATGAAGGTCGACAATTATATTTTTTCCCTGCTGATCATCGTCCACTTTGTCTTTTTGAAGGTGCTGAAACGCTCTGGACGTCAGGATGATACCGACCTTAACCTGCTGAGAAACCTTGAATTTACCATGTACGCTATCCTGCCGGTCTATATTTTTAAGCTGGCCGAAACCCTCTATATCATGCTCACCTATTTCGATTATTCCGAACAGGTCTTCCCCGGCACCTTCCTCCCTGTAGGTACTCTGATCTTGCTGTTACAGACCTTGCTGATCGTTCTGACCTTGGCCTCCTTCAAGCACCGAAGGATCCGCATCGGGTCCTATTCGCTGGACAGGATACACGAATAAATCCCTCATCGTCAACAGACATGAGCGCGATGTGCTATGGCAGCACAAATAACCCCCGCCGGAGCGGGGGTTTTTTTATAATTTACTGATAAAGCCTCCGTAGAGGTCTTTGAGTTGGTATCCTTTGCTGTACCGCTGTTTGCTGAGTTTTTTGTGAACCACCAGGCCCCACAGGAGGAATTCCTTGAGAAAATACGAATCCCTTTCCTTTACTTTGGGCTGGTGTTTCCGCATCAGGTCCTGGAGAGGCGGAATACTGTTCAGCAGTTTTTGATACTCCTCATCGCTTTGCTCATCGGGCAATTCCAGACCTTCCCGGTCAAAGAACCAGAGAATAAGGTCGTCATAAGGGCCTTCTGCATTTTTCTGCTCCAGCTTGAGGATAGCCGGGAAATAATTGGGGAACAGACTCTTGATCGCGTCTTCGATGAGCATCATGGCCACAGCATCAGCGCCTTCCTGCTCCCCTTCGTATACCAGCTCTATCTTTCCGGTGATAGCCGGGATGACCCCTACGAAATCGGAAAGACGCACGGCAGTGGTGGCAGCGCCCTGAGCCAGTGCCCTTCGCTCTGCCGTACTCAAAAGGTTCTCATAAGCGGTAATGCTCGTACGGGCGCTCACGCCGCTTTTTGCATCCACATATTCACTGGTCCTGGCCTCAAAGCTGATCTGCTCCAGCAGGACCTTGGCCAGCTCGGGTACGTAGACCATAGCTTCCTGCTCTTTATCCAGTTTGGCTTCCTGGGCTGTGATCTTCCTCGCTGTCTCGATCTCCTTGGGGTAATGCGTAAGTATCTGAGACCCGATCCGGTCTTTGAGCGGGGTGACGATACTGCCCCTGTTCGTGTAATCTTCCGGATTGGCCGTGAAGACGAACTGGAGGTCGAGGGGGAGCCTGAGCTTAAACCCCCTGATCTGTATATCCCCTTCCTGAAGGATATTGAAGAGGGAAACCTGTATCCTGGCCTGAAGGTCGGGTAATTCGTTGATCACGAAAATACAGCGGTTGGCCCTGGGGATCATCCCGAAGTGGATCACCCGGTCATCCGCGTAGGAAAGCTTCAGGTTGGCTGCTTTGATAGGGTCCACATCCCCGATCAGGTCGGCCACCGTCACATCCGGGGTAGCCAGTTTCTCGTAGAACCTGTCCGCTCTGTGCAGCCAGGAAATGGGGGTCTCATCACCCTTTTCCTCAATGAGTTGCTTGCTGTATCGGGAGATGGGTGCCATAGGATCGTCATTGATCTCGGATCCCTCTACCACGGGGATGTACTCATCGAGCAGGTCAACCATGAGTCGCGCAAGGCGTGTCTTGGCCTGACCCCTCAAACCCAGCAGGTTGATATTGTGCCTGGAAAGTATGGCCCGCTCCAGTTCAGGGATCACCGAATCCTCATATCCCCATACGCCTCTGAAGGTCTCCTTCCCGTCCCTGATCCGTTGCCTGAGGTTGTCCCGCAATTCATCTTTGATACCCCTGGACTTGTATCCTGCCTTTTTGAGGTCTCCGAGGGTTTTTATCTTACTGTGTTCCAAATTCATGTTCTCTTTTCTTTATTCGAGGTATTTATGCTTATTTCAATCTTTTTTTTCGGTTCTTTTCATAATCCTCAAAGATCATTTCCCCAAGACCTTTTAAACTGGTGAACAGGGCTTTGCCTTTATTTGCTTCCGTAAAGTGACGGACAAACTGCATGAGGTAAGGATCCTGAGCGATCATGAACGTCGTAATGGGAATGTGGAGTTTACGGGCCTGCCTGGCCATGTTGTAGCATTTCTCCACGATAAAATCATCCAGCCCGACGCTGTTCTTGTAATAGGTGCCATCCGGCATCCTCAGACAGCTGGGCTTCCCGTCCGTGATCATAAAGATCTGCTTGTTGGTATTCTTCTTCCTCCTCAGCATGTCCATGGCCAGTTGCAGTCCGGCAACCGTATTGGTATGGTACGGGCCTACCTTGAGGTAAGGCAGGTCCTTGATCGGGATGGGCCAGGCGTCATTTCCGAAGACCAGAATATCCAGGGTGTCTTTAGGATAACGGGTCGTGATCAATTCCGCCAGGGCCATGGCCACCTTTTTTGCCGGGGTGATACGGTCTTCCCCGTACAGGATCATACTGTGGCTGATGTCGATCATAAGGACCGTGCTCATCTGGGCCTTGTGGTGGGTGTCTTCCACGACCAGGTCGTCCTCAGTGAGGGAAAAACCGTCCAGCCCATGGTTCACCTGTGCGTTTTTCAGGCTTTCGGTCATGGAGATCCGGTCCAGCGAATCCCCGTAGTGATATTCCCGGAAATCACCCGTATGCTCATCGCCCAGGCCCGATTTCCCGGTGCGGTGGTTACCAGACCCGCTGCGTTTGATCTTCCCAAAGATCTGGTCCAGGGCCCTTTGCCGGATGATGCGCTCCATCTTCGCGGTAATGGACAAAGTACCCTCTCCGGGTGTACCTTCCCCTTCTCCTCCCTGCCCAGGCTCGAGTTCTTCACGCAGGTAACCCTTGGCCTTGAGGTCTTCTATAAAATCGTCTATGGTGTAGTCCTCATCCGTAAGGTCGTATTCCTTGTCGAGTTCCCTCAACCAGTCCAGGGCCTCATCTACATCCCCCGAAGTGTGGGTAATGAGTTCCTGGAAGATCTCAAAGAGTTTTTCAAAGGGAGTTTGCTCAGGCGCTTCGTAATTGGTAAAACGAAAGCCTGATCTGATTTTCATAGCCATACCATAAAAATACTATATTTCAAATTACGTATCCGGCTTTTTAGTAAACCTTAACGGTTTCCGTATTTTCGCCCGTATGGAAGATAGATTTGTCCAACTGGCGAAGGCTTTTCTGCAGACCCCTCCCCTCTGGACCCGATCACAATTCGGGTTAGAACAGTTCCGCATGCCGGAAATAGATCTGTCTCGTGTCGAACCGATCCCCTTTGGCTCCCGGATGCGTCTCGGCCATAAAATGGAACGTATCTTCCTCGCCCTGTTCAGGGGACAGGATGCCTATGATATGGTCCTGCAGAACACGGTGGTAAAGCGGGAGAAGAAGACCCTGGGGGAGATCGATTTCCTGCTAAGGGATGTGAGGCGTGATCGATTCCTGCACCTGGAACTCACTTATAAATTCTACCTGATCGATACAGACATCAGTGAGCCCATCTACCAACTGGTAGGCCCCAACCGCAGGGATATGTTCTACACAAAACTGGACAAACTAAAAGAAGGCCAGTTCTCCCTTCCCTTTACCCCTGAAGGCAGTGCCCCTTTCAGATCCATGGATATGGATCCTGACCAATTGAAGCAGGAAGTGTGTTTCAAGGCTCAGCTTTTCAAACCTAAAGGGGATTCCAGGATCGGGATCAGACCCCTGAACAAAGGTTGCATTGCCGGTTACTGGATGCGCCTGGAAGACTTCGAATCCGAGGGATACCAAGGGCAGCTATACTACTTTCCCTCCAAGGAAGAATGGGTGTTAACTCCTTATCAGGTAACTAGTTGGATGACGTATTATGATACGTTACTCGAACTCAATTTGCGGATGATACAAAAGAATTCCACCCTGGTCTGGATGAAAAGAAGGGAGGGGGCGCTGGAAAAATTCTTTGTGGTGTGGTGGTAGGCACTAGGTCGCAGCCTGATGCCTTTCCTTCAGCACACTGACCACCTTGTCCAGACTGAAACCCCGGGCCCTTTGCAGGATCAGGAAGTGGAACAGCAGGTCTGCACTCTCATTCAGAAATCGGTCGTCATCCGCGTCCTTGGCTTCTATGACCACCTCTATAGCCTCTTCTCCCACTTTTTGTGCAATTTTATTGATCCCCTTTTCAAAAAGAGAAGCGACATAGCTTTCCTCACCCGAGGCATTCTTCTGCCTGTTCAGGATGATCTCCTCCAGGTCGGACAGGAAGCCGTAGGAGGTCTTGTTGTCCTCCCCCCAGCAGGTATCTGTTCCCAAATGGCAGGTAGGCCCCTGGGGGGTAACCCGGATCAGCAGGGTATCCCGGTCGCAGTCCTCTTTGATCTCTTCCACCATCAGGAAATTACCACTCTCCTCCCCTTTGGTCCACAGCCGGTTCTTAGTCCGACTGAAAAAGGTGACCTTCCCGGTTTTCATAGTCTGTTCCAGGGCGTCGTGATTCATGTATCCGAGCATGAGGACGTTGTTGGTGCGCATGTCCTGTATGATCGCCGGCACCAGGTTGTCCTGGTTTTTCTCAAAATTCAGTGCCATATCAAATGTTTATTTTGTTGCGTTCCTTATAAGCGGACCGGGATTTGATGATCCCTCAGATATTCCTTTAACTCCCTGATCCCGATCTCCTGAAAGTGAAATACACTGGCTGCCAGGGCTGCGTCTGCCTTCCCGTTGGCAAAGGTATTCAGAAAATGATCCGGGATTCCCGCACCCCCGGAAGCGATGACCGGGATGTTCACCATAGCCGACAGCCTGGCAAGGGCCTCATCGGCAAATCCGTTCTTGGTACCGTCGTGATCCATGGAGGTGAAAAGGATCTCACCGGCCCCACGCCTTTCTACCTCCCGGGCCCAATCGTACAGGTCGAGATCCGTAGGCACCTTCCCCCCTACCAAATGAACTTTCCATTTTCCTTCAATTTGCTTTGCGTCTATCGCGACCACGATGCACTGAGACCCAAATTTGGCGACCAGATCATCGATCAGGTCCGGATTCTTGACCGCGGAGGAGTTCACCGAGATCTTGTCGGCCCCATTGTGCAGCAAAAGGCTTACATCTTCCACGGAGGAGATCCCGCCTCCTACGGTAAAAGGGATATTGACCCTTTCCGCCACCCTTCTTACGAGGTCTGCCAGGGTCTTTCGTTCTTCCTCTGTAGCTGAGATATCCAGGAAAACCAGTTCATCAGCTCCTTCCTGTGCGTAACGCGCAGCGAGCTCCACAGGGTCACCGGCGTCCCTGAGATCCACAAAATTGACTCCTTTTACGGTACGGCCGTTTTTGATGTCGAGGCAGGGTATGATCCTTTTGGTCAGCATTCGTTATCGTTTTTCTGATTCAGGTCGACCCCGTCATAAAATCCAAGGTCCTCGTTCCTCAATATTTTGACCCAAAAGGCGATCTGCCCGGTATGGTAGGAAAAGTGTTCCACCACGTGCAAAAGAATGCCCGCCCCGCTCAGATCGAAACCCTGGACCTGGTAATGTGCTGTCAGTTGTTCGTCTGTAACGCTTCTGACCCTCTCCTTCACTATGTGGATCAATGAGGTCAATTTTTTGAGCAATTCTTCTTTGGTAAATCCACCTTCCCGGTCGAATTCCTCCTCCCTTCTCCTGTGATCCTCCTCCTTTCCCAGTCCTGATAAGGCATACTGGGTGATGTTTCCGCAAAGGTGGATGATGATATTGCCAATGCTGTTAGAGGCTTTATTAGGCCTTTTCCAAACGTCCTCTTCCTGCAGGAATTCAAAACTCTTGTGCACCATCCTCATATTCTCGTCCAGCCTGAACTGGACGTCCCTGAGAAATTCTTCGGCCAGTAGGGATTTGTTACTTTTCATGCCGTCAAAATATAAGATTCCAGTTCTTTCATGCTGATCCTGTTCTCGTAGATCGCCTTGCCGAGGATCGCCCCTTCACACCCCAGGGAATCCAGGGCGTAGAGGTCGTCCATGGTACTGATGCCCCCACTGGCGATCAGGCAGATCCCGGGCTTCTCCCGGACGCGCGCCTCCTCCAGTATTTTTTGATAGAGTTCCAGGGAAGGACCTTCCAGCATCCCATCTTTGTCGATGTCCGTACAGATCACGTATTGGATCCCCTCACTCAAATAAGCATTTATGAATGGGATCAGATCCTCCCCGGTTCCTTCCTGCCAGCCTGAGACGGCAATTTTTTCATCCATGGCATCGGCCCCCAGGATGATCCTTTCGGGTCCGTATTTACGCAACCAACTTAGAAACAATCCTTTGTCCTTTACAGCGATGCTGCCCCCGGTCACCTGTTTGGCACCTGATTCGAATGCGATCCTCAGGTCCTCATCCGATTTGAGTCCACCCCCAAAATCCACTTTCAACTTGGTTTTGGACGAGATCTGCTCCAGGATCCTGTAATTGACGATATGGCTGGATTTCGCACCGTCCAGATCCACCAGGTGAAGGTACTCTATCCCGTGAGCTTCAAAGGTCTTTGCTATTTCCAGGGGATTCTCACTATACACCTTTTTGGTTTCGTAGTCCCCTTTGGAGAGCCTTACGCACTTTCCGCCTATGATGTCTATGGCCGGTATGATCCGCATGATTTCAAATTTCAGAGGTTTATAAAATTCTTGAGAATCCGCTCGCCCAGATGGCTGCTCTTTTCCGGGTGGAACTGTACTCCCCAGAAATTGTCCTTCCTGACCGCACTGCTGTAGGGGATGCCATAGTCAGTCACGGCGATGGTATCATCGCACAGGGGAGCGTAATAACTGTGGACCAGGTATATATGCCCATTTTCCGGTATGTCCCGGAAAAGAGGGGATTTGAGGTTCCGTATTTGGTTCCATCCTATCTGAGGAACCTTGAGGCTATCGGAAAACCTCACTACATCCACATCAAATATTCCTAATCCGCGGGTCTTCCCCTCCTCCGAATAATTACACATCAGCTGCATCCCAAGGCATATTCCCAGTACAGGTTGTGTCAGTTTGGAAATAAGGTCTTCCAGTCCGTGTTGCCGAAGTTTCTTCATGGCACTGCTGGCTTCCCCCACCCCCGGAAAAATGACCTTGTCGGCACCCTGGATGATCCCCGGATCATCGGAAAGGACTGCCGAATACCCAAGTCGTTCCAGGGCGAATCTGATGCTCTGTATGTTCCCTGCGCCGTAATCGATGATGACGATCCTCATATTCTCCTTTTAAAGCATACCTTTTGTGGAGGGAAGGATCATTTTTTCCGTATCCCTCTTTACGGCCATCTTGATCGCCTTGGCAAAGGCCTTAAAGATCGCCTCTATCTTGTGGTGTTCGTTGGTGCCTTCCGCCTTAATATTCAGGTTGGCCCTGGCACCATCCGTAAAGGACTTAAAGAAATGGAAAAACATTTCCGTTGGCATTTCCCCTATCTTTTCCCTTTTGAATTCGGCTTCCCAGACCAGCCAGTTGCGACCTCCGAAATCGATCGCCACCTGGGCCAGGCAATCGTCCATAGGCAGGCAGAAACCATACCGTTCGATCCCCAGCTTATCCCCAAGGGCCTTGTGGAAGACTTCCCCAAGAGCAATGGCTGTATCCTCTATGGTGTGGTGCTCATCCACTTCGAGGTCTCCCTTGACCCTGATCGCCAGGTCGAGTTGCCCGTGCCTCGCCAGCTGATCCAGCATATGATCGAAAAAGGGAAGTCCGGTTGAGATGTCACTCTTTCCGCTTCCATCCAGGTCCAGGCTGATAGCGATCTTCGTTTCCTTCGTATTCCGCTCGTGCTGTACGCTCCGATTGCCAAGCCTTAGGAATTCGTAGATCTCCTTCCAGGAGGCTGTTTCGAGGGCGATGGAGGAACGTATCTCCTCCTCTTTTGCCATGAGCTCGTCATTGCCAAGGGCCGTGTGATTATTGATAAAAATACCCCCGGCACCCAGGTTTTTCGCGAGTTCCATGTCGGTCAAGCGGTCTCCGATGACAAAGGAATTCCCCAGATCGTATTCTTTGGAAAAATAAGAGGTCAGCAGTCCTGTTCCCGGTTTCCTGGTGGGCGCATTTTCACTGGGAAAGGTCCTGTCTATAGCAACTTCATCAAATTTGATGTCCTCCTTTTCCAGGGTCTTCATGATGAATTCCTGCACCGGCCAGAAAGTCTCTTCAGGGAAGGCATCGGTCCCCAGACCGTCCTGATTGGTCACCATCACCAGTTCGTATGACAATTCCCTGGCAATTTTACCTAGCCAGGTAAATACCCCGGGGTAAAATTCCAGTTTTTCAAAGGCGTCGATCTGCTCGTCCTGAGGTTCCCTGATAAGGGTACCGTCCCGGTCTATAAAAAGGACCCTGGTTTTTTCTTCTTTTTTCATTTCAATTCTTTTAAGGTGCTTGTCAGACGGCGATTCTCCTCCGGGGTACCTACCGTAAACCTGAGGCAATTTTCACATAAGGGCTGACCGGACCTGTTCCTGACAATAAACCCTTTTTCCAGGAGTTCCGCATATCTCTTGTCGGCATCATCCACCACAGCCAGGATAAAATTGGCGTCACTTGGATATACCTGCTTTACAAAATGCATTCCCGAAAGGGCTTTCTCAAGTTGCTTTCGCTCCGATCTCAGGAGCGCTACCTCCTCCAGAACCGCATCCGCCTCTTTCAAACGTTCCAGGGCAATCCGCTGTGTGAGCTCATTGACATTGTATGGCGGCTTGATCTTGTTGAGTACTGAGATCACTTCCCGGGAGGCGTAACAACTTCCCAGCCGGATCCCGGCCATACCATAGGCCTTGGAAAAGGTCTGGGTTACCGCCAGGTTAGGGTATTCTGAAAGGGATTCCACCCAGCTTTCCTGTTCGGAAAAATCGATATAGGCTTCATCCAGGACCACAAGACCGTGGAACCGTTTCAGGATTTCCTCGATCTGTTCACGCGGAATGGAATTGCCCGTGGGGTTGTTGGGGGAACAGAGGAAGACCATCCTGCTGTTTTCATCCATGGCCGAGAAGATACCCGAAAGGTCCAGGGTAAAGTCGGGGCGCAACAGCACCTTCCTGTTCTCCACATTGTTCAGGGAGGCCAGTACCCCGTACATCCCGTAGGTGGGCGGAACAGTGATCACATGGTCCCTCCCCGGCTCACAGAACGCGCGAAAGAAAAGGTCCAGGACCTCGTCACTCCCATTACCCAGAAGGATCTGATCCGGGCTGACGCCCTTCTTTACGGCAAGTTCCGATTTAAGTATGCGCTGTTGTGGATCCGGATACCGGTTGATCCCATCCCCAAAAGGGTTTTCGTTGGCATCCAGAAATATTTTTACGCTTCCGTCCGAAACGTACTCATCCCGAGCAGAAGAATAAGGCGTCATATTTCTGACGTTTTCCCTGACCAGGCTGGCCAGATCGAAATGTGTTGACTTTGCAGGCTCCATACTACCTCATTTTATCTGTTTTTGCCTGAGCGATTCCTTTCTGATCGTCACCGCGTTCCTGTGCCCGTGCAGGCCCTCGGCCTCTGCCATGATCTCAATGGTCTCCCCGAGGTCCATAATCCCCTTTTCCGATATTTTCTGAAAAGTGATGCTCTTGGTGAAACTGTCGAGGTTTACCCCGCTGTACTGTTTTGCAAAGCCGTTAGTTGGCAGGGTGTGATTGGTTCCGGAGGCGTAATCCCCTGCACTTTCCGGAGTGTAATTTCCAATAAAAACGGAACCGGCATTGGCCGTTTTGTCCAGGAAATAATCCTCATCTGCCACACAGAGAATATAATGCTCCGGCCCGTAGGCATTGATGAGCTCAATGGCCCTGTCGCGGTCAGACATATAGATCAGCCTGCTGTTCCCAATAGCCTTTTGTGCGATCTCCTTCCTCGGAAGCTCCCTAAGCTGCGCTTCAACTTCCTCCTCCACTTCTTCCAGAAGGTTCTTGGAAGTGGTCACCAGGACCACCTGGCTGTCCGCACCGTGTTCGGCCTGACTCAGCAAATCGGCTGCAACAAAAGAAGGGATGGCCGTATCATCGGCCATAACCAGAAGTTCGCTCGGGCCCGCAGGCATGTCGATAGCTACCCCATATTTTGTGGCCAGTTGTTTGGCTACCGTCACATACTGGTTTCCCGGGCCGAATATTTTGTACACCTTGGGGATACTCTGGGTCCCAAAGGTCATGGCCGCCACGGCCTGTATCCCCCCAACCTTGAATACGCGGGTGATCCCGCATAGGGCGGCTGTATAAAGCACTACAGGGGGCAGGTTCCCCTGCCTGTCAGGCGGACTGCACAGCACGATCTCTTTACATCCGGCGATCCTGGCAGGAACGGCCAGCATCAGGATGGTAGAGAAAAGGGGAGCCGTACCTCCCGGGATATACAACCCTACGCTCTGGATAGGCCTTTTTCTTTGCCAGCAAACCACTCCGGGAGAGGTTTCCACCCTTACCGGAGGTGTCCTCTGGGCTTCGTGGAACTTTTGTATATTCTCGTAGGCCCTGCGGATGGCTTTTTTCAATCCCTCATCAATAGAGTTCTCGGCATCCCTGAGTTCCTTTTCAGAAACTACAGCAGAAGCGGGAGAAACGCCATCGAATTTCAGGGTGTATTCCCTGACAGCCTCATCTCCACTATCACGGACGGCCCTGAAGACCTCGTTCACCGTGTCCTCAATATCACCCACGGTCTGTGTGGGACGGGACAGGATACCTTCCCATTTTTCTTTATCGGGATCAAAATACTTTCTCATAGAAACTCAGATTACCATTTTTTCTATGGGGCAAACCAGGATCCCCTCTGCTCCTGCCTGCCGCAATTCGTCTATCACTTCCCAGAATTTGTCCTTGTTGATCACCGAATGTACCGAGCTCCAGCCCTCTTCTGCCAACGGAAGGACGGTAGGGCTCCGCATACCCGGGAGCAGGTCGATCACCTTTTCGATCTTGTCATTGGGCACATTCATCAGCACATATTTGGACTGACGCCCAGCCAGCACAGAGCGGATCCTGAATTGAAGTTTGGTCAGAATTTCCTTTTGCCCCTCCCCGATCCGGGGGGAGACGGCCAGGACCGCTTCGCTGGTCAGGATCTTTTCCACTTCCTTCAGGTTGTTCTTGAACAGGGTACTCCCGCTGGAAACAATATCGCAGATCGCATCGGCAAGTCCGATATTGGGGGCGATCTCCACAGAGCCGTTGATTATATGCAACTCAGCTTCCACCCCTTTTTCCTTCAGGTAATTTTCTACGGTTTGGGGATAGGATGTAGCTATCCGCTTTCCCTGAAGGTCCGCAATGGAGGCGTATTTCGCACTTTTGGGAATGGCCAGGGAGACCCGGCATTTCGAGAACCCGAGCTTTTCCACGATATTGATATCGCTCCCTTTTTCTACCAGTACGTTGCTGCCGATAATGGCAATATCTACTATCCCATCCCTCAAATATTGGGGGATGTCCCCGTTCCGCAAATAAAAGATTTCTAGGGGAAAGTTTCTGGCAGAGGCCTTTAACTGGTCCTTCCCGTTATCGATGGAGATGCCACAGTCCTTCAAGATGTTGAGAGAATCCTCATTGAGACGCCCTGCTTTCTGAATCGCAATATTTAACTTCATAACCCGTTCTTTTCCATTTTGATGCTAAAAACAAAACCCGTTTGATTGCTCAAACGGGTTCGGATATTTTTTGAATACAACAATACATTCCTAACCTGCTTGAGGGCGAGATGCGGAATGGTGATGTGTATTATTAATCTTCATATTGGGCAAAAGTAGAATTTATTTTGAACCTGCAAAAATTTCGCCGGTTTAATTATTTCCTAAAATGATCGGCAAGCCCGATTCACCTGAACCCACGACGATCACCTTAGCATTGGGTGATTCAGCTAGTTTCAGAGTGGCCTCTATCCCCTTATCCTGAAGAATTTTATCAGTTAAGGATGCACTTAAAATTCGGTTCGCATCTGCTTTACCCTGCGCTTCTATGATTTGTCGTTGCGCTTCTTTATCGGCTGTGATCAGTCTAAATTCGTATTCAAGGGATTCTTGTTCCTGCTTTAATTTTCTTTCAATAGCTTCTTTGATCGTAGGTGGCAGGGTCACATCCCTGACCAATACCTCATTGAGCTGTATGTACTGCCCGTCAACAATTTTCTTGGTCTCTTCGTAGATCTCAGCCTGGATGGCATCTCGTTTACTGGAATACAACTGTTCAGGTGTATAGCGCCCTACAACACTTCTGGCCGCAGACCGTATCGTTGGAAGAAGCACCCTTTGTACATAGGCCTCCCCCTTCTCCTGATGCAATTTACCAAGGTCCTCATATTTAGGTTCGAACCAGGCAGAGGCATCTAATTTTATTTCCAGACCGTTGGAAGAAAGTACCTGCATCTTTTCAAACACCTCCTGCTGCCTAACCTCATAAACAAATACCTTGTTCCATGGAGCTACAAGATGGAAGCCTTCCCCTAAAGGGGGTTCATCGGTCACAACCCCGTCCCCAAAGGTCCTGTAGAGAACCCCGGCTTCTCCGGAGCCGATGGTGATGGCTGATTTTGATATGATGATCACCAGTACGATAGCGATGAATACTGCGGGTAATGCGATTTTTGGAAGTTTGTCCATTCGTGTGTATTTAAATTAATCCGTTGTATTTCCGGATGAACCATTCGGTCGTAAGCGCCAGAACGATCAATCCGAGAAGTATTTTGAAGTCGACCAAAGATACGACATTTTCTGTGCTTTTCTGGACCGGAGCAAATCTCGGATCATTCGCTACCTCCTCTATGAGTTCATCGAGCTGATCCGTATAGTACAGGTTGCCTCCGCTGTCCTCGGAAAGCATGCCCAGTTTTATATGATCACTGGAGACAAAAAGCTGTTCCAGGTTAAAATCCTCTATGCTGAACCTGCCTTCGGAGCGCAGTTCTTGTCCCTCCACGGACACTGTAAAAGTGTACTCCCCGGGCGGGAGGTCGCTCAGGTCTGCTTCGTACCGGTTTTCAGTCAGGATCATATCCTGTTGTTCGGAAAATCCATTCTCTGTCCCACGGATTCGGATTCGCAGGTCGGCTCCGGGGTCAAAAGCAAAGGTTGCGTCGTAATACAAAGCCTTGATCGATTTGTCTGTGGCTGCATTGTACGCCTGCTCATAGCTTACGGACAGCCGTTCCCTTTTCCCATCCGAAGTAAGGTACAGGATGATCCTGTCCATGAGGCGGTCAAAGTTCTCAAAATCCCTGTCATTCCTAAAGCTTTGTACCCGCCATTTCCAGATATTCTCTCCGAAAAGGAAAGCGTGCCTTCTCTCGTCGTCAGTCATAACGGAAAGCAGGGGCTCCTGCAGGTTCACCCCCCGGATCTGCTGGTCCAGGATATTTTCATGAGGTTTGGTGATCAGGATCTCCCCAAGGCTCCCCTGGAGTGGCGGAAACTCGTTCACCGAAAAATCAGCGATGTCAAAAAGGCTAAAAGCAGGATTGATCACGGGAAGGATCTCCTCGGTCTGATTGAAATTACTGATCTGCAGCCCTTGCTGCATCCTGTTCAGGAATGCCCAGTCGGTTCGTGGGCCGGCAACCGTAAAGGAATTCAATCCGGATCGGAGGAGGAAGTCATATACTTTTTCAAATGACCTGCCCGGCTGATAGAGGATCAGCAGATCAAATTCACCGAGATCCAGAGCCGGATCCTGAGGTTTGACAAGGGTTACCCTCCGCTGTTCATTGCTTTGGATTGCCTTGACCATCGCCCCTATGTCAGGATGTAAAATTTCCGAAACAATAGCAATACTGGTCTTTTCATCTATGACCTCAATGGGCGATCGCCACAGGTTATTAGCTCTGTTCCTCTCGCCCGGGATTGAATCCAGGGACAGCAGAAGGGTTTTGAGACCTACTTCGGAGGCCCGGAGATTTGTACTGATCTTTTTCGAATTATCCTGTACATTGAGCTCGACATCTTCCCTGAAAACGACCTTCCCGTCCATCCTTACAGTGAGTTTACTGGAGATCTGATCCCTTCCCTGATAGGCCACGAATACTTCCAGAGGGAAACTGTTGTTCAGGAAAGCGTATTTGTTGAGGTTCACCCGGCTGATCTTCAGGTCGGTGTATTTAGTCGTGTCTCCTACGACCATTGAAAATACCGGGAAGCTTAGGTCCGCCCCCATGTATTCATAGGACTTCCCCAGTGTCTGGTTTCCGTCGGATACGAGAATGGCCAATGATTTGTCACGCCCATAAATCGCTTCCAGGGAGGACAGTGCACCCGAGAGATCGGATACTTCTTCCCGAAAACGAAGGCTGTCCATTTCTTTCAGCCCCCGCCCGAATACATAACTGCTTACATGGAACCTCTCTGAGAGGGCCGGATCGGCTAGCAGGTCGGATGACAGTTGCCCCAGCTTCCCCTCATCACCCGCATGGGCTATGGACCTAGAATCGTCAAAAAGCAGGAGGAGGTTTTGCTTGCTCGTGGTCAGGTAAGTCCTGGAAATCTCCGGGTTGAGCAGGAGCAAGAGAACACAGAACACGGCCAGGAATCGCAGGAAGGCGAGTACATGGGTCTCCCGTTTCTTTTTACCCGTCCCGTAATAGTATTGCCACCAGACCAGAAGTGCAGAAAAAAGGGCTGCAAGCAGCAAGCCCAGGAAGGTTGCCGTTTGCATTATTCACTTCTTTTTGTCGCTATCTTCAAGGGATACCTTTAGGGTAACTCTAATTCCGGGATCAACGGAAGGGTACCTACGTGAGCATTCCGCCGTCTACGTGCAATACCTGTCCACTGATATAGGATGAAAGGTCGGAAGCCAGGAAGAGACAGGCATTGGCCACATCTTCTGGGGTTCCGCCCCTCTTGAGCGGGATGGCATCCCTCCATCCCTGTACTGTTTTCTCATCCAGTTTACCGGTCATTTCTGTTTCTATGAAGCCAGGTGCGATGGCATTGCAGCGGATATTCCTGGACCCCAGTTCCAGCGCCACCGATTTCGTAAACCCGATAATACCGGCCTTGGAAGCCGCGTAATTGGTTTGACCTGCATTGCCTTTCACACCAACCACGCTGCTCATATTGATGATGGATCCATTTCTCTGTTTCAGCAAGGTACGCTGAACGGCCTTGGTCATGTTAAAAACGGATTTGAGGTTGATCTCGATCACCGAATCAAAATCTTCCTCTGTCATTCGCATCAGGAGGTTGTCCTTGGTGATCCCCGCGTTGTTGATCAACACATCGATCCCCCCAAAGTCTTCCAGCACAGCCGTTATCAGATCCTCACAATCCTTGTAGCTGGCGGCATTGCTTTTGTAGGCCTTGGCCTTCACGCCGCTGGAGGACAGCTCCTTTTCCAGGGCCACGGCAGGTCCTTCACTCGAACTGTAAGTAAAAGCGACATTGGCTCCGTGAGCAGCAAAAACCCTGGCTATCCCGGTACCAATACCCCTGCTGGCCCCGGTGATGATCACATTCTTTCCTTCTAACAATTTCATATGGTTGCGAATATTCGTTTCAGTTCTTCCAAAGATACATTTTGTGATGCGTACCCCGAAAAAAAAATCCCGAACTTGCCGGGATTTAAATCATTATGGGCCGGGTTAGCCCACGACCTCTTTTACTTTTTTACCGATGTCTGCGGGAGAATCCACCACGTGGATACCACACTCCCTCATGATCCTTTTTTTGGCCTGGGCCGTGTCATCACTCCCCCCGACGATGGCGCCTGCATGACCCATGGTCCTTCCTGCAGGGGCCGTCTCACCTGCTATAAAACCTACGATAGGCTTCTTGCTGCCGCTTTCCTTGTACCATTTGGCCGCATCTGCTTCCAGCTGCCCCCCGATCTCCCCGATCATCACCACGCAATGGGTCTCAGGATCATTGATCAACAGCTGAACCGCTTCCTTGGTGGTCGTTCCAATGATAGGGTCTCCCCCAATGCCTATGGCTGTGGTGATCCCCAGTCCCTGACGTACGACCTGGTCTGCGGCTTCATAGGTAAGGGTACCCGACTTGGAAACAATTCCCACGTGTCCCTTTTTAAAGACAAATCCCGGCATAATACCCACTTTGGCCTCTCCCGGAGTGATTACACCCGGGCAGTTAGGGCCTACCAAACGGCAATCTTTTCCCGCCAGGTATGCTTTCACTTTCAACATATCCTGCACCGGAATTCCTTCTGTAATGCAAATGATCACTTTGAT
>JBFKPJ010000032.1:0-21285 GCA_041628355.1 Muriicola sp. | reverse complement strand
GTAAGGGTATACTATACCGATGCCGAGAGGAACGAGATCGACCTGAACCTGAAAAAAGTCTATTCCATTCTCCATTCAGACGGTACCGACCGAATTTTCCAGTACCTGAATGTGGATGCTGTGGACTACTGCACCTTTGGTAACTCCAAGCCTTTTCGCATCAGGATCCGGAATATCCTAAATGATAACTTTATCTATTTCTACGTAAAGCGAGCCGATGCTTCCCGTATATACGGCCTGGAACTGGAGCATATGCTCTCCCCTTACAACCTCAATTACCTGGTGTACAAGGATACCCTGATCGAAGAGCATATCTCCGGGATCCCGGGGGATATCTTTATCAAAAAAATGTTGCCCAACTGCACGGATACACAGAAATCCCAGCTGGCCAAGGAGTTCGTCAAATTCAATGAGAGGTGCATGATCCAGCTCCTAGGCGACATGCGGTCCTACAACTATGTGATCATCCCTATCCACGATTTTGACCATGTGGTCTTCCGCATTCGCGCCATCGATTTTGATCAGCAGTGCTATGAGGGCAAGCTCAAGGTCTACCGCCCCCAGTTCTTCAAGGAAAATCAGAAGATGGTGGCCCTGGTACAGTCGAGATTGCTCAATGATTCCGTGGAACAGTACAAGGTGGAAGAAAGGTCTATCATCGCCAAGCGGATCATCAGCGCCAACAAGCGGATCAAAAGGCTCATCAACTCGGCCAAGGTCGACAAGATCTCCAGTCCCGAAAATGTGGAACAGCTCAAGATGGAGATCTTTGCCTTTACCAAGGATATCAAATTCAAAAAATGCCGCAATATGGGGCAGATCCTGAACCTCACTTTGGATTTCGTCCGGAGGAATTACGAGAATGTGAGTATGCGGCAGATCATAGACAAGAAGATACAGGTCCCCTGATCCTTCAATTTCTCAGCGAAAGGCCTCAGTTCTTGGTTTCCTTGTTGAAGTAGACCAGGTAATAGTACATCTGTTTCTCCTCGTCCCAGCCCTTTTCCACGAAACGTTCCGCAGATTCAGGATTGATGAAGTCGAGCCGGATCTGCACGTTCGTATCCAGGTTGATGACGTTCTTGATCTTCTTCCGCGTATCTGATACTGCCTTGTTGGCAATGGGGAAGGAGCTCACGTCCTCTATGCTGTACTTGGGTCCCCTCTCCACCTTGTAGTGTTTGAATTCCGGGATCAGGTCGGGATTGTCCATCACCTCATTCAGGAATCGGGTCTCCTCAAAGGCGTCGTTCTTTGCGAAGTGGTTCACGGCCCTGTTCATGAACAGGACCTCCTGTTGCTTATCCTCGGCCGGGAGGACCACATCCTTGGCAAAGTTCTGACAGAATTTGAGGTAGTTTTTAGTGTAGAAATTTTCATCCGGCAAGACCTCCACTCCCAGAAAATTCTCAAGCCAGTATTTGGTGTCATACCTGTTGCTGTCAACGGAAAGCACCTTATACCCTTCTTCTGCCAGCACGTTGAAGATCAGGCAGCCCTTGTCCAGCTTGTTGAGGTTGATACCCTGCTCCAGTTTCATCTCCAGCAATCCGGGCCGTTCCTCGAACTGGAGGAACTCCTGCTTGATCTCGCTTTTAAAGATCCCCAGGGCCTCTACCTTTTCCTTTTCAAGCACGATATTGCTGAATCGAACCACAAAGAGCTCCCCGCTTTTGATGTGGGGG
The DNA here is from genome assembly GCA_041628355.1 of Muriicola sp. Taxonomy (GTDB): domain Bacteria; phylum Bacteroidota; class Bacteroidia; order Flavobacteriales; family Flavobacteriaceae; genus Muriicola. The sequence continues at coordinate 19,600 of JBFKPJ010000032.1, read as the reverse complement.
TGGGCCGACTGATCATACAGATGCCGGGCGATCAACTTCGATTGTTCCTGAAGATCCGCCGGTTTGCCGAAAACAGCCCTGGCAGCTTTGTGGATCTCGTTGAACTCCACGTCGGCCTCATGGCCCAGGGTATAATAGTTCTCCTCCTTTTCCCTGAAAGGTTTGAGAAAGAACTCTTTCAGCAGGCCCCTGGATTCGTCGTTGAGTTCCTGAACCGATTCCGAAAGGAAAAGGCCTTCATTCCTGTGTTTGTTTCCAATTCGGTGGAGGGATACCTCATCGATCTGGGCATTGAATAGGTTGATCATAAAAGCGCGATGTAATTAAGGGTAAAACGGTAATTATTCAGGAGTTAATTAGGAGGTCGGGATCAATTCCAGTTCTCTTCGAAGTCCAGGTCGTCGTAACGGTCGAAGGTCTCGTCGAAGTCGAAATCAGGATCCGCCTCAAAGGTCTTCTCAGGGGGAGAATCAGGAAGTTCCCCAAAACTGAAAAGGACGTTGGGATACTGGTGTCCCTCTTTTTCCTCCTCGATGTCTGCGAGTTCCACAAAGAAGGTCCACATGCTGAGGAAGTCGTATATGTAGATCATTTTTGGGTTATCCCGGGTAAGGACATCCTCCAAAAAAGTCTCATTCATCAGCCGGACGGAATCGTCTCCTTCTCCCATGTCGAAAAGGGCGATCTCCTCAAGCTGGTTCCAGTTGTCGTCACAGGTGTAGAAGGAAGCCATCTCCTCCCCCGTAAACCCGAATGCCTGTGTAATGGCATTGTGGAAGTCTTCCATGGTACATTCTGCCTCTATCTCGATATCCCTGAAGATATCCTCCTTGGCATCCAGAATGATCCTGATCTTATAAATCATACTTCATCTTGTTTCCAAAGTTCAAAGGTACGAAGTTTCAGGGAGGGTTTTTCCTTTCCGTGTCTCCAGAACCAAATAAAATTGCAGTCCGAACAACAGGGCTGCCAGTACCAGGTGCAGGGGCTGTGTCCCAAAAGGGAAATCCAGGTAATACATGGCGATCCCTGAGAGGATCTCGACCCCTATGAGTGCCAGGACGCCATAGATCTTGCTGTAGCCCAATTTCTTAGAAAGGATCTGAAAGGCGATCCATCCGTTGAGCAGAACTACGGCTATGGAAAGGGAGCGGTGGAAATAAAACTGCAGTTGGGGGTCAGCCAGCCAGAGGTTCCTGGCGTCCTCCCCCAGGAGGTCGATCTGCGTATCTATGAATTGCCTGACCTGGGTGCCCAGCACGATCTGGACCATGGTGAGCCCCAGGGCGATCCAGAGCAGGTTGTGTGTACTCCTGTCGAATGGGCGCGAATCCTGCCCTCTTTTCGTCTGTTGCAGGAGGTAGATCAGCACGGCCACGATGATCAGGGCCATGACCATGTGCATGGTAATGCGAACGGGCAGCAACACGGAGTATACCACCGTAGCCCCCAGCCATGCCTGGAAAAGCATTCCGATGACCACCCCCCAGCTGAGCAGGGTAATACGCTTATCCTGTTTCCAAAATCCAAAGGAGGAGATGGCCAGGAAAAGAGTGGCCAGTCCGGCCAGGGCCCCGAAAAGGCGATTGATGTATTCTATCCAGGTATGGGTGGCGTTAAAGATGGCGTAGTCGTGTTTGTCATAAGGCTCCCAATGGGCAGGGTCGTAAGCGGTACCGGTCGTGAAATCTTCTTTTGCCACCCATAACGCTTCTTCCCGGATGATCACCTGTCCTTTTTCAAAGGTCCTGTCGGGTTGCCATAGCAGTTCAGCTTCCTGTGTAGGGGGGATGTAATATCCAAAACACTTGGGCCAGTCCGGGCAGCCCATCCCGCTGCCGGTCATCCGGACCACGGCCCCTGCAATGATGACGAGGTAGACCAGGATTAGGGATGTTTTGGCGAACGGACGATAGAATTTACGCATAGTTCTTCCTTCGATGTAGATACAAAAATACTACTCTTTTAAGTCTTTTTGGCCCCTGAAGCGGGGGGAAGGGATAGATTGTGGAGATGCCGCATCGTTTCTACTTATAGCCCGATGCCCAATTCCCGTGCCTTCCTCATCATGAAGTCCTTTGCAGCCTCATATTCGTTGGGGATCTCCCCGTCGAGGATGGCCTCCTTGATCGCATCCTTGATCAGCCCGATCTCCCGGGATGGAGGCAACCCGAAGGTTTTCATGATCTCTTCCCCGCTCACCGGGGGCTGGAAGTTCCGAATGTGGTCCCTTTCTTCTACCTCCGTGATCTTTTCACGCACCTTCTGGAAATTGTTGAGGTATCGTTTCTTTTTCCTGGGATTTTTGGTGGTGATATCCGCTTCACATAAGGTCATGAGATCCTCTACATGGTCGCCTGCATCGAAGATGAGTCGGCGTACCGCCGAATCGGTGACAAAATCCTCGGCAAGTACGATGGGCCTGGAGCTCATCAGGACCATTTTCTGGACGAACTTCATCTTTTCGTTCAGGGGCATGCGGAGCCTTTTGAAAAGCTTGTATACCATTTTGGCCCCCACGAATTCATGGGCATGGAAGGTCCACCCCAGTTTTTTGTCGTACTTCTTGGTCGGGGCCTTGCCGATATCGTGCAGGAGGGCTGCCCACCGCAGCCAGAGGTCGTCCGTATGTCTGGCAATATTGTCGACCACTTCCAGGGTATGCCAGAAATTGTCCTTGTGCCTTTGACCCTCCACTTCCTCTATGCCCTGTAGGGCAGTCAGTTCCGGGAGGATGAGCTTCAACAGCCCGGTTTTATGAAGCAGCGCAAACCCGGCCGAAGGAGTGTCGCTCATCAGGATCTTGTTCAGTTCGTCCACGATGCGCTCTGCGGAAACGATTTTGATCCTGGATTTGTTTTCGGATATGGCAGCCAGGGAGTTACTCTCAATAGTGAATCCCAATTGGGAGGCAAAGCGGATCGCACGGAGCATCCTGAGGGGATCGTCGGAATAGGTCACCCCCGGATCCAGGGGCGTTCTGAGGATTTTCTTATCCAGGTCTTCCAGTCCCCCGAAGGGATCCAGCAGGTCTCCAAAATCCTTTTCGTTCAGGGACAGGGCCAGGGCATTGACCGTGAAGTCCCGCCTTTTCTGGTCGTCCTCCAGCGTGCCGTCCTCCACGATGGGATTGCGGCTGTCCCGGTTGTAACTTTCTTTTCGGGCGCCCACGAATTCGACTTCCGAATCCCCTATCTTCAGCATGGCTGTACCGAAGTTCTTGAAGACGGTCACATCAGGACGTCCGGGGGAGAGGTCTGCCACCTTTTTTGCCAGGGAGATCCCGCTCCCGACGGCCACGATATCGATGTCTTTGGGGATCCCGCGTCCCAGCAGGAGGTCACGGACAAAACCGCCTATGACGTAACACTCCAGTGACAATTGCCCGGATGCCCTGGCAATGGTATGAAAGACAGGATCTTCAAGCGCCTCTTTGTAATTCATTTTCCTCATGTTATTCCCGGATCACTTTGACGGTACCGTCATTTCCCAGTTTGATGATGGAGGAGGAGGTAGCCTTCCGCACATCGCGCTGCAAATTTACCACATAGTCCACTCCTTTTAAAATCACCTCCGGGATTTCTCCGTAATGCCCTGGCGTGGGCTTCCCGAACTGAATGGCGGTCGTGGAGACCAGGGGTTTTTTAAAAGCGTTGATGAGGTAGCGGCAGAATTTATCAGTGGCTATCCTGATGGCCATGGATCCATCCCCGGGGATCAGGCTGGGGGCAAATCCCCTGGGGTGATCGTAGACCACCGTCGTCGGTTTTGTGGCCATGTCCGTGATCTCCCAGGCCAGGTCGGGTACCTGTGCCACATGTCTCTCCAGCATGGCATCGTTGCCCACAAGGCAGACCATGGGTTCTCCGACGGGCTGTCCTTTCAGGGCATACACCTTTTTTACGGCCTTTTCATCCGTGGCATCACAGCCGATCCCCCACAGGGTGTCTGAGGGATAGAGGATAAGTCCACCCGCTTTGAGCACCTCCACACAGGTTTGTATTTCATGGGTAAGCTCCTTCCCGGCCATCAGCTCTCCAGTTTTTTTCTCAGGTCGAAATGATCCACTAGTTGCTGCCACTGCACGCTGTTGAGGTCCTTTTTGATGTTCTCGTGCTTGAGGGAGAATTTTTGGGACCCCATGATGGGGACCCCCTTTTTTCCGCTGTTGGATGCCGGCCGGCATTCGGTGCCCTTGAGTAGGGACATGGATTTGAACCAGAGGTCATCTGCTTTTGGGGCCAGTTTGAGAAAAAGGTCCTCTCTGTCATATAGGGGATCCAGGGAAGCCGGGGGATAGAGCACCCCTTCAGCGCCTATGGGCAGGACCCAGGCAGTGCCATCCTGTACAGGCTGGTCTACGGGCCATTGCTCATAGGGAAGGAAATTACCCTGGGCATCCGTGCGGATCCTCCTGGTCTGGTTGGCGATAATGGATCCGGGATATCTCTCGGATTCTTCGAACAGCCTGATGAGCCACTGGGGTCGGTACATCAGGTCGTCATCACAGGTGATGATCCGGTCCGAAGGGTAGGCGTTTAAGGAATGGATCAGTTTTTTATGGGAGCAGTGCAGGTGAGTGGACCTGATCTCAAAGACCTCGTTCTGCAGTTCCTCCAGTCGGGAAGGAAGGAGGGGGAGGAGGGACTCATGGATCCACAACAGGATCTTTTTTGGGGTTACACTCTGCGCCAGCAGGCTCCGGATGACCAGGTCCACGACAGGGAGCCGGGGCTCTATGGTGGTCAGGGACACTACGACCGGGATCACAGGCTTAGTTGCCGATCCTGAATGGGGCTGTTTCCCGAGCCTCAGCCTGAGGGAGTAATAGAGGGATTCGGGGATTTCTTTTAGTTTCATCAGGGACAGGGATCTGTGTGGCTCCGTACTGCAAATTACATCATCCTCCGGGGAAGCACCAAATTATGTTTCCCTTTTTGGACCCGTATACAGTAGGACTTGTTGTTGTACTTCCATCCTGATTCCCGTCGATAATTAGGGAAGGAAAGACGAAATTTGAATAAAGTCTCCTATTTTTGTGCGATGCAGAAGACAGAACCCAAGATCTCGATCGTCGTCAGCACCTATAATTCCGAAGCATGGCTAGAAAAGGTCCTGTGGGGGTTTCACTACCAGACTTTCAGGGACTTCGAAGTAGTGATCGCCGATGACGGTTCCGGTCCGGCGACACGGAAACTCCTGGAGGAAATGAGGGAAAAGGTGTTTTATCCCCTCATACACGTCTGGCAGGAAGATGACGGATTCCAGAAATCCCGTATCCTCAACAAGGCGGTCGTAGCCTGCAATGCCTCCTATATCATCATGACAGATGGGGACTGTATCCCGCGTGAAGACTTTGTGGAGGTCCATTACATCAACAAAGAGCCCGGATATTTTATTTCAGGGGGCTACTATATGCTCCCCATGAACATCTCCATGGCGATCACCAGGGAGGACATAGAGAAACAGAATTGCTTCAACATCCACTGGCTTAAAGAAATGGGGATCCCCAAGACCTTTAAGAACAACAAGCTCACGGCCAGGGGCTTTATCTCCAAATTCTTCAATACGATCACCCCCACCAATGCCAGCTGGAACGGGCATAATTCCTCTGGGTGGAAAAAGGACATTTTGAATGTCAATGGGTTTGACGAGCGCATGCAATACGGAGGACAGGACAGGGAGCTGGGAGAACGGCTGTTCAACTTCGGGATCAAATCAAAGCAGTTGCGCTACAGTGCGGTCTGTGTGCACCTGGACCACAAACGCGGGTATAAAACACCTGAATCCATCGAAAAAAATAGAACTATCCGGAAAGAGACCCGGAACCAAAAAAGGGTCTGGACGCACTACGGCATCAGTAAGTAGTAGGCGAGTTCGTTCTTCCTCTCCAGGCGTTTGAGTTCCCTGAATCGCTCCAGTACACCAAGGGCATTGAGGTAGCAGATCGTAATCCCTTTTTTGCCGTCCAGGATCCCCAGCCTGAGGAAATAATGGTTAAAGAATTTCCAGGCGGGTTTAAGGAAGTAATAGAAATAGTTGAAGCTTTTTTCCCGATAGAAATCCTCCTTGGCCTTCAGTCGGCCGTAATTCAGCATCTTGGCCTTGTAGTCCTCGTAGTCCTTGTAGCAGTAGTGGATCAGTTTTTCATTCAGGATACCCGAACTGCCGTCCACCTCGAGGGTTTCATGGACGATCTTCTTGTCCGTGAATTTTGCCTTGTCTTTCTGGAAAAGGCGGTAATTCTTATCCGTCTGCCATCCGCTGAAACGCAGGGGAGTCTTCCCAAACATAAATTTGCGGTAGAACCAATAGGCGGCGTCGGGCGATTCTGATCGCACTGTCTCCTGGATTTCCAGTTTCAGAGCTTCAGGAATGATCTCATCCGCGTCCACGAAAAGGATCCAGGGATGGGTTGCCTGCGTAAGGGCAAAGGTCTTCTGCTGGGTAAAATTGGAAAACGGGTGCTGTATGGCCGTAACCCTGGGATGTTCCAGGAGGTATTCATAGGTCCCGTCCGTGCTGTAAGAATCCACGACCACGATCTCATCGGCAAAGGACACAGAATCAATACAGTCCTGAATATAGCCCATTTCGTTATAGGTGATGATCAGTGCTGTTATTTTTTGATGGTCCTTTTTCATACTGAGATCTGAATTTGGTCTGTAAAATTTAGCCAAAGTTATAACACGGATTTTGCCGTTCTATTGTACTTTGAAGCCAAATTCTTACAAATTATACAGCTACGTTGTACTCGCGCAGGGCATCGTTCAGCGATGTCTTCAGGTCCGTACTCGGTTTCCGTTTACCGATGATCAGCGCACAGGGAACCTGATATTCCCCAGCGGCAAATTTCTTGGTGTAGCTCCCTGGTATAACAACTGAACGGGCCGGAACCCTACCTTTCATTTCTACGGGGTCGTTTCCTGTGACATCGATGATCTTGGTAGACGCAGTCAGGACCACATTGGCACCGAGGACCGCTTCCCGTTCTACCCGGACCCCTTCAACCACGATACAACGACTGCCGACGAAGGCGTGGTCCTCGATGATCACGGGGGATGCCTGCAGGGGTTCCAGGACCCCGCCTATTCCAACACCACCACTTAGATGGACATTCTTTCCGATCTGCGCGCAGCTTCCCACCGTAGCCCAGGTATCCACCATGGTGCCCGTGTCCACATAGGCCCCGATGTTTACATAGCTCGGCATGAGGATGGTGCCCGGGGCAATGTAGGCCCCATGCCTGGCTACGGCGTGGGGTACCACCCTTACTCCTTTATCCTTGTATCCCTTTTTAAGTGGGATCTTGTCGTGATATTCGAAGATGCCGACCTCGTAGGTGGCCATCTTCTGTATGGGAAAATAGAGTACCACTGCCTTTTTCACCCATTCGTTGATCTGCCAGCCGTCCCCAACCGGTTCAGCACATCTGAGTTTTCCCTGATCGATAAGGTTGACGACTTCCCGAATGGCCGTTTGCGTCTCGGGTTCTGCCAGGAGGTCACGGTCCTCCCAGGCTTTTTCCACGATGTTCTTCAACTCCTCCATAGATCGCTATAATTTGCGGCAAAGATAATGGGCTGGGGCGGAATATGAAGAGCATTTTGACAGGAATAACAATTTATCCTGTACTTTTGCAAAAATCAATGAATTTGGGCAGGATCATCGCTTTGGATTACGGTAAAGTCAGGACAGGAATAGCAGTTACAGACCCCTTGCAACTGATCGCATCCGGACTGACCACCGTACTGACTAAGGAGTTGATGACCTTCCTGGAATCCTATGTGAAACAGGAAGGAGTATCTGCCATGGTCATCGGTGAACCCAGGCAAATGGACAATACCCCTTCGGAGTCAGAACCTTTGATAAAGGGGTTTATCGGGAAATGGGAGAAGGCATATCCGCAGATCCCGGTATACAGGCAGGATGAGCGGTTCACTTCCCGGGAGGCCGTCAGGAGTATGATCGCATCCGGGGTGAAAAAAAGCAAAAGAAAAGAAAAGGCACTGGTAGATGAGGTAAGTGCCACCCTGATTTTACAGGGCTACCTCGACAGGATAAAGAATTGAGAACCTACAACAGATTCGAGCAAAAGATGATTTTACCAATTGTCGCCTATGGCGATCCGGTTTTGAGAAAAGTAAGTGCGCAGATTGATGCGGAGTACGAGGGCCTGGACACCCTCATTTCCAACATGTGGGAGACCATGTACAACGCCAATGGGGTTGGACTCGCCGCTCCCCAGGTGGGCCTGGCCATCAGGTTGTTCCTGGTAGATACGACTCCCTTTGCGGATGATGAGGAACTGCTGGAGGCAGAACGCAAACAGCTAGACGGTTTCAAGAAGGTCTTTATCAATGCTCATATGGTAGAGGAAACAGGAAAAACATGGGCTTTTAACGAAGGTTGTCTGAGTATTCCGGATATACGGGAAGATATCACCCGCCAGGATACCATCACCCTGAGATATCAGGATGAGAATTTTGTGGAACACACGGAGACCTTCGACGGTCTTCTGGCGCGAGTCATCCAGCACGAGTACGATCACATCGAGGGTATCCTGTTTACGGACAAGGTATCCAGCCTGAAGAAACGCCTGCTGAAAGGAAAGCTGGCAAATATTTCCAAGGGCAGGATCGAGGTGGATTATAAAATGCGATTCCCACTGTTAAAAAAAGGGAGGTAAGGCCCAGATTTCCACATAATTTTACATCTTTGCCGCCTAAAATCAGGAACTGAATGAGTTTGGACAAGATCTTATCCATTGGAGGTAAACCGGGACTTTTTAAATTACTGACCCAGACCCGATCCGGCTTTGTGGCTGAATCCCTGCTGGACGGGAAGAAGGTCACCGTAGGGATGACCAGCAATGTAAGTGTGCTTTCCGAGATCGCCATTTTCACACTGGAAGAGGAACTGCCGCTGAAGGCTGTCTTTAATAAGATCAAGGAAAAGGAGAACGGGGGAAAGACCGCGATCGGCCATAAGGAGGATAAACTCAAGTTGGAGGAGTATTTCTTTGAGGTGGTCCCTAATTACGACGAGGACCGGGTCTATCCCAGCGACATCAAAAAAGTGATCCAGTGGTACAACCTTCTTCACGAGCACGGGATCACAGATTTCGAAGGGGAGGAGTCCTCTGAAACCGGGGAAGAAAAGTAGGATATAGATCCCGGAACAACCCGCATTATTTCTCATAAATATCTCTATATTAGGAGTCTGAACCAAACAAAAACTCCTGATGATACGTTCGTATTTACGATCCCTCCCTTTTGCCCTGTTCCTTATTCTTTCGATCCCCCCTGCCACTGCTCAGGATTCCATACAACCTGTGGATTCCATCAAAAAAGCTACAAAGGAATTGCCCCTTGAGCCTGAACGGAATATCAGGTTCACCACCTCGGAAGGCACCTGGATATCCCTGGACGTTAGCCCGGACGGCAAGACCCTTGTCTTTGACCTGATGGGTGATATCTATACAATGCCCATTCAGGGGGGCAAGGCCACGCCTGTCACCCGGGGAATGGCCTATGATGTCCACCCCCGATTCAGCCCGGATGGAAAATCGATTGTGTTCATTTCGGATAAAAGTGGTTCTGACAATGTATGGACCTTACGACTCGAGGATAAGGAGGAAAAGCAGGTCAGCAAGGCAGACAATCAGAATTTCTTCGCCGCGGAATGGACCCCGGACGGGGAGTATATCGTAGCTGCCCAGGGGCGGCGGAATATCAAAATGCATATCTATCACCGGGAAGGGGGATCGGGAAGCGAGCTGATCTCCGAACCCAAGAACCTGAAGACGATCGACCCCGCAATAAGCCCTGATGGGAAATTGCTCTATTTCTCCCAGCGGCAGAATGCCTGGAATTACAATGCCCAGTTGCCCCAATACCAGATAGGCACCTACGATATGGAGGATGGGGATATGGCGGTGATCACCTCCCGCTACGGATCTGCCTTTACACCCACCTTATCTCCGGACGGCAAGTGGCTGGTTTACGGCAGCAGGTACGAAGAGAAAACGGGACTGGTGTTGCGTGATCTCAATACAGGGAAAGAGCGATGGCTGGCATATCCCGTACAAAGGGACGAACAGGAATCCATAGCCCCTTTGGGGGTGCTCCCGGCCATGTCCTTTACCCCGGACAGTAAAAATTTGCTCACCTCATATGGGGGAAAGATCTATTCTATTGATATCGCAAACAGCACAGCATCCGAAATACCGTTCACGGCTGAGGTAGATCTCGATCTGGGTCCGCGCTTGAAATTCTCCTACCCCATTGAGGACACTTCCGACGCCCTCGTGACGCAGATCCGGGATGCCAGGCCCTCACCGGACGGGAAAAAGCTCGTATTTACTGCCCTGAACAGGCTTTATGTCATGGACCTTCCCGATGGCAACCCCAGGAGGCTTACAGACCATGACTTTACAGAGGCACAACCGAGCTGGTCCCCTGATGGTAAGTGGCTGGTATTTACGACCTGGAAGGACGGCGGAGGACACCTGTTTAAGGTCAATGCAGAAGGAAAGCCCAGGCAGGTCCAGCTAACCAGCCGGACAGGGGTCTACAGTAACCCCCAATGGTCGTATTCGGGCAACAGGATCGCCTTTCAAAGAGGGGCCGCCCAGGCCTATGAGGATGCTGTGGGGCCCAGGGCCCGTGGTGCTCAGGAAGACCTGGTCTGGATCTCAGCAGACGGAGGTCCCGTTCAGTTCATCGATAAATCAAAAGGGAGGGAACAACCCCATTTTACCAAAGTGGACAACAGGATCTACCTGAGCCATTCTTCCAAAGGCCTGGTTTCGATTCGCTGGGACGGGACCGATGAAAAAGAGATCTTGAAAATGAAAGGGATCGAGACTTATGGATCAAGCGATATTTTTGGCGAAGATCATATGGAGGGTGCCTTTCCCCATTACTTACCCCTGGTTGACGACAACCGGGAAGAGAACGACAAGGCCTCCCGACCTTCAGAGATCCGGATCTCTCCGGACGGGACCACAGCCCTGGCACTGATCAACAACGATATCTATACCGTTACGATCCCGAGGTATGGGAAGACCCCCACGATTTCCGTAGCCAAACCTGAGAAAGCTTCTTTCCCGTCAGTTAAATTGACGACACTCGGGGGAGAATTCCCGGCCTGGTCCGATGACAGCAAAAAGGTCCACTGGTCTCTCGGAGCCAGCCATTTCCGCTACGACCTGGCGGCCGGAAAACAGTTCAGGGACAGTATTGCCGCTGCGAAGAAAGCCGAGAAAGATCTCGCTGATGCCCGGAAAGAAAAGGATTCCACGGCCAATGGGAAAGACGAAGAAAAGGAAAGCAAATCCTTTGAAGCCGAAGAGTTCAGGGTCAAAGTGAAATTCAAGAGGTACATGCCTGAAGGCAATTTGCTTTTGAAAGGGGGTAGGATCATTACCATGAAAGGGGATGAGGTCATAGAGAACGGTGATATCCTGATCGGGAACAACCGGATCAAGGCTGTTGGACCGAGTGGATCCATCACGGTGCCGAACAACACCAGGGTGATCGATGTGAGCGGAAAAACACTTACCCCCGGATTTGTAGATACCCATGCCCATATGTGGCCGATCTGGGGGATCCATAAGAACCAGGTATGGATGTACTCAGCCAACCTGGCCTATGGGGTGACCACGACCCGGGATCCTCAAACGGCCACTACGGATGTACTGACATATTCCGATATGGTCCAGGCCGGGATGTTGCACGGCCCGCGCGTATACAGTACGGGACCCGGGGTGGGATACTGGAGGTACAAGATCGAGAGCCTGGACCACGCCAAACGGGTTTTGAAACAGTACAGTGAATATTACCAGACAAAGACCATCAAGATGTACCTGGTCGGGAACAGGCAGCAAAGGCAATGGATCATCATGGCGGCAAAGGAACTCGAATTGATGCCTACAACAGAGGGGGGACTCGATTTTAAGTTGAATATGAACCAGTTGCTCGACGGGTATCCCGGTCATGAACATTCCCTTCCGATCTATCCCATTTATCGGGATGTGGTCAAATCCATCGCAGAGGCTAAAATGGCAGTAACTCCAACCCTGCTGGTCTCCTATGGAGGTCCCTGGGCAGAGAACTATTTCTATGCGAAGGAAGATGTGTGGAATGATGAAAAGTTACATCATTTTACTCCCTATGAGGAGCTGGCAAATAAATCCAGGAGAAGGCCCGGTTGGTTTATGGATGAGGAACACGTCTTTATGAAACACGCCGAATTCATGAATGACCTGGTCCGGGAAGGGGGGCTCGCCGGGGTAGGAAGCCACGGGCAGCTACAGGGTCTCGGATTCCACTGGGAGTTGTGGTCTGTGGCCAGCGGGGGCATGAAGAACCACGATGCCCTAAAAGTGGCGACGATACAGGGGGCCACGGCAATCGGGCTTGAAAAGGATCTCGGATCCCTCGAAGCGGGAAAGTTGGCAGACATCCTGATCCTGGCTGAAGATCCCCTGGAGGATCTCAGGCATACCAATACGCTCACCCATGTGATCAAGAACGGCACGGTGTACGATGCAGGCACCCTGGATGAGGTGTGGCCGGCAGAAAAGAAGGCGGCACCATTCAGCTGGCAATCAGAAAAACCCTCGGACATTCCGGGTATCAGGGAGTGAGTCTAAAGGCGACCTCGCATCCGATGTTTGCCCTTATCGGGAGGTATCCCTGATAAACTCAGCCACATCCTTCTTGAACTGGGCCATGGAAGGCGGGTGGGTATACATCATATGCCCGGCCTCATAGTACTTCATGATGATGTTATCCCTGATCTCCGGGGTCAGTCCCAGGTGATTGATACTGTGTTCCACCCCGTAGAAAACCGTGGCGATATCGTATATCCCGTTGAGGATGAGCACTTTTACATTGGGATCCCTGGACATGGCCTCTGCCAGGTCGACCCCGGTATTGATCGCAGCCTGCGTACCCCAGCGTTCGTTTCCCTCGTGTTTCCAGTCCCATTTAAACCCTTCCCTTTCATAGGCCGAAGTGGCGTAATGCAGGGACTTGTCCACCTTCAGGTCCCGGTAGAGATAATCCAGGAATCCGGCGGTATAAGCGGGGGAAATGGCTGAGCTCTGAGGATCATGGCTGCCTTCCTGGGCCAGCAGGTCCTGGTTGATCCCCGTAAAACGGGAGTCTAACCGCCCTACGATCTCTCCTTTGTCCCTGAGGAATTCCGCAAAGAATTCGCCGTTGGTGACCCTCAGGTTGGCCTTCATCCAGTAATCCGGGTCCGTACCCGTGTATTGGGCCAGCTTGGTGGCCATAGCTTCTTTTTCACCTGCCGAAAGCCTGTCCCCTTTAAACAGGGCCGGGGTATATTCCTCTTCCGTGAACTTTCTTACCTCGTCCAGGAATACATACAGGTCTTCGGGTTTGTCCGGGATCATATCATGGTACCAGGCAGTGGCGGCATAGGTAGGGAAGTGCACCACGTAAGGAAGGTCGTCCTCGGGGGGAAACAGCAGGGTTCGGAGATCGAAAACCGCAGAGACCATGACGACCCCGTTGAGAGCGATCCCGTCCCTGAGGAGGCGATTCATCAGCCCCGCATTCCTGAATGTCCCATAACTTTCCCCAAGCAGGTATTTAGGGCTGTTCATGCGGTCGTTTGCGATCAGGAACTGCCTGATAAAGAGTGACAGGCTTTTGATGTCCTGATCCACTCCCCAGAAATCCTTGAATTCTGATTTACCTACGGGCACGCTGAGCCCGGTCCCAACCGGGTCGATCATGACCAGGTCTGCCACATCCAGGATGGAGAAATTATTGTTGACCACCTGATAGGGGGCAGCAGGGGTGTATTCCGGGTCATTCACCACGATCCTCCTTGGTCCCAGGATGCCCATGTGAAGCCAGTAAGAGGAAGATCCGGGTCCTCCGTTGTAAGCAAAGACTATCGGCCTCCTCCTGGTGGCTGATTCCCTCTTGTCTCCCTTACTGTAGTAGGTATGCCCCATTAGGGCAATCGGTTTGTTCTGTTCGTCCCTGACCTCGAAAGTCCCTGCCTGGGCTGTGAGGTAGAGGGTTCGCCCGTCTATGTTCACGCTTTGCATGGTGGTGAAGACCTCCGGTTTGGGAATTGTGTCCTGGCCGGCCTGACCTTGAACCAGGTGGAGTGCAAACAGGGCGACAAATAGGTATGTGTACTTCATCGGTTTATTTTTTGGCGGTTTCCGGTTGTGCCTATGTCAGTCCTTCAGGATCTCTCCGGACCTGGTCGGCGGTTTCACCCAGTCTATCCTGGGAGAGGGGTAATAGGCTACCTCCATCATTTCCAGATAGGGGGTTTGGTTGGCTAGCCTGACCCTGAAATCTTCCCAGTCCCTGTTTTCTTCTGGGCTCCAGCTCAGTTCCGCATATCCGATAACCCTGGGGAAAGCCAGGTATTCCAGTTCCTGCATATTGCTGATGGTCTCGGACCAGAGGGGTGCTTCCACCCCGAGGATGCGGTCCTTGGGGATGCCGGGGACATAGGTCTCGGGATTCCAGATGTAAGCGGTATCCACAGGGATATAGGCGGCCCAGTGCAACCCGTGTTTTGAAAGGGTGTCGTACTGCATGTCCAGATAGGCTTTTCTGGCAGGAGACAGGATGACCTTCATCCCTTTGCTGACGGCTGTGGTTGCATTTTCCGCATCGGCCCAGAACTGGGCAATGGAGGAACTGTCCACATCGGCCAGGGCGATCTCATCCCATCCGATCATGGTCTTCCCGTACTTCTGAACAATCTTTTCCACCTTGTTCACGAAATAGATATAGTCGTTCTTTTTGGTGGAATGGCTTTCATCCCCTCCGATGTGGAAATAGGGGCCGGGAGTCAGGGCTGAGACCTCCCGGATCACGTCATCGAGGAAGGCATATACAGTGTCCTTCCGTGTGTCGAACGTACTGAATCCTACCCGCGTTCCCTCATAGAGTTTCAGGGGCTTGCCAGTTCCATCCAGGAAGGGGTATGAAACAGAGGCCGCATTGGTGTGTCCGGGCATGTCTATCTCCGGGATAATGGTCATAAAATGCGATGCCGCATAGGCCACGATGTCCTTGTAGTCTTCCTGGGTGAAGAACCCTCCTGCTTCTCCTCCCACTTCGGTGCTTCCCCCCACTTCCGTGAGTTTTGGCCAGGATTTGATCTCAATACGCCATCCCTGGTCATCCGTCAGGTGAAGGTGAAGCACGTTGATCTTGTAATAGGCGAGCAGGTCTATGTATTTCTTGACGTCTTCCACGCTGAAAAAATGCCGGGCCACATCCAGCATGGACCCCCTGAAGCCAAAATTGGGAGCATCGGCTATGGTACCCGAGGCTACCGGCCAGATCGGGTGTGCCGCGAGGGTATCGTTAGATACATCCGGGATCAGTTGCCTGATCGTCTGTACCCCCCTGAACGCGGCCTCCGCAGAGGGAGCCTCCAGGATAAGTGAATCCGCTGAGATGGTCAGTCGGTAGGCTTCCTGGTTGGGCCATGGGGCATCGCTGAGCTGACGGAAAAAGATAACGGGATCGCCTTCAACCCCGGTCTCCGGATTGACTTCCGGCCGGATGCCTGCTTTCTGTGCGATCTTGTCGGACAGGAAGTCGGCGACCTCTGCCAGGCGTTCATCCGCTCCCTGGGTGACGATGCGCGTGAACTGGTCGAGCCTGAAACTGCCGTTCGAAGGTGTCATTTTCGAAGGGATGGGGATCAGGTTTGTCTTGCTGAGGTCGAGGGAGGGCATGGTGATCTCCGGTCTGGAAGGTTCACATGAACTAATTCCGAATACGAGGATGGCCATAAGGCCTCCCCAAAAAATGGGTTTTGTCAGTTTCATAGGTGTCAATTTAAATATATACTGAGCACTTTATACCAAAGTGCATATCCTTTTTCATTCATGTGCAATCCGTCATCCACAAACAGGTTGTCATCTACTTGCTCGTCACGGAGCATCACGTCCCAGATATTGGCGAATTCTACCTGGTCTGATTTGGCTGCAAATCGGGCCAGTTTGCGGTTCAACCTCAGGAACTTCCCTTTCAGGTTCCACCTGTCCGGGCTGGGTTTGGCGGCTATCAGTACTACCTCCGTATCCGGGAACTCCGCCCAGATCCGCTCCAGGATCTTACGGGTATTCCTCAGGACCCTGGCCGGGCTTTTCCGGTGGCCGAGGTCGTTATCCCCTTCGTAGATAAAAACCTTTACGGGTCGGAAATCGAGTACCAGGGGTTGGAGGTACTTCAGGAGGTCACTGCTTTCAGAACCCCCGAATCCCGTATTGACGATCGGATGGGCAGGAAATAATTCCTCAAGTCCCTCCCACAACCGAATACTGGAACTGCCTGTAAATACCACATTCCTTTGTTCGCCTTGTCGAAAGGCTTCGTATTTCTGACCGATCAGGGCCACCTCTTTAGAGAAATCCTCCTTTTCCTGTGATATGACCGAGGCGACGGTTGAACACCAAAGGATTAAAAATGCAATGAACCTGAGATTTTTCGCTGTCAGGGAATCCATTTATTTTCCTGCTGGGGTTATGAGTTCTTCGGCTATGCCCCAATCGTAAAAACGCTCGATCCAGGAATCAGAAGGAAGGCCCTGTTCCTTCATACCAAATCCGTGTCCGCCTTTTGAATACATATGAAGCGCCACATTTTGTCGGGCATCATTCCAGGAATTGTAAAGCTCCACGCTGCCTTTGGCCAGCCCCAGCGGATCGTCAGTAGCACAGATGACAAGCATGGGAGGTTCATCTTTCGAAACCGGCTGAACAGGCATGGCGTCCGTCCAGGCGTACACGGGGACGAGAAAATCGGGCTGATCCGCATCCGTGGCGTTATAGGCGACACCCATGGTCACCGCACCCCCAGCCGAGAATCCCATAAATCCGATCCTGTCTTTTTTTAGCCCCCATTCTTCTGCATGGTCACGGACATGATTAACAGCGGCCAGGCCATCCGACACGGAGTAGGGCATCACGGCAGAGATGAGTCTCTTGAATTCATCCAAATTATTGCTGCTAGTCTCATTGAGGTCGCGCACCCCGTCCTCCCCCGTGGGAACAAGCCGGTATTTGAGCACAAAAGCGGTTACCCCTTTTTTTGTGAGCCAGCGGGCTACCATATTCCCTTCGCTTTCAATACTCAGGGCGTACAAGCCTCCCCCGGGAGCAATGACCACAGAGGTGCCGTTCGCCATTCCGGGATCGGGCCTGAATACTTCCATGGTCGGTTTGGAAACGTTGCACACGACCTCTGTATCCCAGACATCGGAGTAGAAGGCCTTTTCGCCTCCTTCCCAATTCACCCCTTCAGGAGTTTCGTAGGGCAGGGCGATGATCTCCTGTGGATGTACAGAAAGTGAAAACAACAGCCAAAAGAGGACCGCGCTAATTTTTTTCATATCAAAATTTTAGGTTCGCTGAATGAGGTCTAATGTATGAAATTAAATCACTAACTAAGAACGCTTACACCCATCATTCCTCCTGAAGTTCGGGATAGACCACTTCTTCGCTGATCTCCGGTATGTTCCCCGGGTATTCCTTTCCGCGGAGCTTGTGGACAGTACGGGCCTGCAATTCTTCTTCAGGATAGGAATGGATCAGGTCCTGAAGGGCTTTTATATCCAGTTCCTCCTCCACTTCGATCAGCCATTTCTCAGACAATTCCTCATCGAGTATCAGGGGCATTCGGGGTCCCTCCAGCTTTGGGTTGTTGTGGATCCTGGCCATCATGGGGTTCCCCTCCGTGGTCACGATGCTGAAAGTGTTCAGGTACTCCCCGGTCTCCGGATCGGACCAGGGGTTCCAAAGTCCCGCAAACACCAGGGGTTTATCGTCCTTCCTCGAGATAAAATAGGGGTAGGTCTTTCCTTTGAAATGATGGTGTTCGTAAAATCCATCCACAAAGATCAGGCAGCGATGGTACCGGGCGGCTGTCCTGAATGCCGGTTTCTCAAAGATGGTCTCCCCCCGGGCGTTGAGGGTGTTGTTCCAGATCTTTTTCTGTTGGGTGTGATCCCTGACCCAATGGGGAACCAGCCCCCAGGTAGCGATCCTGGGCATCACAGGGTCATCATCTGTATAGATGAACATGCTGGGGTGCTGAAAGCCGGAAGCGTGATAGATGGGCAGGTCAGTAAGCGGGGCCAGTTTCTCCTCGATCTCCTTAATGGCATTCTCATCCCCGTATTGTCGGGCGCGTTTTAGCTGTGCTTCCAGGCTGGCTTTGATATCGTAACACATGGATAGATCGGATTATGGCCTGAGGACGGACAGGACGCGTTCCGGGGTGAAGGGCATATGACGCAGCCTTTTTCCCGTGAGGTTTAAAAAGGCATTGGCGATAGCACAGGCCACCAGCGGGGTACCGGACTCACCAACACCCTGGGGCGAGCCGTCAGAAGCGATCAGCGAAGTTTCAACACTATCCGGAATGTCCTCCATCCTCAGGATATGGTAATCATTGAAGTTCGATTGCTGGACTTCCCCGTCAACAATGGTGATCCGTTCTGTAAGCACGCTGCCGATACCCATGAGGATGCCTCCCTCGATCTGGGCTTTTACATTGTCTGGTTGGATCACAATACCCGCATCATGGGCACTCCAGAAATGGTGTACTTTGATCTTTCCGGAATTTCTGTCTACCGAAATCTCACATACCCCTGTGCTGAGTGTGCCGCTCCGTTCCAAAAAGGCCACGCCCTTTCCTCGTCCTTCTTTCCTGGGAGCCGACCAGTTAGAAATTCGGACGGCCTCTTCCAGGGTAGCAAGGGCTTTGGGAGAGTTTGCCATCAACTCCCTCCTGAGGTCTACGGGATCTTTTTTCAGATCAAAAGCAATGTCGTCGAGCATGGCCTCGATCGCAAATTTATTGGGGCCATGACCCACTGCACGCCAGTGTTTCAGTCTGATGCCATGGGTTACCTCCCGCCATTCGGCATACTGGTTCGGGATGTTGTAATGGTCGTTCTTGATACCGCTGGCCACCAGGTTCCCCCCGTCTCCGACGATGTAATGGGAAAATGCCGTGATCTTTCCGCTTCGGTCCGTCGCGGCCTCCAGGCGCTGTAAGCTTATTGGCCTGTAGGCTCCGTACCGGAGGTCATCCTCCCGGGTCCACATCAGCTTGACCGCCTTGCCGGGAACTTCCTTTGCAAGCAGGGCGCATTCCGTCACAAAGTCGGTCATACTCCTTCTGCCAAAACCTCCGCCCAGATATTGGAGGTGAATGGTCACTTTTTCAGGAGGGATTCCCAGGGCCTGGGGTACTCCCAATTTGGAATCAAAGCCCTGCTGACTGCCTACCCATACTTCGGCACTCTCCAGATCCTCAGAGACACGGACGATGGCATTGAGGGGTTCCATCTGCGCATGGTACACGTAGTCATTCATGAAATCTGCCCTGTATACCCTGGCTGCCCTTCTAAGGGCCGAATTCACATCCCCTATGCTGGTGATCGTCCTGCCTTTTTCGGGTCCCCCGAGGACCTTTGCATATTGGGCATAGGCATCCTGGGAATTGAATCCCGAAGCGGGAGAATCACCCCACTCAATATCCAGTGCTTTTTTGGCAGCCAGGGCTTCCTCCAG
>JBFKPJ010000031.1:0-22053 GCA_041628355.1 Muriicola sp. | reverse complement strand
TATTCCATAAGTGATTCGCTTAAGGCCTCCCTGGCCCTGGAGAATATAACTGACCAGCGATACAGGCCCTATTCTTCCGGGATCGCTGCCCCCGGCATCAACCTCATCATCTCCCTGGGATATACTTTTTGATCCCTGATCGAGCACGATCGCCCCAGGTTTTTTCGTGCAGAATGTTAAAGGTCTCTGCCCTCCTGAAAATCAGGCAACTAACCCGCTGAATTTCCAGAAACACCCGTGTTTATTGGGCTTCCAGAAAATGGTCTTGATCGAGATTTAACAAATTTTAACAAATTTTTAGGAGGGTAGAATCGTTCCTCGTTGTTGATATGATGAACAATAAACCCAAATAAAATTTTAACTCTATGAGACATTTTTTTAAATCGTCAATGTTAGTTTTAGCTACCGTATTCCTGACTCAATCCTGCAGCAAGGATGACAATGAAATGGACATGTCAGGTGAAACCTACAACACAACTTTCAAGATCACAGATGCCCCAATTGACAATGCCCGGGTGGAAGGTGTCTTCGTTACCCTGGCAGATGTCCGGGTAGATGGCAGGTCGCTGGAGGGATTCAGCAGGACCACGGTAAACCTGGCCGCCCTGGTCAACGGCCAGACCGAGACCCTTGGCAACCTGGATCTCGCAGCGAGGTCTTATTCCAATATCGAATTGATCCTGGATTACGACACCGATGCCCAAGGGAATGCTCCCGGCTGCTATGTGGCCCTGGCCAATGGCGCCAAAGACAAACTGACTGCCGCGTCGGATCGAATTTCAGTGTCGGACGCCTTTGAGGTCTTTGCAAAGACCGCTAATGAGGTGGTACTCGACTTCGATCTCCGAAAGACCGTCCGGGAGGAGCAGGGGTCCCTTGAATCCAACTTTGAATTTGTATCCATGTCTGAGCTTTCAGCTGGCATAAGAACTGTAAATGAGGAGAGTACCGGAAGGATCTCCGGCGTTGCCAACGATGCTGAAAACACCTCAGACAGGATAGTCGTTTATGCCTATGAGAAGGGGACCTTTGACGCAGAGACCGAGACAAGGGGCCAGGGAGAGAGCGAAGTAACTTTTAAGAACGCTGTCACCAGTTCCGTGGTTAATTCCAACAATGGTTCTTACACCCTGAGTTTTCTCGAAGAAGGAGAGTATGAACTGATATTTGCATCCTACAACCGGGACGGAGATGCATTCTTCTTCAATACCCTGTTGCAAGCTGAATCCACGACCGGACTCAACCTGGGTGCGATCAGCGTGACATCTGCCTTGCAGATCAGTGCCAACGTAACGATCACAGGCACGAGATAAGAGTGAGATCACATCAGAAATAAAGGCCCGGTTTCGGGCCTTTTTTGTTGACCGAGCATCTTGATTTTAGACAAAATTCACTAATTTTGCCACCTTTAAATAGGTGAAGCAACAGCGGTTATGAAATTTCAGGAATACAAAGGACTGGATTTGCCCCGGATCGGGGAGGAGATCCTCCTGCGCTGGAAGGAAAACCGCATCTTTGAGAAAAGTATCACCACCAGAGAAGGAAAACCGGGCTATGTCTTCTACGAGGGCCCGCCTTCAGCCAACGGCATGCCGGGCATCCACCACGTGATCTCCAGGACCATCAAGGACATCTTCCCCAGGTACAAGACCATGAAAGGTTACCAGGTGAAGCGCAAGGCGGGATGGGATACCCACGGTCTGCCCATTGAGCTGGGGGTTGAAAAAGAGCTTGGGATCACCAAGGAAGATATAGGTGTCAAGATAACCATAGAAGAATACAACGCGGCCTGTAAAAAGGCTGTGATGCGGTATACCGATGTCTGGAATTCCATGACGGAGAAGATCGGCTATTGGGTGGATATGCAGGACCCGTACATCACCTATAAGTCGAAGTACATGGAAACCGTATGGTGGCTTCTCAAACAGATCTACGACAAGGGCCTGTTGTACAAGGGATACACCATACAGCCCTATTCACCTAAGGCCGGGACCGGACTTAGCTCCCACGAGCTCAACCAGCCGGGCACCTATCAGGACATCACGGATACTACCGTAACGGCTCAGTTCAAAGCTGTAAAGGATAGTTTGCCTGCATCCCTCAGGGAATTGGAAGGGGAGATCTATTTCCTCGCCTGGACGACCACCCCCTGGACATTGCCTTCAAACACGGCGCTTACCGTGGGCCCGAAGATCGACTATGTCCTGGTAAAGACATATAACCAGTACACTTTTGAGCCCACTCATGTGATCCTGGCCAAGGCTTTGATCGGCGAACAGTTCAAAGGCAGGTTCTTTGAAGTGGAATCCGAGGAGGAACTTACCCAATACCAGGCTGAGGATAAGAAGATACCTTTCAGGGTACTCAAAACGATGAAGGGAAAGGACCTCATCGAAGCCAGGTATGAACAGCTTCTTCCATACGCTCTTCCCTATCAGAATCCCGAAAATGCATTCCGTGTGATCGGGGGAGATTTTGTGACCACGGAAGATGGTACCGGGATCGTGCATACGGCCCCTACCTTTGGAGCAGACGATGCCCTGGTCGCGAAGCAGGCTTCCCCCGAAGTTCCTCCTATGCTGGTGTTGGATGAAAGTAAAAACCCCGTCCCCCTGGTAGACCTGCAGGGTAAATTCCGTCCGGAAATGAAGGAACTGGCCGGGAAATACGTAAAGAACGAATATTACGAGGATGGCAAGGCCCCTGAGAAGTCGGTGGATGTAGAGATCGCCATCAGGCTGAAGGAAGAGAACCGCGCATTCAAGGTGGAAAAATACCTCCACAGCTATCCCAATTGCTGGAGGACGGACAAGCCTATCCTGTATTATCCCCTGGATTCCTGGTTCATCAAGGTCACGGAGATCAAGGACAGGATGTACGAGCTCAACCAGACGATCAACTGGAAACCCAAAGCCACGGGCAATGGGAGGTTCGGGAACTGGCTGGCCAATGCGAATGACTGGAACCTTTCCCGTTCCCGTTTCTGGGGAATTCCGTTGCCCATATGGAGGACAGAGGACGGAAAGGAAGAGATCATCATCGGCTCTGTTGCCCAGCTGAAAGAGGAGATCAGCAAGTCTGTCGCTGCCGGCTATATGAAGGAAGATGTATTCGCTTCCTTCGAACCCGGTAATATGGATGAATCCAATTACGAAAAGATAGACCTTCACAAGAACGTGGTGGATGCCATCATCCTGGTCTCCCCGGGCGGGAAACCTATGCGGAGGGAGGCCGACCTGATCGACGTATGGTTCGACAGCGGCTCCATGCCCTACGCACAGTGGCATTATCCCTTTGAGAACAAGGACCTCATAGATAAAGGAAAGACCTTTCCCGCAGATTTTATAGCGGAAGGAGTAGACCAGACCAGAGGCTGGTTCTATACCCTGCACGCCATTGCCACCATGGTCTTTGATTCAGTGGCTTACCGAAATGTGGTCTCCAACGGACTCGTCCTGGACAAGGATGGGAAGAAGATGTCCAAAAGACTTGGGAATGCCGTAGACCCTTTTGAAGTGATCGCGGAACACGGCCCGGATGCCACCCGCTGGTACCTGATCTCCAATGCCAATCCCTGGGATAACCTGAAATTCGACATGGAGGGGATCCTCGAAGTAAAACGCAAGTTCTTCGGGACCCTGTACAATACGTACTCTTTCTTTGTCCTGTATGCAAATATCGACGGCTTCAAGTACGCAGAGGGGGAGATCCCATTGAAAGACAGGCCCGAGATAGACCAGTGGATCCTGTCCGAGCTCCATTCCCTCACCAAAACAGTGGATGAGGCCTATGCAGATTACGAGCCTACCAGGGCTGCGAGGGCGATATCAGACTACGTTCAGGAGAACCTGAGTAACTGGTATGTGCGACTTTGCAGGAGGAGGTTCTGGAAAGGGGATTACCAGCAGGACAAGATATCTGCCTACCAGACCCTGCATACCTGCCTGAGAACGGTGGCTCAGCTCTCCGCCCCCATTGCGCCTTTCTTTATGGAACAGCTGTATTCAGACCTGATGAGGGGAACAGACCTCAAGGCTGAAGAAAGCGTGCACCTGTCTGAATTTCCTGCTTCGGACCAGAATATGATCAATCCGGCCCTGGAAAGCAAGATGGAAAAGGCACAGACCATATCTTCCCTTGTCCTTTCCATACGGCAAAAGGAGAAGATCAAGGTAAGGCAACCTCTTCAAAAGGTGATGATCCCGGTCCTCGACCAGAGAGAACGGGAAGAGATAGAGGCGGTGGCTGCACTGATCAAATCGGAGGTCAATGTAAAGGAGGTAGAATTGCTGGACGATGCCTCGGGAATCCTGGTAAAGAAGATCAAGCCTAACTTCAAGGTTTTGGGGCCAAGGTTTGGGAAAGACATGAAAAAGATCGCTCAGAAGGTAAGTAGTTTCACCCAGGAAGATATCCAGAAAATCGAACGGGAAGGCGAAATATCCATTGAGATAGAAAATAAAAGTATTAACTTACAGTTGGAGGAGGTAGAGATCTCTTCAGAGGATATCGCCGGATGGCTGGTTGCCAGCGCAGGAGGCCTGACGGTAGCCCTCGATGTGACGATAGACGATGAACTGAGGAAAGAAGGGATCGCGAGGGAGCTTGTGAACCGAATCCAGAACCTCCGAAAGGAGTCAGGATTTGAGGTCACCGATAAAATAGATATAAAAGTACTTAAAGACGGTTTTGTAGAAAAAGCGATCGAAAGTAACATGCAATACATCAAAACGGAGACGCTGACAGCCGATCTTGAACTGGAAGAACGGATGGATGCAGGTACAGAGATCGTGTTTGATGAGGTACATACAAAATTGTTGATTCAAAAACATTGAGATTATGGGACAAGATTTAAAAGTTAGGTATTCAGACAAGGAGTTGGAGGAATTTCGGGTTCTAATCGAGGAAAAGATAGAGAAGGCAAAAAGTCACCTGGAATTGCTTCGCAGTTCCTATATGAATGACGGAAATAATGGTACTGACGATACCTCGCCCACTTTCAAGGCTTTTGAAGAGGGTTCAGAGACCATGAGCAAGGAGGCCAATACCCAATTGGCCATACGTCAGGAGAAATTCATCCGCGACCTGAAGAATGCCTTGTTGCGTATAGAGAACAAGACCTATGGCATTTGCAGGGTAACCGGGAAGCTGATCAACAAGGAACGACTGAAACTGGTCCCCCATGCCACACTGAGCATAGAGGCCAAGAACATGCAGAAATAACACAACGCCCCTGTCCAGGGGCGTTTTCATATCCATGCGGTGAAGCTTTTTACTACTTTGTTGCTGTTGTTCATTGGTGCCCACCCCGTCCTGTGCCAGAAGATCGTGAAGAAGACGATGCTCCTGTCCCACATTGAAGGGGTACAGATTGATGCCGAACGTTTTTCCGAGGTGCGACTGACGACCATTCCTGGAGCTGAGCTCCGCCTGGAAGCTACTATGGAAGGGGAGTATCAAAGGGACATCGGCATTGAGATCACTGAAATTGGGAACACGTTGCGAATTACCGGTTCCTTCCCCCCTTTTTTCAAAGCACCCAACGACAAACTGAGTGCCCATAAGGTGGTGGCTGTCACCCTGATGGTCCAGCTCCCTGAGAACCAGTTCGTGGGTCTTTACGGGACAAGTACGAGAGTAGTCGCCGGAGGGGCTTACAGGGAATTGGAGATCGTTCTGAATGACGGGCAAAGTTTCCTTCATAATCCCGAGGGTATAATCCGGGTGGTTTCCCAAAGCGGGGATATCGTCCTGAATGCAGGAACAGGCGTACTTAACGCCAGCACCAAATACGGGAAGGTGCATATACAGGAGTTGTCTCCCGGCAGGAATCAATATTCCCTGCAGTCTGTGAGGGGAGATATTTTCGTCAGAAGAAATAGATAGTTCGATGTATGGTGTTGTACTGCCCCATAGTCTGTGCGAAAAAATGTATTAAATATCCCTATTTTTGCCCCTGCACAAGAGAATTATGAATATTAAAAAATCCCTTGCCCTTATCTTCGTCATCCTGCTGGTGGACCAGATCAGCAAGATCTACATCAAAACCCATTTCATCCTGGGCGAATCCGTGGATGTTTTCGGCTGGTTCAAGATCCTGTTCATTGAGAATGAAGGAGCTGCCTGGGGTACAAAGCTCAGCGATCTGCTCCCGATCTCGGACAGGGCAGGAAAACTGATCCTTACTATTTTCCGGCTTTTCGCCATCACAGGGATCGGTTACTGGCTGTGGGAGAGTATTCGGAAAGGGGCATCAAGGACCCTGATCGCAGCAGTTTCTCTCATCTTTGCCGGGGCTGTAGGGAACATTATCGATTCTCTTTTTTACGGCATGATCTTCAATGACAGCTACAATACCGTTGCCACGCTGTTCTCCGAGGACCCTTATGGCAAACTGTTTTATGGAAAAGTAGTGGACATGCTGTATTTCCCCTTGATCGACACGGTATGGCCAGACTGGGTACCCGTAGTTGGCGGAGAGGATTTCAGATTCTTTGAACCCGTGTTCAACATTGCGGATACCGCTATCAGTACCGGGGTGGGTATCCTGGTGGTCTTTAACAAAAAGGCATTTGGCAAAAAGGACCATGCAGATGCTTCAATACCTGACACCGGTCAGAATTCGTAAATCCCCTCAGGTGTAAGGCAATAGTCTAAAGGGATATCGTGTTCCCCTGCATCTGTGATTTCGTCCACGGCCTCAAAAAGGCTAAGACCGACCTTGATGCAATCCTTCCGGCATTCAGAAAGAAAGCGGTCGTAATACCCTTTTCCATATCCCACCCTGTGGCCCCTGCGGTCAAATGCCAGCAGCGGGATAAATACGACGTCTATCTCTGAAGGGGAGACTGCCGTGCTGTTCACAGGCTCCGGGATCCCCCATTTGTTCGTCTCCAGGACAGTATCCTCTGACAGGAGGAAATGTTGAAGCCGGTGGTTTGGATACATTTTGGGGACGATGATCCTCTTGTTCCGCTTCCTGAGGAAGGTGATCAGCGGACCTGTATCTAATTCTTTTTTCTGTTTGGCGTGAAGGTAGATGTGGAAAGAAGACAGGTGCCAAACAGGAAGGTTTGTGGCGTTTTCAGATATCTGAAAACTGGCTTTTGAGACAGTTGACGGAGAGGCGTTTTCCCGCATTACCAGGAAGCGGGTCCGGAGGTCTTTCTTAAGCATAGAGCCGTCAAGTTCAGAGCAGTGGGGCGCAATGGAACTTTAATCTTTGGCTGATACGGTGAAATAGATCTTGAAGAACAGCATCAGTATAAGATACATGCCCAAGGTGATCAGATAATTGTCCATTATTGTTTTGTTACGCTCCTAAAATAAAAAAAAAATAATTACAAATTCTATAAGAGGTCTAATTTAACCGATGAAATGCACATTTTTTTGTAAATAATTAACAAAGAGCGGAAAAGTTCAAACAAAATTGAAGGGAAAATAGTACCTGCTGGCAGGATGTCGGCGAGCGAGTTTCTTCCTAACAGAACCGGAAATAAATGCTCGGTCGTAAGGAAACAAATGATTTTGCTACATTAACTTTGTGAACACCACTGCCAAAACGCCCTCATGCCAGAGTTAACCGTCGAACTTCAGCTCAACACCCTTCCGGATTCCCCCGGGGTCTATCAGTTCTATGACAAGGACGGGAAGATGCTCTATGTAGGCAAGGCGAAAAACCTGAAGAAACGGGTTACCTCTTACTTTACCAAGACGCATGATAACGGGAAGACCCGGGTAATGGTCAAAAAGATCAGGAACATCAAACACATCGTGGTTCCAACGGAGTCTGATGCCCTGTTGCTTGAGAACAACCTGATCAAAAAATACCAGCCCCGATACAACGTCCTCATGAAGGATGACAAATCCTATCCCTGGATCTGTATCAAAAATGAACGTTTTCCCAGGATATTTCCGACCCGGAAACTCATCAAGGACGGTTCCGAGTATTTCGGTCCCTATACCAGCATGAAAACCGTTAAGACCCTGCTCGACCTGATCAGGAGCGTATACCCCCTGAGGACCTGCAATTACGATCTCTCCGAGGAAAAGATTCAAGCGGGCAAATTCAAGGTGTGCCTGGAATACCACATGGGGAATTGCAAAGGACCCTGCGAGGGGTTGCAGCAGGAAGAAGAATACCGGCAGCAGATCGACGATATCCGGGAGATCATCAAGGGGAATTTCAAAACGTCCCTCCACTATTTCCGCAGGGAAATGAAATCGCTTGCAGCCGACATGCAATTCGAGGCCGCCCAGCAGATCAAGAACAAGATCGAAGTGCTGGAGAACTACCAGGCCAAATCCACGATCGTAAACCCCAGGATCAACAACGTGGATGTCTTTTCCATCATTTCGGATGAGGCCTATGCCTATATTAACTTCCTGCAGCTTTCCCACGGTTCCATCATCAGGTCGCATACCCTGGAGATCAAAAAGAAACTCCAGGAGACGGATAAGGAGCTGCTCCAGCTCGCTATTGTGGAGATCCGCCAGCGATTCCAGTCCCAGTCGAGGGAAGTGTATTTGCCATTTCCCCTTCCCCTTCCCGAGGACCTGAAGATCACGGTCCCCAAGCTGGGTGACAAGAAAAAGATCCTGGACCTATCCGAACGCAATGCCAGGTTCTTCCGTCAGGAACGCTTCAAGCAGGTCAAGATCACGGATCCTGACAGGCATGTGAACCGGATCATGACTCAGATGAAAAAAGACCTCAGGCTTTCCGATGAACCCAGGCATATCGAATGCTTTGACAATTCGAACATACAGGGAAGCAATCCGGTGGCTGCCTGTGTGGTCTTCAGGGATGGCAAGCCCGCCAAGAAGGAATACCGTCATTTCAACATACGGACGGTAGAAGGCCCGGATGATTTTGCCTCCATGGAGGAAGTGGTCTTTCGCAGGTACAGGAGGCTTCTGGAAGAAGGTTCCTCCCTGCCCCAGCTCATCGTTATAGACGGTGGCAAGGGTCAGCTTTCCTCTGCCCTGAAGAGCCTTGAAGCCCTCGATCTCAGGGGAAAGATCGCGATCATAGGGATCGCCAAAAGGCTGGAGGAGATCTACTTCCCTGGAGACCCTGTCCCGCTGTACCTCGACAAGAAATCGGAATCCCTCAAGGTGATACAGCAACTGAGGAATGAGGCACATCGCTTCGGGATCAGCTTTCACAGGGACAAGCGAAGCAAGAATGCCATCCATTCGGTCCTGGAGGACATACAGGGAATAGGCGACAAGACAGCGGAGCAGGTCCTGAAGAAATTCAAATCCGTGAAAAGGGTAAAAGAAGCTTCCCTGGAAGACCTCAGTGAAGTGGTGGGCTGGGCCAAAGCAAAGAAAATCTATGAAAACTTTCACTAAACCCCTATCTTCATTCCATGCGTAGATATCTGCTGATTCTCTATCTCCTGATAGCCGGCTTTCCGCTGATCGCACAGCAGGGGGATCCTCTGACAGCCCCGAAGGTCGGATTGGTTCTAAGTGGGGGAGGAGCCAAAGGCCTGGCGCATATAGGGGCTCTGAAGGTGATCGAGGAGTCCGGGGTGCATATCGATTATATAGGGGGAACCAGTATGGGAGCCATTATTGGGGCCCTGTATGCTTCCGGATTTTCTGCTGCCCAGCTCGACTCCCTCTTTCGCTCTACAGACCTGACGGACCTCATCCAGGACAACCTGCCGAGGGACGCCAAGACCTTTTATGAAAAGGAAGCCTCGGAGCGGTATGCTCTTACCCTGCCTTTCAACGACTTCAAACTCTCCTTTCCACAGGGGTTGTCCAGCGGCCAAAATATCTACAATGCCCTGGTGCGCATGTTATACCATGTAAAGGACATACGGGATTTCAATGAGTTGAAGATCCCTTTCTTCTGTATCGCGACGAATGTGGAAAACGGAAAGCAGGTCCTGCTCAACAAGGGGTACCTGCCCGAAGCCATCCTGGCCAGCGGGACCTTCCCATCCCTATTTCAGCCTGCAGAGGTGGAGGGGGAGGTGCTGATAGACGGTGGGGTTCTCAACAATTATCCCGTAGAAGAATTGAGGGCCCTGGGAGCCGATGTGGTGATCGGGGTGGATGTACAGCACGGCCTGCGCGATCGAACCAGCCTTTCATCAGCTACTGATATCCTCCTCCAGATCAATAACTTCAGGACGATCAAGGATATGGCGCGCAAATCGGCCCTGACGGATATCTATATCAAACCCGACATGGATAATTTCACCGTGATCGATTTTGAAAAGAAGGACACCATCATACAAACCGGGGAAAAGGTAGCCAGGAAACATATGCCCGAGTTAAAGGCATTGGCTGCAAAACAAGGGGCTTTTCCGGAGCAAAGGCCGGAGATCATCCTGCCGGATTCCCTGGTCATCAACCGCCTCGTGCTGAAAGGGGACACCAATTTCTCCCGCGGCTATATCAAGGGGAAATTGCGAATCAATCTGAATGAAAAGGTAAGCTTTACCAAACTCCAGCAGGGGATCAACAACCTGGTGGCCACTGGCAATTTCAAGACCATCCGTTACGAGCTCAATGCGAACGGAATGGATCAGGACCTGATCATGACCCTGACCGAAAGTACGGACAAGACCTTTCTCAGGATCGCTGCGCATTACGACAACCTCTACAAAAGCGCGGCCCTGATCAACCTCACCAAAAAAAACCTGTTTCTCCGGGACGACGTGGCGTCCATGGACCTCATCCTGGGAGATAACCTTCGGTACAACTTTCAGTATTATGTGGACAAAGGGTCGTACTGGAGTTTTGGGATCAATTCCAGTTTCTATGAATTCGAAAAGGAAGTGGATTACCGGGTGCTCGAATCAAACTATGATGTGCCCATCAACAGCAACGTCAGCAACATCAATTTAAAGGTCTCTGATTTTACCAACCAGATCTACCTCCAAACGGTACTGCAGGAAGAGTTCGCTTTCCAGATAGGAGCGGAACACAAAGAGCTCCGCTACAGCACCACTACCCTGAATGAACAGGGCAATGATTCCATTCCTTCTCCTGCCAGGGAGGGGAATGTGACCTTCTTTGAGAAAAGCAATTACCTTTCTGCCTATGGCAAGCTGATCCTGGATACCTATGACGACAAGTATTTTCCTTCGAGAGGGATCTATTTCAACGGCGATTTTCACCTGTATTTCTGGTCGTCCGATTTCAATGATAACTTCAAAGAATTTTCCGTAGCAAAAGCGACTATAGGAGCGGCTTTTCCGTTGTTCCCCAACTTAAGCGTGATCTTTGAGAACGAAGGGGGATTCAAATTAGGCACCTCCAGGGTCACCTCTTTTGATTTTGTACTGGGTGGATTTGGCAACTATCCCCTCAACAATTTTCAGCCCTTTTTGGGATATGACTTCCTGAGTTTGCCCGGGAACAGTTATGTCAAGTCTTACCTCAGGGTAGACTATGAGATCAGTCCCAGGAATCACTTGTTTCTGGCCGCTAACATAGCCAATGTGGAAGATGATCTCTTCAGGACAGGGGAATGGTTCACAGCTCCGGACTATACGGGATATGGAGTGGGATACGGCTGGGAATCCTTCTTTGGCCCGGTTCAATTCATTTATTCCTGGTCGCCGGAGACTTCTAACAGAGAATTTTTTATTTCCCTCGGGTACTGGTTCTGAAATTGCCTTTTTACCATTGCCATAGCACCCCTTAAATCACCGCACATTCCCTCTTTTTTTACGATCTTTGCAGGGATAAGGTACTCTGATGATATTCAAGCGAGAAGAGATAAAAGCCCACCTCAGGGCCATGTGGTAAAGATTCCGGGCAACAAGGTTTCTTAATTTTCACTAACTTCTAATATCAAATTAAAACAAAATCATGGCTACTTTAGATAATACTTCACTTCACCTTCCCAAAGAGAATCCGGCTGCGGAAGACTTCCTGCCTCTGCTGGGTACGGATCACGTTGAACTCTATGTGGGTAATGCCAAACAGGCTGCGCATTACTACATGTCGGCCTGGGGATTCCAACCGCTGGCTTATGCCGGCCTGGAAACCGGGCTCAAGGACAGGGTCTCCTATGTACTGCAACAAGACAAGATCAGGCTGGTCCTCACATCTCCCCTGAAATCGGGAGGAGACATCAACAGGCACATAGACCGTCATGGGGACGGGGTCAAGGCCATCGCCCTTTGGGTGGATGACGCGACCAAGAGTTTTAAAGAGACTGTAAAACGGGGGGCAGAACCCTATATGGAACCCAGGACCTTAAAGGACGAACACGGGGAGGTAATCCTCTCCGGGATTCATACCTACGGGGAGACTGTCCATATCTTCGTCGAAAGAAGTGCCTATAAAGGCGCGTTCATGCCTGGTTACCGGCCCTGGAACCCCCATTATCAACCATCGGACGTAGGCTTGAAGTATATCGACCATATGGTCGGGAACGTTGGCTGGAACGAGATGAACAAATGGTGTCAGTTCTACGCCCATGTCATGGGGTTTGCACAACTGGTCTCCTTTGATGACAAGGACATCAGCACGGAATACACGGCCCTGATGAGCAAGGTAATGAGTAACGGGAACGGCAGGATCAAGTTTCCGATCAACGAACCTGCCGAGGGAAGGAAGAAGTCGCAGATTGAAGAATACATAGAATTCTACAACGGGGCTGGGGTGCAGCATATGGCCTTAGCTACGGATAACATCATAGAAACTGTAAGTTCACTGAGGGACAGGGGAGTGGAATTCCTGACCGTTCCGGTCACCTATTACGAAGATGTGCTGGACCGGGTGGGAGAGATCGATGAAAAACTGGAACCCCTTAGGGATCTCGGTATCCTCATTGACAGGGATGACGAAGGATACCTGCTGCAGATTTTCACCAAGCCCATTCTGGACAGGCCTACCATGTTCATTGAGATCATACAGCGCAAAGGGGCCAAGTCCTTTGGCAAGGGAAATTTCAAGGCGCTCTTCGAGGCGATAGAGCGGGAGCAGGAATCCAGAGGGACGTTGTAAATTTCCCATAGGGATCTGATGTAGAGCCCTTAGATTTAATAAAGTCTTGTTAAGCTTCTCGTTAAATAAAGTTAAAACGAAAGTATGTTTCAGTAAGTTGTCTTACATTTGTAAGCGTAAGGGGTGGTTCCCTTATAACTTTAAGTATTGGTTTTTCATAATTTAAAGTTTGGTTGGTTATTTAGGAAAAAGCTCCGACGCCCGTCGGGGCTTTTTTTTGTTCCCGTCATTTTGGAATAAATATTGTTTTATTCACGTTATGTGGGTGTCCCATGGACGGCTTTTGCTAATTTTGACCAAGTTTTACTATGAAGAAGATCCTAATTATCTATATTTTCTTTTTCCAGGGGCTGGTGTTCGGCCAGAACATACACGAAGCATTTAAACCTGGCGAATGGCTTAAGTTCAGGATTCATTACGGTATTCTGAATGCGAGCTATGCCACCCTCCACGTAAAGACTGACAGCGTGCAGGACACACCTGTTTACCACGTGGTGGGAAAGGGTAAGACTACCGGTTTTGCCAGTATCTTTTTCAAGGTAGATGACACCTATGAGAGTTATTTTGACATGGAGGACGGCAGGCCCTACCGGTTTATCCGTAAAATAGATGAAGGGGGATACACCAAGGATATCGAGATCAACTTCGATTACGACAGAAAAGAAGCCCTGCTCGACGACAAGAAGAATGATAAAAAGTTTAATTTTAACCTGGGAGGCAATATCCAGGACCTGGTATCCGGATTTTACTACCTCAGGAACAATTATAAACCTGAAGACCTGGAGACCGGCAAATCGATCCAGCTCAATATGCTGTACGACGATGACGGTATCTTCAAATTCAGGCTGAAATACCTGGGGAAGGAAGTCCTGAGGACCAAATTCGGGAAGGTGGAATGCCTGATGTTCCGGCCCTATGTACAGGCCGGAAGGGTGTTCAAAGAACAGGAGAGCCTTACCCTTTGGGTGTCAAATGACCTCAACCTGATTCCGATACGGATCAAAGCCGACCTTGCTGTTGGTTCGCTCAAGGCCGATCTGGATGGGTACAACGGTCTAAAACACCAGTTCAAGATCATAATGGACTGACCTAGAGATGAAGAATAAAGAGCAGATAGACGCGCAGATCGAAAAGCTGGCGGAAAAATACAAGGATTCCGGCCAGGACCTCAGCTCTTATCTGGACGGGTTGCTATACCAACGCTATCTTACCTATTGGGATTACATCCACCTCGATACCCTTCTCAGCCTGCAGGTTCCCCGCACCTATTTTCCGGACGAGGAGATCTTTATCATGTACCATCAGATCACCGAACTCTACTTTAAACTGATCATTCACGAAGAAAAGCAGATCGTAGATGACCAGTCGCAGGAAGTATCTTTATTTATCGAGAAACTCAACAGGATCAACAATTACTACAAGGCGCTGATCTCCTCCTTCAGCATCATGATCACCGGGATGGAGCGGGAGCAGTTCATGCGTTACCGGATGGCACTCCTTCCTTCAAGCGGATTCCAGTCGGCCCAGTACCGCATGATCGAGATCTATGCGACCCCCCTGGAGAACCTGGTACACGATTCGGACCGGTCAGCATACTCCGCGGAGAACAGCCTAGAAGAGCTTTATGAAAAGATCTACTGGAAAAAAGGGGCCACGGATGTGAAGACAGGGGAAAAGACGCTGACCCTCAAGCAATTCGAATATCGCTACACCCCGAGATTCATCAGGATCGCCAGGGAGGTGGAGGGCAATACCATCTACCATAAATACCTTAAATTACCCGAGAAAAGCAGGAATAATAAAGGCCTCAAAGATGCGTTAAGAAGGATGGACCTGAACGCCAATGTGAACTGGCCCCTGATGCATATGGGATCTGCCTACCGCTATCTCAGCAAAGGGGACAAGGCCATTGAAGCGACGGGAGGGACCAACTGGAAGGAATATTTACCCCCGAGCTTTCAAAAAGTAGTGTTTTTTCCGAACTTGCACACCGAAAAAGAATTGGAAAACTGGGGAAAGCAATGGGTGGATCACCTTTTTAATCCCGAAAGAATAACATAAACACAATGCGAAAATACTGGGGCCTCTTTTTAGCATGCGTCCTCCTGTCCTCCTGTGGAGAGGATAAATCGGCTACTTCCCAAGCCGATCTCCCCGGAGAAAACACCCGCCATATGGCCGTTAAACCCGTAAATAAATACGGATTCAACCTGTCCGACTTTATCGTGGTGGAAGATACCATCAGGAAGGGGGATATCTTCGGCGAACTGATGACCAGGAACAAAGTGGATTACCCCAGGATCTACGAGCTTACCCAAAGGTTCAAGGATACGTTTGACGTACGCAGGATCCGGGTGGGCAACGCATACACCATACTCAAGTCCAAGGACACCTCAGAGGTGGCCCAGCTGTTCATATACGAGAACGACCCCATCAACTACACGGTGGTGGATTTCAGGGATACGGTCCTGGCCTATAAGGGAAGGAAAAAAGTGAAGCTGGTAGAACGGGAGGCCTCGGGTATCATTCCCAGAGGCGGATCCCTCTCCGACGTGATCGTGCAGCAGAACATCGATTACCTGATGGTGAACGAACTCTCCGGGATCTATGCGTGGACCATCGATTTTTTCAAGCTCGATGCAGGGGACAAGTTCCGTATTATCTATGACGAAAAATACATCAACGACAGCATCTATGCCGGGGCAGGCCCGATCAAGGCAGCCTATTTTGAACACAAGGGGGAACCCTTCTACGCCTTTGCCTATCACAATGATTCCCTGGATATCAAGGAATACTATGACCAGGAGGCCAACAACCTGAGGCGTACCTTCCTCAGGGCCCCATTGAAATTTGGCAGGCTCTCTTCCCGCTATAACCTCAAGCGGAGGATCAGGTATTACGGGTATAAGGTCAGACCCCACAAGGGTACGGACTATGCGGCACCCATTGGCACCCCCATTCTCGCCACGGCAGACGGGGTGGTCACAGAATCTACCCGCAGGGGCGGGAACGGGAAGTATGTCAAGATACGCCACAACGGCACCTACAGCACCCAGTACCTGCATATGAAGGCACAGAATGTGCGCCAGGGCCAGTACGTGCGCCAGGGCGATGTCATAGGCTGGATCGGGATGACCGGCAATACCGGGGGTCCCCACGTTTGTTACCGCTTCTGGAAGAACGGCAGGCAGGTAGATCCCCTGAGGGAGGAACTGCCGGCTGCAGAACCCCTGGCCGAAGTGCTCAGGCCGGCCTATTACGATTATATGGATCCCGTGAAAATGCAGCTCGACTGTATTGAGTTTCCCGGTGAACCTTCTGATGAAATCCTAACGCTCAATCCCTAAGCATGCCCTTAGCGAAGATCGACCCTACTGCCACCCAGGCCTGGAAAAAGCTTAAAGATCACTACGGACAAACGAAAGATTCCCATCTCAAGGACCTCTTTGAAAAGGATCCCGGAAGGGCAGCGCGATTTTCTATCCGGTGGTCCGACTTCTTCCTGGACTATTCTAAGAACAGGCTGGATAACACTACCTTTGAACTCCTTCTTTCCCTGGCAGAGGAAGTTGAACTGAAGGATGCGGTAAAGCAGTATTTTTCAGGGTCCGCCATCAATGAGACCGAAGGAAGGGCGGTATTGCATACGGCCCTCCGCGCGGGTAAGGACGAAAAGATAGTCGTGGACGGAGAAAATGTGATCACGGAGGTCTACGGGGTAAGGGAGCATATCCGCAGGTTCTCTGAAGCCGTTATTTCAGGCCGGATGAAAGGATACACAGGGAAGGCCTTTACCGATGTGGTCAATATCGGGATCGGGGGATCCGACCTGGGTCCGGTCATGGTATGTGAGGCCCTGAAATATTATAAGAATCACCTCAAAACCCATTTTGTCAGCAATATAGACGGGGATCACGTGCAGGAGGTCCTGAAGGAACTCAACCCGGAAACCACCCTGTTCATTGTGGTCTCCAAGACGTTTACCACGCAGGAGACCCTGACCAATGCGCTGACCATCAAGGAATGGTTCCTGAAAAGCGCTTCATCAGAAGATATTGCCCGGCATTTTGCGGCCGTGTCTACCAATACCGAAAAGATCAGGGAATTCGGGATCGCCCCGGAAAATGTTTTCCCGATGTGGGACTGGGTTGGGGGGCGCTTCTCCCTTTGGAGTGCCGTGGGCCTGTCCATCGCTCTGGCGGTGGGTCCGGACCATTTTGAAGAACTACTGGAGGGGGCCAAGGAGATGGATATCCACTTCAAAACCACCCCTTTCCGGGAAAATATCCCGGTTGTACTGGGCCTTCTGAGCATCTGGTACAATAACTTTTACGGGGCAGAGACCGAAGCCATCATCCCCTATACCCAATACCTGAGCAGGTTCTCTGCCTATTTCCAGCAGGGGATCATGGAGAGCAACGGAAAGAGCACGGCCCGGGATGGATCGAGGGTGGCCTACCAGACAGGGACCATCATCTGGGGAGAGCCCGGTACTAACGCCCAGCATGCCTTCTTTCAACTGATACACCAGGGGACCAAACTGATCCCGGCCGACTTTATTGGGTATAAAAGATCACTCCACGGGAACGAGGACCACCACCAGAAACTCATGGCCAACTTCTTTGCCCAGACAGAGGCATTGATGAACGGCAAAACCGCTGCCGAGGTCAGGACAGAACTCGAGTCGAAAGGACTTTCCAAAGAGGAGGTTGAAAAACTCCTGCCTTTCAAACTTTTTGAGGGCAACAAGCCTACCAATACGCTGCTCATCGATAAGCTTACCCCTGGGAGCCTAGGAGCCCTGATCGCCATGTACGAACACAAGATCTTCGTGCAGGGAGTGGTCTGGAACATCTTCAGTTATGACCAGTGGGGGGTTGAATTGGGAAAGCAACTGGCCTCTCAGACCCTGAAGGACATCACCACTTCACAAATCTCCAAACACGACGCCTCCACAACGCAATTACTGCAATATTTTAAGAAATAATCAGGCAGGTTCGCATTTCTAAAAACAGGCTGATTTCTTCGGTCTTTTCGGGAGGATTTTTGCCAATTATATGTTAAATTTGATAGCCTAAAACTAACGCTATCTTCATGTGATTTTGCCTCTTTTACGGCAATTTTGCGGATAGCATAAATACTAATTAAAACGAGAACTTATGAAGAAACTCTACGCAGCCTTTGCAGCCTTTTTTATCACGGCAATGGCTTTTTCACAAGGGGTTACCACTTCCGCCATCAGCGGAAAGGTAGTCGATGACGCGGGCGAGCCTCTGGGAGGCGCCAGTGTCGTGGCAGTACACCTTCCAACAGGGAGTATGTACGGTGCTGCTACCGATTTTGATGGGTTTTACCGTATCTCCAATATGAGATCCGGAGGGCCTTACAAGATCACATTTTCTTATATCGGATTTACAGAGGACGTTAAGAATGAGGTTTACCTGACCCTGGGTAGGGCGTCTCAGTTCAACGTATCCTTAAGTGAATCTGCCACCGCCCTGGAAGAAGTGGTCCTTTCGGCCACTGCTACTGGGGTCTTTGGTGCCAATAAGACCGGAACTGAAACTACGGTTACCAGAAGGGACGTGGCTACCTTGCCGGCGGCTTCCAGATCTATTGCGGATTTTGTCAGGATCACGCCACAAGCCCAGGTGACAGAAGGGAATGACGGATTCTCTGTTTCCCTTGCAGGTCAGAACAACCGTTACAATGCCATCTATATTGACGGTGCGGTAAACAACGATGTATTTGGTTTGGCCGGATCGGGGACCAACGGAGGACAGACCGGGGTAAACCCATTCTCCGTGGACGCGATCGAGACCTTCCAGATCAACATCGCCCCGTTCGACGTTCGTCAATCCGGATTCTCAGGAGGATCTATCAACGCGATCACCCGTTCCGGATCCAATGAATGGGAAGGGTCTGCCTATGCTTTCGTGAGGAATGAGAGCCTGGCCGGAAAAACCCCGACAGCCCTCGTCAATGAAGGGGATACCCGGGAGAAACTGGCAGATTTCAGTGCCCTTACCTATGGTGTTCGTGTGGGAGGCCCCCTGATCAAGGACAAGCTCTTCCTCTTTCTGAACTATGAAAGACAGGACGACGAAACACCACAGCCTTTCAACATCAGCAATTACACAGGACGTTCTTCCGCAGCGGACCTGGATAACCTGCGTAATTTCCTGGTCAGCAACTACGGATACGATCCCGGTATTTACGACAACAATACCCGGACGCTGGCCGGAGACAAGCTCACTGCCAAGATCGACTGGAACATCAACCAGGACCACAAACTCTCCTTCCGTTACGGATATGTGGGAGCAGACAACCTGGAAGCCAGGAACTCCGGTAACTTCGGGATAGGATTCATCAATGGTTCCGAGTCCTTTGAGACCAAGACCCACTCCCTGGCACTGGAATTGAACTCCCGTTTCGGAAATAAATATGCAAACAGCTTTATACTCGGATACACTCAGGTTCGGGATGACAGGGATCCCCTCGGAGACCCCTTCCCAACAGTAGATATCCAGGATGGATCAGGTTTTATCTCCTTCGGGGCTGAGCCTTTCTCCACAGCTAACCTGCTCGATCAGGACGTGCTGACCATCACGGATAACTTTGAGATCTACGCGGGAGCACATACCGTGACCCTGGGGACCAACCTGGAGTTTGCCAAGGTGAAGAACCTGTTCTTCGCTTTCAACTACGGGGATTATACCTTCGAGGATCAGTTTGACGGGTCAGGTACCCTGACCTCCTCAGGTCTGAACCAGTTCCTCACCGGGCAGGATGCAGACGTATACCAGCACGGGTATTCCCTGGTGGGTACCGGAATAACAGGCGATGAGTCTGCAGGTGCTTCTGAATTTGATACTTTCCAGGCCGGGTTCTACATCCAGGACGACTGGCAGGTCTCTGACGACTTCAAACTGTCATACGGTGCCCGTATCGACATTCCTTACTGGAGTGACGGGATCGAGAATGACGATTTCAACAGCAGGACCATCCCAATACTGGAAGCAGCCGGAAAAGATGTTCAGGGAGCCCGCGTAGGGCAGGGAATCGACCCAACCCCCATGTTTGCCCCCCGTCTCGGGTTTAACTGGGATGTGAATGGCAAAGGGACCACGCAGGTTCGTGGAGGGGTAGGTGTTTTTACTTCCCGACTTCCCCTGGTATGGCCCGGAGGTACCTATAACAACAACGGTATCACAGGTGGATTCATGTTCGAGTTCGGCCAGCCTTTCGAGCCTAACGTGAACAACCAGTTCGAAGATCCCGCTCCGGGATCCGGAGGGACCGGCGGAAACGTGGACCTGATCGCCAAGGATTTCAAATTGCCTCAGGTGGCCAAATTCAACATCGCGATAGACCAGAAGCTGCCCATCTGGGACCTGATCCTCACCGGGGACTTCCTCTATACCAATGTGATCACGGATATTTACTACGAGAACCTGAACCTCAAAGGCCCTGAAGGGACTTATGCAGGTGCAGACAACAGGCCTTTCTACAACAGGAGGGATGAGATCGATGATACCTACCAGGGGATCTACCTGGCCTCCAATACCGGAGGAGGGTATGCTACCAACACCACCTTTACCCTGAGGAAGCCTTTTGAGAACGGTTTTGCAGGTCAGATCTCCTATACCTTCGGGGAATCCTACAAGATCTTTGACGGTACGTCTTCCCAGAACAGTTCGCAGTGGAGGAATATCCAGACCGTGAACGGTAAGAACTCAAGGTTGCCCGTTACCCGATCCGATTTTGCCCTGGGCAACAGGATCACGGCAAACGCTTCCTATGAGATCAACTGGAGTGAGAACGTGAAGACCACTTTCGGTCTTTTTTATGAAGGGTATCAGAGTCAGCCTTACAGCTTCACATACCGTGAAGGGCGCGACCTGCTGAACGACGATTCCAGGGATAATGCCCTGATCTACATTCCTGCCGCCCAGGATGAGATCGTCCTGGCAGACATTACGGACAGCAGCGGAAATATAGTAGTTTCTGCGGCTGAACAGTGGAATGACCTCAATACTTTCATCAACAGCATCGATTACCTGAAGGAAAACCGCGGAGGCTATGCTGAGCGCAATGCTTCTCAGGGAATTTGGAGCCATATCGTGGACCTGAAGATCCTGCAGGATTTCAGTCTGGATTTCAGCGGGAAGAAACACACTTTCCAGATCTCTGCAGATATCTTCAACTTCACCAACCTGATCAACAAGGACTGGGGAAGAAGGAGGTTTATCAGTTCGGAAGTTAGCCCGCTGACCACGGTTTCAACCGGAGCTACACCTGAATTCCGGGTGAACTACGGAACGGTCAATGATGACGGTACGCCCAACATCACACAATACGACGACTTTGGCCTGGCATCCTCCAGGTGGCAGGCTCAGTTGGGGATCCGTTATATCTTCAATTAGCACCATAGACGTCATAATTAAGGAACCCCGCTTTAAGCGGGGTTTTTTAATGGGTAAAAATCCTTACTTTTAGGCTTCAAAATATCATACATGGAACTCTTACAAAACGTACACTCTTACCTGGCCTATGTGGTCCTGCTGATCCTGTTCCTGGCGGTCGCCAATGCGATCACGGGCCTGATGTCTAACCGCATGTTCACCCTGGAAAAGGACTACCGCCTGAGCCTGTTCACCCTGATCCTGAGCCATATACAGCTGGTCCTGGGATTGCTGGTCTACATTTTTTCAGCCAGCGGCCTCAACGCCCTGATGAACGTGCCCATGGGGAACATGAATGCTGCAGCACGCCTCCTGGCCCTGGAGCACCCCCTGATCAACATCATCGCCATCGTGCTGATCACCATAGGGTGGTCCCGCCACAAGAAATTCATGGAAGGGAATAAAAAGTTCAAAAGCATCGCCATTTTCTATGGCCTCGGCCTGGTCCTGGTCCTGAGCCGGATCCCTTGGAACCAATGGTTCAATTAAACTAAACTGATATGAGAATAGTCTTCATTTTGGCCGCACTTCTTGTGAGTACCGGCCTGACCGCACAGGAAAAAGAACTCTTTAACGGAAAGAACCTCGACGGATGGACCATCTACGG
>JBFKPJ010000030.1:0-22373 GCA_041628355.1 Muriicola sp. | reverse complement strand
GGAATGTATAGATCAGGTAACATTGGCCGATGATGTCGAATTCTATTACGAAGAATTTGGCGGGAGTTCTATCAATTTTATTGTGAGGTTCTATATTACCAGTGAAAGCGCTATCGAAAAACTCAGAGCCAAGAATACGGTGATCAAAGCCTTGAAAAAGGCGTTCGATAGGGAAGGCATCAATATTCCGTTCCCGATCAGGACCCTGGAATTCAATTCCCGGCTGCGCCTGCAGAATGAAATGTCAGAAGCGTTTTCCACGAATTGATCCAATCACACCCTTCCTAAAGAATTTCAAAGTGCACCATCAGGTGCACTTTTTTATGGGATTATTGGTCAAAAAGGTCTGAAGAAAGGTAGCGGTCGCCCCGGTCACAGATAATGGAAACGATCACACCCTGCTCCAATTCCCCGGCAAGCCTCAAGGCGGCTGCGGTTGCACCCCCACTGCTCATCCCCGCAAAGATCCCTTCCTCTTTGGCCAGACGTCTGGTCATGGCTTTGGCCTCTGCCTCGCTCACCTCCATTATCCGGTCTACCCTTTTGGGGTCAAAGATCCTGGGGAGGTATTCTTTGGGCCACTTACGTATTCCGGGAATACTCGAATTGTCCGTGGGTTGTACCCCAACGATCTGGATGTCAATTCGTTTTTCCTTGAGGAAGGTGGAAGTACCCATGATCGTACCCGTGGTGCCCATGGAGGAGACGAAATGGGTGATCTCACCCCCTGTATCCCTCCAGATCTCCGGCCCCGTGGTCTTGTAATGGGCTTTCCAGTTGTCGTGATTTCCGAATTGGTTGACCATAAGGCATCCCTCTTTTTTCACCTTTGCTTCTGCATAATCCCGGGCTCCTTCAATTCCCCCTTCCGAAGGGGTCAGGGTTACCTTTGCCCCATAGGCCCTCATGGTCTGCACACGCTCCCTGGTGGCGTTCTCGGGCATGACCAGTTCAATGTTGAGGCCGTAAAGGCCGGCGATCATCGCCAGGGCAATGCCCGTATTCCCGCTGGTAGCTTCTATAAGGCGGGTATCCTTT
Source organism: Muriicola sp. (assembly GCA_041628355.1). Taxonomy (GTDB): domain Bacteria; phylum Bacteroidota; class Bacteroidia; order Flavobacteriales; family Flavobacteriaceae; genus Muriicola. The sequence goes on along the minus strand of JBFKPJ010000030.1, from coordinate 21,335 downwards.
GAGAAATCCCCTCTTTCCAGTCCGGATGCGATCATGTTATAGGCGGCCCGGTCTTTAACACTGCCACCCGGATTCTGACCTTCCAGTTTGAAATACAGCCTTACCCCCGGATTGTCATTCAGGGATTTTGAAAGCACCAGGGGCGTATTCCCGATCAGGTCGGTGAGTCTATTTGTCATCTTGAGGTGTTCTGATTTCGATCTCCGGGGTGTGATACACTTTTGAATTCGGTGGTACAGAGCTGGTCAACCAGGCATTTCCTCCAATGACCGAGTTCGCACCAATGACGGTTTCTCCCCCCAGGATGGTGGCATTGGCATAGATGGTAACGTTGTTCTCAATGGTGGGATGCCTCTTGGTATCACTCAGGCTTTTGGTGACATAAAGAGCCCCCAGGGTTACCCCCTGGTATATTTTTACATGGTCGTGGATCACAGCGGTCTCCCCGATGACTACCCCGGTTGCGTGGTCTATGAAAAACGACTTCCCGATATGGGCCCCGGGATTGATATCGACCCCCGTTTGCCTGTGCGCGTATTCTGTCATCAACCTGGGAACCAGGGGGAATTTCTTTTTGTACAGTTCATGCGCCAGGCGGTAGATCGCAATGGCGTAGAATCCGGGATAAGCCAGGTAAACCTCCTCTATGGACAGGGATGCAGGATCGCAATTGGCGATCGCTTCTGCGTCCAGATTCAGTTTTTCGAGGATGGTAGGCAACGTCTGGAGGTATTCATCCCAGATAGACGAGCAGGACCTTGCTGGATCCCAGCACGCAAGGTCTGCCAGCAGATCGAACTTCGCCTGGAGCCGGGGGAGGTTCTCCTCAATAGGGGTCTCTATGTCGAAGAGGGATAGGAACAACAGGTCTGTGAACGCCTCCGTTTCCCGCTTAAGCCTGAACCTCAGGTTGGGCTGTATTTTATTTTGCTTTATCTTATCGATGATCGTCCGGGTTTCCATTTCAGAATATTTCAAAATAAAATTAACCAATAATTAAAAAGCCCCTTCTTCAAAAAGGTTAACTTTATTACAAAACTTAAAAAACAATGATCGCCATGGGTTCGGAAAGGATTGACAAGGAGGCGCTGGACTTCCTGAAGTCCTTGTCTGCCAATAACAACAGGGAATGGTTCGAGGAACACAAAAAGGAATTCAAATCCCTGGAAAAGAAGATCAGGGCTTTCTACACGGCCCTCATGGAAAGGTTGCGAAAACACGATGACATAGAGAAGTTAAAGATGTTCCGCATCTACAGGGATGTGCGTTTCTCCAATGACAAGACCCCGTACAAGACCCATTTTGCGGGATCCTTTTCCCGTGCCGGCAAGGCCTTGAGAGGGGGGTATTACCTGAGGATTAAACCAGGTGAAACCTTTGCGGCAGCAGGTTTCTGGGAGCCAAACAAGGAGGACCTGTTCCGGATCCGGAAAGAACTGGAGACGGATGCGGGTGAATTCCGTGAGATCATCCAGGCCAAAGAGTTCAGGGATACATGGGGAGACCTGGTAGGAGAGGAGGTGAAAACAGCGCCCAAGGGGTTCGACAGGGAACATCCGGATATCGACCTGATACGAAAGAAACAATTCATCTTTGTCCGCAATTTTACGGATAAACAAGTGCTGTCTGTGGATTTTTTGTCGGAGGTAGACGAATCCTTCAGGAAGATCAGACCGTATTTCGACCTGATGAGCGAGGTCCTCACCACGGATCTCAACGGGGAGTCCTTACTGGGGTAGTTCTGCAAGCTCAAATACCTGCACCTGGTCTTTGAGCCTTTCGATGACCATGTTCATCATCCTCTTATTCAGGGCGGAGGAATTCTGGATATACACTTCGTATTCCTCTACCGTAAAATGCCCGATGACCATGCCTTTCAGGGAATTTCTGAACTTCATATCCTTCTGGATGGCGTGCTCGATGTATCCCAGTCTATTTGGAAGGCTGAGCCCGTAAAAAACATTTTTGTGCTTTTGCACATAATTCCTGAAAGAGGCGATGAGGAGGGCGTTCTGAAATTTGATAATGGGCCTGAGTGTGGCGTTCTGGAAATGTTCATCCCGACTCATGTCGTCGGTGATCCGGACATTTTGCAGTTCAGGGCGAAAACTCAGGAGGTCCGAAGATCTGTCGTTCATCTCAGAAGTTTTAATAAAATTAGAAAATCATCAGGGGGGCGTGAGGCTAGGATCAATTACTTGTTAACGGGGTTATGAACAAATACCCCGAGGGATCAAAGCAACTCCCGGGCGATATCTTCCCAGGAATCCATCCTTTCAAAGTGGTTGGTGTGAATGTTGTGAGGGGAGGTAAAGATCAGGGGCCTGCCAATGAAGTGCTGCAGGTTGTGACTGCGGTCATCGATCAGGATGTCGCCCCTAAGGATCTGTTTGTCTCCGCACAGGATCCTGTTCTTCCAGTGAATAAATGGAAAGTGCTCATCGAGCCACTGGTGTTTTTCCAGGAGGGAATTGGGAAACTGCATGGCCGCAGAAGCCACGTAGACCGCGTATTTTTCATTTAGCTCCCGGAGCACCTCTATGCTGTTCACAATGGGTTTCAACCCTCTGAAGAACCCTTTTTGGTAATAGTGCTGCCATATGCTGTCCTTTCTGGATTCCGGGACCTTTTGCCACACCTCATGACCCATGCACTCTTCCCGGGTCAGGTGCTCCCCGAATTCCCGGTTGTAATACTCGATGTGGGCGTTGTAAGTATCCGCCATGACTTCATCCATGTCCACAAAAAGGATCATATCCTGCATTTTAGCGCGAAGTTCCTAAAATTAACCCAATAATGGCGACCCCTTGAGATTAGTTTAACAAAGGTGGAATTCGGAGGGCTTCAAAGTGACAAAGACTCAATGGATCCGTGCCTTAATTGCGTTATCGATAAATCTGTTCGAGGGGATCTCCTTGTTATGTGGCGGGTTTGATTTAAACAGTAATTTTGATAAAAATCTTGTTATGCGATTTCACACCAGAAAGTGGGTAAAACCCGAAGACCTCAATGCCAATCAGACCCTGTTCGGGGGCCGATTGCTCTCCTGGATCGATGAGGAGGCAGCCTTGTACAGTATCATCCAGCTGGAGAACAAAAAGGTGGTCACCAAATATATGTCGGAGATCAACTTCATGAGTACGGCCCATCAGGGTGATATCGTGGAGATCGGAATAGAGGTGGTCAAATTCGGGAAATCCTCCCTGGTCCTGAAATGTGAGGCCAGGAACAAAATGACCCGGGAGACCATTCTCACGGTGGATAATATCATCATGGTTAACCTGGATGAAAAGGGGAAACCCCTGCCTCATGGCAAGACCAAGGTAGAATATGTTAAGGATCGCCTGGCAGGCGAGGAGGATTAGGTTATTGTATCTCCTCTGCGACGGCCTGTACCTCGTCCAGAACCCTTAGGAGGTTGCCGCCCCACAGCTTGGCGATCTCTCCCTCTGAATACCCCCTTTTTACGAGTTCCAGGGTTACGTTAAAGGTCTCTGAGGCATCGGACCAGCCTTCGATCCCTCCGCCTCCGTCAAAATCAGAGCTGATCCCAACGTGGTCTATGCCGATCAGCTTGACCATATAATCGATGTGATCCACAAAGTCCTGCACATTCACAGCTGGCGGCGCATCGGGGCTTTGGGCCGCCAGGTCCTTTCCAGCAGCCATCACTTTCGGGTAATACTCCATAAATTCCTCTCGCTGATCCGGGGTAAGGCTTCTGTATTGAGAACGATCATACCACCTGATCTCCAGGGAATCTGCGACCTGTTCGTAAAGCTTTTCCATATACTTCCTTCTCACCCTGTCCTTTTCCGTATTCAGATAGGAGCTGAATGCAACCGTTTGAACGACTCCCCCGTTGTCTTTTAACCACAATAGCTGTTCGTCATCCAGGTTTCGGCTGTGGTCACACAAGGCACGGGCAGAGCTGTGTGAGGCAATGATCGGCGCTTTGGACAGCGTGATGATCTGCTCCATGGAGCTCTTGGCCGGATGTGAAATATCAATCATTATACCAAGTCTATTCATCTCATATACAGCCTTTTTACCCAATTCACTTAAACCATTATGTAACCATATGCTATCGGCTTCTCCCGTATTGGAGTCGGCAAACTGGCTGTGCCCGTTGTGGGATAAGGAAACATAGCGAGCTCCCAATTCGTGGTATCTTTTGAAATTCTCCAGGTCCTCTCCCATGGGGTAGGCATTTTCCACTCCGATCATGGCCGCGAGTTTCCCTTCTTTGTGAATCCTTTGGACGTCCCCGGAGGTCAAGGCCAGCTCGATCTGATCCGGAGCGATCTCCTCACAGAGCCTGTGGATGGCTTCAAACTTGGCCATGGCATTCTCCTCGGCCCTGGCATAAGCCGAAGGAGTCAGGGAATCCTGTCCTGTATAGACGATAAGCCAGGCCACATCCAGGCCACCTTCCTTCATCTTGGGAAGGTTTACCTGGGTTTCCAGCCGCTGTGTGTAGTTGACACTGTCCGTAAAGTTCCGGACGTTGATATCGTCATGGGTGTCTATGGTGATCACCTTTTCGTGTATGCGTTCCGCTTTTCCTCGAAGGGCATCAGGACCTTCCTTTCCGCCCTCTCCACAGGAGATCATCGATAAAAAACATAAAAACAGGATGAAATACCTCATAGCGTATTGGTTAGACCTACAAATAAAGCAATTTGACAACACAATACACCCCCTAGATAACATTTAATTGGCCTGCCCTCCTCAAATAGGGATTTTAGTAGAAAATTCACCTTAACACATACCCGGACTTGAACTCGAAAAACCTACTTACTCAAATCTCCGACCTGGAATCGGCCCTGAACAATTTTTCCTTTGAAGAACTCAGTACGGAAGAAGCGAGCAGGCTTAAACAATCCTTCGATTCTTTTAAGACCGAACTGGAGGCAAAGATCTGGGGTCATGAACCCGATCCCGCCCAATCTGTTCAATCCCAGGCTCAGAACCGCGCGTCGCACCTGATCGCCAAGGTTAGCCACGAGGTAAGGACCCCTCTCAATGGGATCATGGGATTCGCCGACCTCCTCAAGGAAGGCCAACTCAACGCGGTACAGGAGGAGCAGGTGAACGCCATCCTGTCTGCTTCCCGATCCCTGCTGGAGATCATCAATGAACTCCTTGAGTACGCTAAACTCGAAGCGGGATCCGAAGAATTCAAGGTGGTCTCCTTCAATTTTCACAACCTTATCAAGGAAGTTTCCTACCTCTGCGACACCCTGATCGTCGATAAAAATATCAAACTGGATGTGCGGACAGACCCTGAGATCCCTGCATTCCTGCTCGGGGACCCTTCCAAACTCACCCAGGTACTGCTCAACCTTCTGGGAAATGCGATCAAGTTCTCAGACCGGGGGAATGTCTTTCTCGATACCCGTTTGAAGAAAATAGAGAAAGACCGTGCACATCTCGAATTCAGGATCACGGATACGGGGATCGGGATACCGGAACAAGACCTCGAACATATCTTTGAAGCCTTCAGGCAGGCAGGGCAGCACACCTTCTCAAAATACGGAGGCGCAGGTCTGGGCCTGAGTATTGTCAAGCAGATCATAGACCGTCTTGGGGGCACCATTTCGGTCCAAAGCAAGGTGAACGAGGGGACCAAGTTCTCCATGACCCTGGTGTACGAAGTGGGCAAGGAAGAGAAACCCCTCGCCGATAACCGGGTCCGGACTGTGGACAATGACATTCGGTCTTTGAAAGTTCTCGTCTTCGAGGACAATCCCCTGAACCAGTGGCTGATCAAAAAAAGACTGAGGAACTGGGGGTGTGCCTTTTATGTCACGGAACACGCGGTGGAAGGGTTGAAGATCCTTGAAGAGGAGGAAGTTCACGTGGTCTTTATGGACCTGCATATGCCTGTAGTAGACGGGTACGAGATCACCCGAAGGATCCGGGCCTCCGAAAACCCGAGGATTTCCAAAGTTCCGGTGATCGCCCTCACGGCCGACTTTTCAGTCCACGACAGGGAAAAGGCCGAAGAAGACGGGATCAATGATTTTATCCTCAAACCTTACACGCCTCAGGAATTGCTGGACAAACTGATGAAGTACGGATTTCCGGAACCCGGTAAATCAACATCCATGAGTCAGCATACAGAGATCCCTTCCGTAACCCCGATACCTGACTTTCAGATCGATCTTACCGGGATGCTCGAAGATTGTATGGGTGAAGTGGACATGCTGGAGGAATTGATCACGCTTTTCAAAGGCAACGTGCTGGAATTCACCGGACGCGCGAAGATCCACCTCAAGAACCAGGACAGAGAGCAACTCCGCTTTGCCGCACATAAGATGAAATCCGGGCTCGCCATGGTTCAGGCAGAGAACCTGCTGATCCTGGTAAGGCAGATCCAGGACCATTGTCAGAACGACCCCAATTTCGACCGCATGCAATTCCTTTTCGACCAGTTCGTGAGGGAATATCCCATGGTAGAGTTTGCCCTCGACAGGGAACTGGCCCGATTAAAAAAAGATAACTGAACAAATGATGAAAAAGATACTGCTTGCGGATGACGACGAGCTCCTGGCTTCCCTGTTGAACTACAGGCTGGACAAGGCCGGGTTCAAGGTCCACTGGTCCTGTGACGGAAGGGACGTAAAACTGGAATTGGACAAGGAAATACCCGATATCATCGTCAGCGATATCATGATGCCGTATTTCTCCGGGCTCGAACTGGTGGACTATGTCCGGAACACCCTGAATTCCAAGGTTCCTATCATTATCATCTCCTCAGCCGGCAATGAGGAAAATGTGCTCTCGGCCTTTGAACTGGGCGCCAATGATTTTATATCCAAGCCCGTGAGTCCGGCCGAATTGCTCGTCAGGGTAACAAGAGAACTCAACAAAGTCTGATATACATTAGAGCAAAGATCACATATCGCGCTTCCATGCTTTTGAGCATCCCAGAGATCCATACGGATCTTTTGTGGGATTTAAGCGTTTTATTCGGAGGCCTGTGTATTCTTTACTTCAGTTTTATTTTCTTTTTCAGGAACAGGCTTTCCTCAAAAGCCAGAAACATCGGCGAACGCAGGAAAGAACTCACCCCCATTATCAGCAATTTTTTGTTCTATGGGGAAGAAGCCAGCAAGGAAGAGAAATACGAGCACGTCGGACTCAAGGTTGAGATCAGGGAGTTTCTCAAAGACCCCATCAACAGGAGTATTCTCAAGGACATACTGCTCGATCTTCAACGCGATCTTACAGGGGATTCCCGGGTCCGGCTATTGAACATGTATAAAGATTTTGACCTGCACCTCGACGCTTTTGCCAAATTAAAGAGCTGGCGGTGGGAGGTGGTGACCAAAGGCATCGTAGAACTTACACAGATGCAGGTCGAAGAGGCCTACACGGCTATCCGCAGGTTTATCAATCACAGGAGAAACGTGATCCGCAGGCACGCCCAGATCGCCACGGTATCCCTGAAACACGAGGGGATCGTTCATTTCCTGGATTCAAACAAATACCCGATCTCCGAATGGCAGCAGATCAAGATCCTGGAAGTGCTCAGGGAAAAAGAGGATTTTATCCCTCCCAATTTTGGGGTATGGCTCATGTCCAGCAACAAGGACGTGGTCCTCTTTGCCCTCAGGCTGATCCGGTATTACAACCAGACAGATGCCAATGCCTCGGTGACCCAATTGCTAAAGCACAGGGATGACGAGATCAAACAGGCTGCTATCGACTGTATCAAGGAATTCGGGATCATACAGGCCATCCCGACCCTCATGGCCGCATTTACAAGGGCAAAAAGGGATACGCGTATACTGATCCTGGATGCCCTAGGCGCCATAGGGAGTGAGGAGCAGATCCCTTTTCTAAGGGAGGTCCACCAGAAGGTTTCCAATTTCAACGTGAAAAGCAAAGCCTTAAGTGCCATAAATACCATTGCTCCTGGAACCGTTTTGCCCAATGAAAACCTGGACCCCCGTATCGACCCTAAGATCGAACCCCGGATAGAGGATGAGACAGAAATAAGTGAGGAAGGCGCTCCTGCAGGTACAGAATCCCATCATGAGACCCATGAGGATGAAACAGAAATAAGGGAAGAAGTCACCCCTGCAGATACAGAATCCTATCATGAGACCCATGAGGCAGCTGAGGAAGAAATCGATGTGACCGAAGGGGGCAGCGAATTGTTCTCTGAAGACCTCGATGTCTTCGACCACTGCTTTATGGAAGAACTCAATGAGATCCTGAATAGCAGGAGGGCTGATGATGAGGAGGAAGAATCAGGGTATCTGCCCCTCGACTTTTTACCGATCGTTACCGAAAAACCCACTGAGATGGATAAGAAAAAAACAAAAAAGAAAAGCAGGAAACGGCTTTGGCAGCTTCCGGTCAAATACGAGGAAGTCCACCCGGATGCTGAGTTCAGGAAAGAGCTCGAGGATATTTTGAGCAGGGTAGAAGTGCAAAATCCGGACGGAAATACCGAAGTGGAGTATCTGAACTTCAATTTTCTTCCGTTCGTAGTAGACAATGATTCTCCGGTAGAGAAGGCACAGCCGATCCAGGAGGCTAACGGGGAGGGAGCAGAAGAAGAGTATCCCCAAGGAAAGGAGTCAACGGATACCGTCATGGCGGAATTGCCGGAGGATAGGATGGACGTATTCGATGCCTGCTCTCTGGTAGATTGGGCCCAATTGCCAGATTCTGAAGAAATGCCGAAAGAGGAAGCATCCGAAAGAGAGCCGGACAAAAGAGAGGAAGAATCCCCGTTGGAGCCTGCCCATGCGGGATACAGCATCTTTGAGGATTTGTTTGTCAAATGCGATGAGGATTCCAAATTGATGCTCCTCAGGGAGATCCCTGAGCTGGGAGATCACCGGGAGCTCGCCTTTCTGGCAACCCTGAAAGAGGATGCCAGCTTGAAGGTTCGCAAAATGGCTGTGGAGATCGGAAAAAAGCTAGGTAAGAGACTGGAGAAGGAGGCAGGGAAGACGGAAAAAACGGAATCCTACGTCAAATGGGCCAGCTCAAATGGACATAGCGACCTCCTGGATTTTGATCTTATTGAAACAAAAAAACAGAATAGCTGATCATGGACAACGGCGTATTCAATGTCATCCTGGAATACCTGAACATCGTCTTTTTGGTGTTCTCTGTCATGCTGTTTACGCTCTATGTCCTGATGGCGTATTTCGCCACCCGAAATTCGATCCATTACAAGAACAAGAATAGTTTTGGTAATATCACCAAAACCCTGGGTTCGCCGTTGGCACCGGGTATCACCATTATCGCACCTGCCTATAACGAGGGACTCACCATCGTGGAGAATGTGCGGTCCCTTTTATCCCTCCAGTACGCGAACTACGAGGTCATGGTAGTGAATGACGGGAGCAAGGACGATACCCTCCAGAAACTCATCGAAGCCTATAATCTGGAGAAGATCGACAGGGAGATAGACCCCGATATTAAATCAAAGCCCATTCGCGCGATTTACAAGTCTACCCAGCGTTCTTTTGCCAAACTGACCGTGGTAGACAAGACAAATGGGGGAAAATCAGATGCCCTGAATGCGGGGATCTTTCTTTCCGAGAACAAATACGTGGGATGTATAGACGTGGATTGCCTCATTGTCCCGGAAGCCTTGCTGCACGTGGTCAAATCCTTTTATCAGCACTCCGAGAAAAGGGTCATCGCAGTCGGGGGGGTCATACGGGTGGCCAACTCCTGCAAAATCTCCGGGGGTACCCTGGAGGAGATCAGGCTGCCTAAAAACTGGCTGGCCCGTTTCCAGCTCCTGGAATACACCCGGTCCTTCCTTTTAGGGAGGATGGCCTGGGGAAGGCTGGACAGCCTGCTGATCATCTCTGGCGCATTTGGATTCTTTGACAGGGAGATCGCTTTGGCAGTTGGAGGTTATGACACTAATACGGTTGGGGAGGACATGGAGATCATTTTCAGGATGAGGCGCTATATGCACGACAGAAATGAACCCTATCACGTAGCCTATATTCCGGATCCCTTGTGCTGGACAGAGGTTCCCGAAAGCAGGAAGATCTTTATCAATCAGCGCGATCGCTGGGCAAGAGGCAACCTGGAAACCCTGAGTACCCACAAGGATATGTTCTTTAATCCCAAATACGGCAGGCTGGGTATGCTGAGCTACCCTTACTGGTTCTTTTACGAATGGCTGGCCCCCCTTCTCGAATTTGTAGGGTGTCTCGCCGTCATCCTCTTTCTTTATCTGGGGATACTGAACTGGGATTTCTTTGTCGCCATCACCATCACCATCTACAGTTTTTCCATCATGTTCTCCTTTTATGCCATCCTATGGGAGATCTATTCCTATAACCAGTACTCGCGGACGAGGGATATCCTGACCATGATGATGGCAGCTATCCTGGAGCCATTGTTCTTCCATCCGCTGGTAGTATGGTCCTCGGTAAGGGGAAATTACAAGAAATTGTTCAAGATCAGGTCCGGATGGGGGTCACAGGTAAGAAAAGGGTTTGCCAAGGCGTAATTTATGAGAATAGGGTTACACATACGGTCGAGAAAGCGGGATCTCAGGGATTTCATCAGGCTGATGCTGGCATTCTTCTTATGCCTTATAGTGATTGCCATGTACCAAAACATCCTGTTGTACCGGGCAGCAGTACTGGACAGTGTCCTTAACAAGAGCTTCTTTCTCTCCGCGGTACATCATCTCGGCTTTGCCTCCCTCTCTGCTTTGCTGCTGGTATTTCCCTTTAAATTCCTGGAGCAGGTCAAATCTGATACAGGTTTTAAATTCACCTCCCTGACCCTGGTGATCTTACTGGGAACAGAAGCCCTTCTCACGAGGTATTATGTAGATAATTACGAGATCCTGGGGGCAGGCTTTCTGGATCGTATCGCTGCAACAGGAGGGTGGGCCTTCCTCTACTATTTGCCGGTATTTGTATTTATAGCTGTCATTTTATTGTATTTGTTCTATCGAATCACCAAAAATGTATACCCTCTGGTAAGCCGACTATATCCTTTTACCATTATCATTTTCAGCCTTTTCCTGGCTACCCTCAGCACCAGGAAGAACCCGGTCAATGAGAACAAGACAGAACATCTCATATACCACCAGATAAAGGAAGCCACAGATTTCAACAAATATGAAGGAAAGGAGGAATACCCCTTGTTGAAAGCCTATGAAGACACTTCAGGACTTGCGCCGTATTTCCAATTGAAGGAGGAACCCCCCAATATCGTATTCATTCTCCTGGACGGGGTGGGCTCGGATTTTGTGGGGGAGAAGGCTCCTTTTAAGGATTTTATGCCCTATGTAAATTCCCTGCTGAATACCTCCCTTTACTGGCCCCACAGCTTGAGCAATACGGGTGAGTCTGCTGCGAGTATACCTTCCGTATTCGGTTCACTGCCCTTTGGGGAAGAAGGTTTCAACCAACTCGAATCCCTTCCGGAAAGTTATACCATGTTCGACCTGCTGAATGAAAACGGTTACCAGACTGCCTTCCATTTCGGAGGGAATGTATCCCTGGATAATCTGGGGAGGTTCCTTCATAAAGAAAGTGTCAGCCTCATTTCAGGACGCAAGGCATTCGGCCCTCAATACATCCCACAGGAAAAGGACGCGGCCGGGATATCCCTGGGTTACCCGGACGCCGAGTTGTTTCGAAAATGGTCTGATGATTTTTCAAGCGTTGACAAACCCCGTCTCGATGTCTTCCTCACCCAGAGCACCAGGAGCCCTTTCCTGATCCCTTCCAAGGAAAAATATGAGGAAGAAGTGGAAAATATAATCACAAAGGCAGCGGTGGGTGATCGGAACAAACGCCTGATCAGGAAGAACAAGGAGATCTTTGCCAGCCTGATCTACGCAGACCAGGCGGTGCGTAATTTTATAGAAGGGTACAGGCGCAAGGCTGAATTCTACAATACTGTATTTGTCCTCACCGGGACCCACAATCTCAGTGAACTTCCCCAAAAGGATTATCTGGGCCGTTACAGGGTGCCCCTGATCATCAACAGTACCCTGCTCAAATCTCCTGAGAGGATCAACGCACTGGTGGCCCATACAGACATCCTTCCTGAACTGGCCGGACTGTTGCGTTCCCAATACGCCATACCCCTGCCGGAACAGGTTTCCTGGCTGGGGGAAGGGCTCGTTCACAAAGGGTTCTTTAAAAAGGACAAGGTCATCCCTCTGTTCCGCCACCGCGGAAACCTGCAGGAATATATCCGTGGAAATATCTGTATTTCCGGCAATGATGTCTATGCGATGGGAGCAGGTCTCAGCCTTTATGAACCTGAGGAGACGATAGGGGAGGACGAACTCAGGAAATCCTTCAGGGAATTTAAGGCGATCAACAGATATGTCACAAGGCACAACAAATTGACACCGGGAACCCGGCAGGCAGAGGATCCTGTCAACGCCATGCAGGAAAGGTCAGAGATGGTATGGATCAATAGCGTTTTTAACAGTGATGACTATGACAAAGCCTACAAAACCGCCAGGGACCTGGCGATATCAGGAGACAGGGACCGTGCCCTGTTACTGTGCGAACATATCCTGCAAGAGGTCCCGGGACATGCAGATACAGAGATCCTCAAGGGCCGTATCTATGCGTGGAACAAGCAGTATGAACAGGCTGCAAGTTTACTGGAAAAGACGATCCGGAAATATCCTGTGTATGCTGATGCCTATTCGGCCTTGCTGGATGTGTACTTCTGGTCAGACACAAATTATAAGGCCATGGATCTCAAGGCCCTGATCAGGAAGCACCGGGTGGAGAATGAGGAACTCAGGAGCAAGATCAGAAGGGCAGAAGAAAAAATGAAGAAGGAAAAGACCCTGTTCAACGATCACAATCTCGGTTTCCTGAACTTTGAAGACGACGGATATGAATAACAGCAGAAAAATATGGCCGTTTCTTATGGGGTTTTTCCTGTTAAGTATGCCCCTCAAAATGCAGGGGCAGCAACAGCACTATCCCTCAGACCCGGACCTGTCCCTAAAAAGGGCCATGGCTCTGGCCGGGGACGGCAAACGAGATCAGGCCAGGGATACGCTTAGGAACATCCTCGTCCATTACCCGGAATATACGGATGGAAAGAACCTTCTGGCCAAAACCTACAGCTGGGACGGGGATTACGAACAGGCTAGAAAACTCTTTAACAGGATCACTTCCGCCGAAAGATCGAACAAGGAAGTATGGGAAGCTGCCATCCGGAACGAGATCTTTGCTAGGAACTGGCATACTGCGCTTGGGTTGGCCAATAAGGCCCTGATCTATCTGCCCCGGGATGCAGAGATCCAGGACCTCAGGAAGAGTATCCTGGAATCCTGGGAAGAAGAAGCCCTGAGCAATACGGCGGCAGGCAAGGCCGAAGCCCAGGGCAACAAGAAGAATTCAGTAGCCCTTTTCAGCTCAGCGGATCTCTTTGACGTGGTCTTTGACCCCATGTATTACACGGGGGTCGAATTCAACTTTGGAACGGGTCTCGGAAAGATCATCCCCAGGATCAATTACAGCAACAGGTTTGGGATCGATGGGATACAATATGAAATCGACCTGTACCCGCGATTTTCCAAATCGGTCTATGCCTATGTGAATTACGGCTACAGCCAGTCTGAAATCTACCCGGAACACAGGGTGGGAGGAGACCTGTATGTAAATCTCCCGAAAGGCTTCGAAACTTCCCTCGGTGCGCGATACTTGTCCTTTACAGATAGTGAAGTGACGATCCTCACGGGATCTGCGGGGATATACAAAGGGAATTACTACGCTTCGTTAAGACCTTATATCACCCCCAGAAACAACAATACCCTGGGGATTTCAGGGGTTCTAACGGCCCGCAGGTACCTGAAGGACGCAAATAATTATCTGGGAGTAAGTGCAGGGATGGGATTCATGCCTGAATTCAGGCAATTCCTTGCCAATAGTGTATTGGTTGCGGAAACCCTCCTGTTCGTAGAGTCCCAGCAACTCATGGTGGAATATCAATTCTCCTTTAAGTCGAATCCTTCCCTGTACCGGGCACAACTGGGAATAACACGGCAGGAATTTGTATTTGCCCCTAAGAATTACTTTTGGGCATTTTCGGCCGGACTCAGGTACCAGGTCGGTTTCTGACCACAATAAGCACCTCAAAAAATGCGTTATATACAACAATAATAGAGCAATACACCACAAACTATTGGTGATCCTGCTCAGATAAAATATGTTTATGTAGTTAAACTAAAAAGTCCCCGATCTCTACTAAAACCAGACAACCATGTTATACGATACCTACGGAGAGGAATACCTCAACTTCCTCAAAGATCTCAACGAAATTTTAAGTGTAAATGAACTGGCCGAACTCGACTACCTGTAGCGGAGTTCTGCTATCCTAAAACCCCAAGCTTATGGCAAATCCAAATTATGACAACGCAGCTTACCTGAATTTCATTGAGGACCTCAATGAGATCCTGAAAGACTTTGATATCAGCAGGCTTAGCTGTTCTTAAGTGTTTTAGTGTATATTCTTTAAGTAAAAAAAGGAAGCCGTCTGGCTTCCTTTTTCATTTCATGGGACTTACAATTAACCCAGATAAGCTTTCAAGAGTTTGCTCCGGGTATTATGCCTGAGTTTGCGAATGGCTTTTTCGCGGATCTGCCGCACTCGCTCTCGGGTCAGATCGAACGTCTGCCCGATCTCAGCCAGGGTCATGGACTGCTGATCCCCGATCCCGTAATAGAGTTTCACCACATCTGCCTCACGGGGTGAGAGGGTATCCAGGGCACGGTTGATCTCTGTGTTCAGGGATTGCTGCATCAATCCTCTATCGGGCTTGGGGGATTCCCCGGATCGCATCACGTCGTAGAGGTTGGAATCCTCTCCCTCCTTCAGCGGTGCATCCATGGAGATGTGCCTCCCGGAATTTTTGATAGATTGCTTGACCTCACTTACGGTCATGTCGAGCTCTTGTGCGATCTCCTCAGCAGATGGCGGCCTTTCATGCGCCTGCTCCAGGTAGGAGAAGGCCTTTTTGATCTTGTTGATGGAGCCGATCTTGTTGAGGGGGAGGCGGACTACCCTGGATTGTTCGGCCAGGGCCTGCAGAATGGACTGACGGATCCACCACACGGCGTAGGAAATAAACTTAAAACCCCGCGTTTCATCGAAGCGCTTGGCTGCTTTGACCAGTCCCACATTTCCCTCATTGATCAGGTCGGGCAGGGTAAGCCCCTGGTTCTGGTATTGTTTGGCTACGGAGACCACGAAACGCAGGTTGGCATTCGTAAGTTTCTCCAGGGCCAGCTGATCACCTGCTTTGATACGCTGCGCCAGTTCCACTTCCTCATTGGCGGTGATCAGGTCTATTTTACTGATATCCTGCAGGTACTTATCCAGTGATTTAGACTCCCTGTTCGTGACCTGCTTGATAATCTTAAGTTGCCTCATATGTGTAAGAATTTTATTATAATTACATCCTCTCATTATACACTTTTATTCTGTCTTTTCCAAAGACACCCCCCTAATGTTATACATATTTTATGAGAACTTTAATATTTACCTGCTTATCCTATCAGATAGGTGGTTTTCAAGGGTGCTTATAGGTATTGCGGTTGGAATAAGTACCTTTAAACCCACCAATCATCTGAGATGAGTAAATCGGCCTTGAAAAAGTATGTCACCGGACTAAAAAAAAAGGACCTGGAGATCCAGGTCCTCGACCTTTATGAGCGTTTTCCCCAGGTAAAGACGTATTACGATTTTGTGTTCAATCCCAAGGAGGATAAACTCATTGGGGATGCCAAGGCCAGGATCTCCAGGGAATACTTCCCCATAAAGCGGAAACGCCCGAAGGCCAGGAGATCGGTCGCCCAGAAACTGATCAAAAAGTTCACAACCCTGGGGATGGACCCTTTCCTGTTGGCCGACCTGATGTTGTTTAACCTGGAGACTGCCCAACGATATTCGGCCCGGCGCAAGGTGGACGCTACTTTTTTTAAAAGTATGCTCCGTTCCTATACAGAGGTGGTTTCTCATATCGCGCTGAATGGCTTAAAAGGTGAATTCGGGGAGCGAATGGAGGAGATCAGTGCTCAGGCGAAGGCGCAAGACTGGGATAATGCAGAAGCGTTTGAAAGGGTCTTTGAAGCCCTTGAGTAAATCGAATCAAAAAAGCAATAGGCTATGGCTATAGTTCTGATCAGGCAAGACGGAAAACTGGGAATCTGGAAGAAGGCATTTCTCGATCAATACCCCGACCTGCCGGTATACCATTTCGAAGAAGAACACCCTGAGGATGAGATCACCATGGCTGTTGTCTGGAAACACCCTGAGGGTAGCTTAAAGGCCTATCCCAACCTGAAATGTATCGCCTCCTTTGGGGCAGGGGTAGATTTTATCTTTAAGGACCCAACCCGTCCCAAAGGAGTGACCATCACCCGGGTTGTCGATGATGCCCTGGCAGGTGACATGGCCGAGTATGTGATCACCGCCATCATGGGGCATCTCA
The DNA here is from genome assembly GCA_041628355.1 of Muriicola sp. GTDB lineage: Bacteria > Bacteroidota > Bacteroidia > Flavobacteriales > Flavobacteriaceae > Muriicola. The sequence goes on along the minus strand of JBFKPJ010000030.1, from coordinate 4,858 downwards.
AAAACATGAATACGTATGCCAGGGACCAGGAAAATGGTGTTTGGGCACCCCGACCTTACAGTCGCATCACGGACCACACCATAGGGGTAATGGGTATAGGCACCCTCGGATCCCACCTGGGCGGCAAATTAAAGGAAATCGGATTCAAAGTGGTGGGCTGGTCCAAAAATTCCAAAACCCTCCCTGACATCCGTGTATATCACGGCGATTCCTCCAGAAATGACTTTCTGGCTCAATGCTCCGTGCTGGTTTGCCTTTTGCCTCTCACCCCGGAGACGGAAAAGATCCTCAACAGGGAGACCCTCTCCCAACTTCCCAGGGGGGCCTATCTCATCAACGCGGCCAGGGGAGGACACCTCAAAGAGGAGGAATTGATCCCCTTGCTCGACTCGGGACAGTTGTCAGGTGCCTGCCTGGATGTTTTTGACGAGGAGCCCCTCCCGAAAAACCATCCGTTCTGGGGACACCCTCAGATCCAGATCACACCTCATGTAGCCAGTGTATCCGATCCGCGATCCGTGGTCCCGCAACTTGCAGAGAATTATGGGAGGCTGACCAGGGATGAGGAGTTGATGAACCGGGTCGACCTGTCACAGGGTTACTGAATCCAGATTTCAGGGTATAAATTTCATTAAAGGAAAAAAAACTTCTAGTTTTGCAAATTGGTGATTTAAGGACCCAAAAAGCAGAATTTTAACCCCAAACCTGGACATTTTTGTCGATTTCCACCGAAAATATTGAAAAGACCCTGTATGACTATCAGCAGAGGGACCTCAGCTCCATTTTTGAGCACCTGGACGATCCCTCTGACCATTCCAATCTTCTCTATCAATTGCCGACAGGAGGTGGGAAAACCGTGGTCTTTTCCGAGATCACAAGAAGATTCATCGCGCATCGTAAGGAAAAAGTGGTGGTGCTGACCCACAGGATCGAACTCAGCCATCAAACCTCAAAAATGCTCCGCGGTTTTGGCGTGAAGAACAAGATCATCAACAGCGATGTTAAGGAATTGCCGGTCGATGATCCGCATATGTGCTATGTGGCCATGGTGGAAACGCTGAACAACAGGCTGCAGGAAGGGACCATATCCCTGAAGAACATAGGCCTTGTCATCATCGATGAAGCCCATTATAATTCATTCCGCAAGCTCTTCAAGTATTTTGAGGCCTCTACCATCCTAGGGGTCACCGCCACGCCCCTGAGCTCGAATATCAAGCTGCCCATGAAGGATCATTACAAGAAACTGATCGTGGGGCAGTCCATCGAATCCCTGATCAAGAACAAATACCTCGCCAAGGCGAACATGTACAGCTATGACGTCAGCCTGAAATCCCTTAAACTGGGGATCAGCGGAGATTATACCGTCAAGTCTTCCGACGAGTTGTACGGGAACCAGAATATGCTGGGCAAATTGCTGGGAGCTTATGAAGAGATCGCCAGGGGGACCAAGACCCTGATCTTCAACAACGGGATCAATACGTCCCGTTATGTCTACGAGACCTTCAAAAAGGCGGGATACCCCATCCGCCACCTGGATAATAAGAATACCGCGTCTGAGAGGCGGGAGATCCTGGAGTGGTTCGCCAAGACCCCGGATGCTATCCTGACTTCTGTCAGCATCCTGACCACCGGGTTTGACGAGCCCACCGTGGAGACCATTATCCTGAACAGGGCTACCCGTTCCCTGACACTGTATTTCCAGATGATCGGGAGGGGATCGAGGATCCTGCCGGACAAGGATGAATTTACGGTGGTTGACCTGGGAAATAACATCGCCCGTTTTGGGATGTGGGATGCTCCTATCGACTGGCAGGAGATCTTCCATTTCCCGGATTTCTATCTGGAGAATATCAAGAATGACGAGGACATTGAGCGTGAATTCGTCTACGAAATGCCTCCTGAACTCAGGGAAAAGTTCTCTAAATCAGAAGACATAGATTTCGACGTCAAAGCCGCCTACAAAGAGGTCTTCGCCAAGGGGCTAAGATCCAAAACAGTCCTCGAACAGAGTATAGAACAGCATGCGAGGATCTGCGTGGAGAACAGCAAGGACGTCTTCGAGGCCAGGATCCTGGCCAAGCAGCTCAAAGATGAGATCGAATACAGGGTGAGGCAGTATTCCTACTGCATCATGAACAATACCAAGAATTACAAGGACTGGCTGCAGGAAGATTACGAGCGCAAACTCAGGCTTAAGATCTCCCAGAAGTTTGCACAGAGGATGTGACCATGAAAGAGCAGAACCGCCGTGTGTTGATCATTGGCCTGACCTGGCCTGAGCCACAGGCCACTGCAGCAGGGGTGCGGATGATGCAGCTCATATCTTTGTGGAAATCGTATAATTACCAGATCACTTTCAGTTCTGCCGCCGCACTTTCCCCTGGCGGGAAGCTTCCCGAGATCCCTGGGGTGGAATTTTCAAGGATTCGCCTGAATCACCGGAGCTTTGACGACTTCATTTCCGCTCTCGACCCATGTATGGTCATTTTTGACCGCTTCCTCACCGAAGAGTATTTCGGCTGGCGCATTACGAGAACCTTACCTCAAGCTATCCGGATCGTGGATACCGAGGACCTGCATTCCCTGCGCAAGGCCCGTGAACTGGCCCAGAAAAAAGGGATGGTTTTCGAACCGAACATATGGCGTTCACTGGAAATCACAAAAAGGGAATTGGCCTCCCTCTTCAGGGCTGATATGTCCCTGATCATTTCCAGCTTCGAGATGGACTGGCTGAGATCCCATATGCCCTCGCTCACATCTCAATTGTTTTATCTCCCTTTTGTCTTTGAGGAGGCTGACCTTGCCCCTCATTCAGACAGGCCGTCCTTTAAGAAGCGTAATGATTTTGTATTTATTGGAAATGGAAGGCACTTACCTAATACGGATGCTATTCGATATCTGAAGAAGGAGGTCTGGCCAAAGATCAGGAAGGAGCTGCCAGAGGCCAATCTGAATATTTACGGGGCACATTTGCCCAGGGAGATCACAGCCCTCACGGATCCTGAGGAACATTTTTTTGTGAAGGGATGGGTCCCCGAAGTTGCAGGGATGCTCAGTTCGGCCAGGGTCAACCTGATCCCCTTGCGTTTCGGGGCCGGACTCAAAGGAAAGCTGTTCGAGGCCATGCGATGTGGCACTCCCTCAGCCATGTCATCCATTGCCGCGGAAGGTACAGGATTTGCTAATATGCCACAATATGTCGGAGACAGTCCCGGCCAATTGGCATCTGTCGCCGTAAACCTGTACCGGGATGAATCCCGCTGGTGCGAAATGCAAAAAAAAGGAGATGCAATACTCCGGTCCGAATTTTCCAGAAAAGATTTTGCTGGTGGATTGAAAAAGCGGTTGGACCTCCTCCAGACAAACCTGGAGAAGGAGCGGGAAGAAAACCTGATAGGGAATATGCTCCTGCACCATACCATGGCGAGCAGCAGGTATCTTTCCAAATATATCGGGCTAAAGGAGGAAATAGCCAGACAGAAACAGAAATAATTCTGTACTCCCACAGCATTGTGAAGCGCAACAGGATGACGTATCTTTACGGATCAAAACACAGATCATGAATTCAGCTGCAAATTGGAAGACCGCAAGGGAATTCGAAGACATTACCTATAAAAAATGTGATGGGGTTGCCCGAATAGCCTTTAACAGGCCGGATGTACGCAATGCATTCAGGCCCAAGACCACCAGGGAGCTCTATGAAGCTTTTTACGATGCCCAGGAAGATACCTCAATTGGAGTAGTGCTCTTATCTGCAGAAGGCCCTTCCTCTAAGGACGGGGTGTATTCTTTCTGCAGCGGCGGGGATCAGAAAGCCAGAGGACACAAGGGATATGTCGGGGAAGATGGATATCACAGGCTGAATATCCTGGAAGTACAACGGCTGATCCGGTTCATGCCCAAGGTGGTGATTGCGGTGGTGCCGGGATGGGCCGTGGGAGGGGGCCACAGTCTGCACGTGGTCTGCGACATGACCCTGGCCAGCAAGGAGCACGCAAAATTCAAACAGACTGACGCAGACGTCACCAGTTTCGACGGGGGATACGGATCCGCATACCTCGCCAAGATGGTAGGGCAAAAGAAGGCCAGGGAGATCTTTTTCCTGGGCAGGACCTATTCTGCGGAAGAGGCTTACGAGATGGGGATGGTGAATGCGGTGGTCCACCATAATGAGCTGGAGGAAACCGCCTATGAATGGGCACAGGAGATCCTGGCCAAATCGCCCATCTCCATCAAGATGCTCAAGTTTGCCATGAACCTTACAGACGACGGAATGGTGGGACAGCAGGTCTTTGCAGGAGAGGCGACGAGGCTCGCTTATATGACGGATGAGGCCAAAGAAGGAAGGAATGCCTTTCTAGAAAAGCGGAAACCCGATTTCGGTAAGGATAAATGGATCCCCTGAAGCTTTACGACAAATAGATTAATTTGATTTAAATCGTTTTGACAAATAATTATAAAATAGAAACAGGTGTACGCCTGGATCTTTTAGTATATATTTTATTGGTGTATGTTTCCATAAATATCGGAGTTTGAATAAAAAGAATGGATTATTCTTTACTTTCTTAAAGATTCCATTAAATGTTAGAAATTCTATCTCCTTATATTCCGGAATTTCGTATTTATTGCCAATTACTGTTTGACAATAAAGCCAGGGAAAATTCACTTCTGCAAAGGAAGAAGCTTCAAGAGTTTGCCAAATTCTCGGATTAATTTCCAAAACCTTAAACTCTTTGGTTTTTATATCATATAGTAAGTCGATGTGAGCATACCCACTCCAGTTCAATGATTTTAATAACTTCGACATAGCTTTCAATACATTTTCCTCCTTTATCATAATTAAGACGATTTGTGGTTT